>DASTFH010000143.1:0-4467 GCA_035708725.1 Gemmatimonadales bacterium | reverse complement strand
CGGACGTGCAGTGAAGCGGGTAAAGGCAGGCGAACTCAAGCCGCTCCGGCTCGACAAACCCTACCACGTGCGGCTTTGCCTCCGGCGCTCGTTCACTCGCGACGACTGGGTGCGGGAGACCGTGGGCCGGCTCGATGGCGTCACCCAGGACGGCGGCCCCGGCTGTTTTGCCTACACCACCGATTCAGCGGAAGCGGTCGGGAACCTGCTGAATGAGATCGAGTGGACGGTCTTGAAGCCGTAGCAGGCGGGAAGACTTGGATCCCGCCTTCCGCGTCCCCTACCGTTCCACCCGGTACCGCACCGCCATCCCTTCCTCGTTGTGGAAGGAGACATGGCAGTGGAAGAGCCAGGTGCCGACATCGTCGGGCACCATGTCGGCGGTCACCATCTGCATCGGCAGCAAGGCCGTGACATCGGTGCGCATGCCGTTGATCACCACCGTGTTGCCGTGCCAGTGGGGTGAGTGGAAGTCGAAGTCGTTGGTCGACGCCATGAGGTACCAGCGCACATGCTGGCCCTTTCGCACCGTCAGGTCGGCGAGCGGCATGCTGCCGTGCACGAACCCGTTGATGGTGAACTTGACGAACCAGGGGTAGATGTCCTGGGGAAGGGACGGATTCGTCTTCGGCCCAAGCTTGAGCAGTGAATCAGGCGACGGCCCGAAATTGGCATTCTTGAGCCAGCTGTCCAGCTCCTCCACTTGCATGAATGACGCGACGATCTCGCGATCCACATCATTGGGCGAGCCGTCGGGCCGAGCCTTGTCCCGCGCCGTGATGATCATCGGGCCGAAGAGGCCGGTGTTGATGTCCCTCACCTCGTCCACGTGCGAGTGGTACATCCACATCACCGAGCTGCCTTCCATCGGACCGGGCCCGGCGCGCTCCGGCACCTGCCACACGTAGACATGTGTGCTACCGGGCGGGACGCCGTCGTCGGCCTTGTCGGCGCCACTGGTGCCGTCGTTGTAGGGCACACCCTCCGAACTCTTGTCATACAGCACGCCGTGCGGGTGCACGCTGTAGGGTCGGTCCCCGTTGTTGCGGAAGACCACCCGGATCGTGTCGCCCACCACCCCCCGGATCAGCGGCCCGAGGAAGCCGAGGTGCGCCCACTCGGGAGGCCTCGGCTTGAGTGTCTTGAACGTGCTGTCGGTGTATTCCCGGTAGAGCACCTTCTGATACACGGTGGACATCGGGCGCGGCGGTCCGCCTCCGAAAAAGGCGGTGTCGGCGTAGGCCGCGCCGACAATGTCGTCTCGCCCCCCGGGAACGTAGTCCCAGGCCACCGGATCGGCCGCGATGAAATAGGTGCGGGTGCGCGCAGCAACCACCTTCGACGGCGGGCCCCCAGCCGGGGCCGATGCCAGCGTGAGCAGCAGGAGGCCGGGAAGCGCTGCTCGAAACGACGGGGTCATGGCTCATTCCTGCGTATCATGGTCCTTGTCCCTGAAAAATTTGCGCTCGTGATGACGCTGCCGGCGGCATCGATCCCTGACTTGGCATCGCGCCAAGATGAGAACGACCCGTCGCCTGGGCGTTTGTTGCCGGGCGACGGGCCGAATCGTACATTCGGACCGTCATGATCGAGCTCACCCTGCTGGGACTTCACGCTCTCCGCAGCCCGGATGGACGGGACCTCAGTTCGCTCCCGGCGCAGCCCAAGCGGTTCGCCCTCCTGGCATATCTGGCAATCGGCGGCGCCGGTTATCACCGCCGCGACAGCCTGGCAGCGATGTTCTGGCCTGACCTGGACCAGTTTGCCGCCCGGCGCGCCCTCCGCAACACGCTCTACCACCTGCGGGAGGCCCTCGGTGATGGTGTCATCATCTCGCAAGGCGATGACGCGGTCGCCATTGACCCGGCGTTGCTCACCTGTGACGTGATCGAGCTTGGCAGGGCCGTGGAGTCGGCCCGGTATGAAGCCGCAGTGGATGGTTACCGGGGTGAGTTGCTGGCCGGGGTCCATTTTGCCAATGCCGGCGAGGCATTTGAGGAATGGCTGTCCCGGGAGCGCCTGCGGGTCGCGGCACTGGTCATGCGCGCGCTCGAGGCGCTGGCCGACCGCGAGCAGCGCGCCGGAAACCTTGCCGCCGCCGCCCACTGGGCCCAGCGCGCCTGCGCCATGGCTCCCGACGACGAACGCTGGCTCCGGCGCGGGATGTCGCTCCTGGATGAGAGCAGCAATACCGGCGACGCCCTGCGGCTGTACGAGACCTACGCGCGGCGCCTGGCCACCGAATTCGATGCCCGGCCGAGCGCCGAGACCGAGGCGCTGGTGGGGCGGATCCGAAGCGGCAAGTCGAAGGTGTCCGCGCCTCCCGATTCTGCTCTGCGGGTGCCTGCGCCGACGGCCCCGGCGCAACCTGCGCCGGTTCCCGTCAGGCACCGGCGTCGCACGGCGATGCTGGTATCGCTGACAGGCGTGCTCGCCATCATCAGCGCCGTGGTGTTCCACACCATCCGACGGGATCGCACCGACAGGATCACGCCACGAACGCGTGTGCTGGTGGCCGTGTTCGATAATCGCACCGGCGATTCAGCACTCAAGTCGCTCGGCCGGATGGCACAGGACTGGTTGGCGCAGGGCTTGACGCGCATCGAGCGCGTGGACCTAGTGGACCCTCGTGCCGTCTTCGTGCAGAGTCGATCCGTGGCGGGCGACGTCGTGGACCCGCTCACGCTGGCCCGCCGCACGGGCGCGGCGATGGCGGTCTCGGGCAGCTACTACCGCAGCGGCGACACGCTCCTGCTGCAGGCCACGCTCACGGACGTCCGGACTGGTCGCATGGTCCGGGTGGTGGGGCCAATTCTATCCAATGTGGCCGCACCGGTCGCCGCCCTCGATGAACTTCGGTCGAGAGTAATGACTGCGCTGGCATCCGTTATTGACGCACATGCCACCCAGGATCTGGTGGCGGCCGACGCTCCCACGTTCGATGCCTATCAGGCGTATGTGCAAGGGTGGGATGCCTTCTGGCACGGCGATGGCAGGCGCGCCGAGACCCTGTTCGTGCAGGCGGCGCATCGCGACACCGCGTTCACCGCCGCCGCAATGGCGGCGGCGGTCGCCGCCGCCAACAGCAACGATTGTCCGGTGGTGGATTCACTCACCCGTGCGCTCGACGCTCGCTCGCGACCGCTCGGTCGCGTGGACCAACTCTCGCTGCAGATCGCCAATGCCCGCTGCCATGGCCGGAATGACGAGATGCTGCGCCTGACGCTGGAGCGCGCCGACCTCGAGCCCGGCAACGCGGCCGATCAGATGGCCGCCGCCGCCGCCGCACTTTGGGCCAATCGCCTGCAGCGGGCGCTGGCACTATTTCGCCGCGTGAATCCCGCCACTGACCTCGAATGGAACACCGACACGACGCACGTAGCCTACTGGGGAGGGGTCACGGACGCACTGCACGGGTTGGGACGCCACCGCGAGGAGCTGGCCGAGGCCGAACGCCTTTCGACCGGCGCGCCGCTGACCCGGATCTCGCTGCGCGCGTCGGCGCTGGCCGCGCTGTCACGCCCGACGGCGGCGCTGGTACTGCTTGACAGCGCGATGGAGTTGCCGGTCGAGACAGCGAGTGACCTTGGGCTTGCGCCCTACACCGATGGACGCCCGCAGTACACAATGACGCCGGCCTGGATCGCAAACTGGGTTTCCCGTGAGCTGGCGGTGCACGGCGACACGGTTGCATCGCGCCAGGCGGCCATACGCGCCGTGGCCTGGTATCGGCGCCGCCCCGCCGAGGAGCGCGCGACCTTCGAGGAGCGCCTGGTAGCAGCGTGGTCACTCGAGATGATGGGCGACTTTGCGGAAGCGGAGCGCATTGCGCGCCAACTGGTGGCGGAGGATTCAACCAACGTGGATTCCCGAGGCGAGCTCGCTGGCCTGGCCGCCGAACAGGGCGACACCGTGCTCGCGGATTCGCTGGACCGCTGGCTCGCCGCACAGCCGGTCGCGCGGGTCGGCTGGGCCGCCAGCGATTACCGGGCGCGCCTAGCAGCGCTGCTCGGCCGGCCTGACAGTGCCATGGCGCGCTTGCGCGACGCGTTCGACGAGGGAATCTGGCCCCGGTGGCTGCACCAGGAGCCGGCGCTCAACGTACTTCGGTCACGCCCCGACTTCGTGGCGCTCACGGCGCCCCGGAACTGAAGCCAGGGCGGTCAAGACGGGCAGGACGGACAGCTTGTCACCCTGGATCACCCGCCCATCTCGCCCATCCTGCCCATCCTGGATCACCTCGCCAGCCAGTAACTCACCTTCACCAGGAACGTATTGTTGGCCCGCTGGTCGAAGAGGTCGCCGAAGTTGCCGCCGAAGGATTTATTCCCTTCCAGCGCCAGCGAATTCTCCCGTCCCTGGCTCCAGACCAGGAACAGCGTCGAGCCCGCGCGGTATTCCCAGCGGAACACCACGTTGGAGCGGAACTGCTGGAAGTTGAACCCGCCCGGATCAGCACTCACAGCC
>DASTFH010000142.1:0-2343 GCA_035708725.1 Gemmatimonadales bacterium | reverse complement strand
TCCAGCGCCCGGACTCGACGCGCGACAGGTCGAGCAGGTCGTCGACCAGGCGCTGCATCCGCTGCGCATTCGCCAGGATGACCTCGAGGAATCGCTGCGTCGTGTCCGCGTCCGTGTGGTCGCTGAGCAGTGTCTCGGAGTAGCCGGCGATCGAGGTGAGCGGCGTCTTGAGCTCATGGGACACATTGGCGACGAAGTCGCGGCGCACCACCTCCAGGCTGCGGAGCTCGGTCAGGTCCCTGAGGACGAGCACGGCACCGCCATCCGGCAGCAGGTGGGTCGAGAGCTCGATGGTGCGGTCGTCGAGACGGATGACGCGCGTTGCCGCGGCGGATCCGTCCAGCGCCGCCTGCACCAGTTCGTGGGCCTCGGGTGCGCGGAACAGCTCGCCCAGGGCTGGCATCGTCGTCTCGTCCTCGTAGCCGAGAAGCCGGCGCGCGGCTGCATTGGCAGTCGTGATCCTGCCTCGCGCGTCGGCCGCGATCACGCCCTCCGTCATGGCGGCCACCACCGTGGCGGTATCTGCCTTCTCACGGCGGAGGTCGGCGAAACGCTGGTCGATCTGGTGGTGCATGTCGCGCAGCGCGCGCACCAGCGTGTCGATTTCGCGGATGCCGGAGCGAGGATAGCGGGGCTCAGTGCCTGCGGCGATGGACCGGGCCGCCGCGGCGAGTCCGATGAGGGGACGGGAGACACCACGCGCCGCCAGCAGCGCAAGGCAAAGACCAACCAGGAGCGCCAGCACCGTTGCGCCGGCGACCGACCATTGCGTCTGGTGGACAATCGCGTCTACCCGGCGAAGATCCTCAGCCACCCGGACCACACCGGGTCCGCCGCGGATCGCCACGTACATGCAGTCACGACCAACGGTCGCGCTGTGCCGCTTGGCATGGCCAATCTCACCTGCGCGCGCCGACTGCACTTCGGGCCGGCTCGCATGATTCTCGATGGCACCCAACGGACCTTCAGGAAAATCGCTGTCGGCCAGCACGACGCCGGTAGTGCTGATGACGGTGATGCGGATGCCGGATTCGAGGGAAAGTTCCCGGACCGTGCGTTGCCACTCGGCCTGGCGGTCGGGAAGGGCACGTGCCACAAGCGAGGCACTGCGCTCCAGCTGGCTCACCACATCTGCTTCCAGGTCACTGCGAAGGGAGCGCTCGGCGCGCCAGAGGAGGACCGCGAGCGCCGCCACCACCACGACGAAGGTGCCCGTGGCCAGACGGCGGCTGAAGGTCACCGGCTGGGGCCTCCACGCTCGCCACCCCGGAAACGGTAGCCAAAGCCACGTACCGTTTCGATCTGGTCGCCCAACGGGCCCAGCTTGGTCCGCAATCGCTGGACGTGCATGTCCACGGTGCGGGTCTGGATTTCGGGATTGGCGTCCCAGACTGACTCGAGCAGCTGCGGGCGCGACTGCACCCGGCCCCGTCGCTCCACCAGTATCAGCAGCAGCTTGTATTCGGTGGCGGTCAGGTCGAGTGCGCGGCCG
The DNA here is from genome assembly GCA_035708725.1 of Gemmatimonadales bacterium. GTDB lineage: Bacteria > Gemmatimonadota > Gemmatimonadetes > Gemmatimonadales > GWC2-71-9 > CAMLHP01. Next base: position 851 of record DASTFH010000142.1, on the reverse strand, counting down.
TCCATGGTTACCTGGTGCGCGGAGCGGTCAATGAGGAGGGAGTCGGCGCTGAGGGTCGAACCCGCGGCCACCGCCGGTGACGCCAGCCGCCGCAAAAGCGCGCCGACCCGCAGCACCAGCTCGGCCGGGGAAAAGGGCTTGGTGAGGTAGTCATCGGCGCCCAGCGTCAGCCCCTTGATGCGATCGGCCTCTTCCTGGCGCGACGTCAGCAGGATGACGCCCACGTCCCGTGTTTCCTCCAGGCGGCGGAGTTCCTGCAGGACGTCGTAGCCCGACATAACCGGCAGCATCAGGTCCAGGACCACCACGTCAGGCCGCTCCTCGCGCGCGGCCCGCAGGGCGTCGGCGCCATTTGATGTGGTGGAGACGCGATAGCCGGCCTTGGCGAGGTGATAGGCCACCAGCGCCGTGATGTCGGCTTCATCATCGACCACGAGGACTCGGCTGGTCATTCGGGCAGGCTCGGCGACAGTGTGCAGGAAATCGGAGACTGCACCGGGTGAGTTCATCGTCGGCAAAGATATATGCGCCCGCCCGAATACGAGCAAGAGCCGCTATATTTTCCGCCCATGCTTGCATCACTCCTGCTGGCGGCGGCAGTGCTGGCCGCACCTCGGCCCACGCCTGCCGACACCGCTCGCCTCGTCATCGTTGCGACCACGGACGTGCACGGCCGTGCCTTCGCCTGGGATTACACCGCTGACAGGAGTTTCCCGGGCGGACTCACGCGAGTGGCCACCGTGGTGGATTCGCTGCGGCGTGCCTATCCCGGGCAGGTCCTCCTGCTGGATTCGGGTGACCTGATCCAGGGCGATCCCTTCGCTGCCTACTTTGCCCGCGTCGCGCCACAG
>DASTFH010000141.1:0-17453 GCA_035708725.1 Gemmatimonadales bacterium | reverse complement strand
GTTGCATTCAGGGCGTTCAAATCGGCGATCTGGACGTTACGGCTGTACTCATTGTGCTCGTCATCACCGGTGAACGGAATCCGCTGGCGCGCATGTACGTGATCCCGGAAGGTCGGCGTGCTCGTCGTCACGCGCACAACTCCCCCGAGACCGGACTCCGTCATGTAGACGCCGATTCCTACGTCCACGAATGCGACCCCAAACGCCTCGAGCTGGTGGACGATCAGCCGGCGCGCTTCCCCGTTATCCACGCAGACGAAGACGAAGTCCATGTGCTGAAGCTCGCCGATGTTGTCGGCTGTCACGTACTCAGGATGCGGGACGACGTGGCGATGCATCCGCGCATACTGCGCGGCGAAGTGGGACGCCTTGTTCGGGCGGCGCTCCAGCTCTTCACGCGCTGCGGTACCGGGCGACCGAAACGCGTTGTGCTGCGAGAAGACATCTCCGTCGTACAGGTGGATCTCTCGGACGGGCGTCTTGGCAATGAGATCAAGCACATAGGCGCCGGTGCCTCCGATCCCCACAATCGCGATCCGCTGATTCGTCAGTCGCCGCGTAAACGCGCCGATTCCTGCTCGACTCGTCGCATTGTCCTGATGGTGGAACACCGAGTCCTCGTCTTCCTCCTCCGGACCAATCAGAGGATGGGTGCGCGCCGTCGCGGTCGGATCAAGCGCGGCGGCATGGTCAGAAATGATGGTGACGTACCGGGTCATCTTCTCGTAGTAGTCGGCGTAGCCGCCAGCCGGCTTGTTCGAGAAGGAGTGTTGGGCGACGATACCGGGGCCAAGTTCGATAGTCCCCGAACCGTGCCTGATCGCCGTGATTGGCGTGCCGGCGGTGGTGCACGGGTACTCGCCGGCGAAGTACACCAAGTGAGTGCTCGGCCGCTGCGTGACGTCGCCAGCCAGATCGAGCGGGGAGATGAGCACTCCCCGCTTGACCTCGCGTGCTGCCGTGACGTACGGCACGCTGTGCAGCAACAGGCAGCCCGACCGGATCTCGATGTGGTAGCCGTCGTCCTGGAGCCGCCGCAGGTCGGCGCTACGACTTATCAGTCGCTGTGACATCGAAGCGCATCCCTTCCTTGACCTTGACCGACTGCCCCTCAACGAGCGTCCCGGACGGCTTGTCATTCGGCCCACGCTGCCACCGCACCGTATAGGCCGTGTTCGGCCCGGCCGAGCCCGAGGGGAACGCCAGCGCGACCACCTGGTCGAAGGTGAGTTCGCGACTGGTGACCATCTGTGGCCGCGCGTTCACGAAGATCGTGACCTCCTTCTCGTGCCCATGCCCTGCGCCCTCGTGCTCCGGCCGTCCCGCGCCGTGCGCTTCCTCGTCCCGGGCCCCGCGAACATCCGTCATCCGAACCCCCTGGCTCCATGTGAGCCGGTTAAGTTTGCGCTCCCGCCAACGGCAGTGTCAGCAGACAGAGCGTACAGCACCAACAAAAAAAACGGCCCCACGACCATGCACCCTGCGGCCTCACAGCGTCGGCTGTTCCCTGGGCCGCGCCAGTTCTGTCAGCCGGTATCGCGCCACGACCGGATTGACGTCGAACACCTCCGCGAGCCGCTGGACGCAGGCCTCGCGCTCGGTATCAGGGAGAACGGGTATCCCCAGGCCACCATCGGGGACGGTGAACTCCTCGAGCACGCGCCGCGTGAGGCCCACGGGAAGGAGCAGCGCGCCAATCGCGCGGTTCGCTTGCCACTCCCACCAGTCACCGCTGTGGCTTTGCGATGCGCTGGCTCGTTCGTCCCGGCAGAGCACCCGCGGCTGCGTCGCCTGGCCCTCCGGGAACAGTCCGCTCTGCCCAGTGAGGAAGAACAGGTGCGCATGGAGGAGGCCGTGGCCGGCCTCGTGCGCCAGCGTGCTTCGCACCCGCCGCTCGCTCACGACCGTACCTTCCTCATCGAGCGTCCGCGACACCACCACCTGTTGCACGCCACTCTTGCCAAACCGGCTGAAGCCGAGCACGCCGGGCCCCAGATCGTCATAGCTGATGGTGACGCCGAAACGCTTTTCAACGAACCGATCAATGCGGATCGGCGCAGGCACACCAGGATACAGATCGGCGTCACGCAACGCCGCCGTGCAGGTGCGTTCGATCTCCTCCTCCGTATAGTACGGTCGCTCGGGAAATGGTCCCCGCCTGCCTCGGACGTGCCTCATGGCGTATCGTCGCGCCCCTCCTTGGCCATCTCGCGGATCAAGCGGAGCAACTCCTCCGCACTGATGTCATGCTCAACCAGCTTACGCAGCGCGAACCCGTAGGTTGGATCTGCCTCCGCGCGCCGCTTGAGGTCATCCACCGGCGCACGCCTGTCGTACTGCTGCAGCTCGGCTAGCGCCACCCGCAACGCCGCCGCGATCTTGCCCAGCAGGGCGTCGGACGGGTACCGTCGTCCGAGCTCTATATCCGAGATGTGCGCGGCCGAGACATCACCGAGGACGCGCGCAAACTCGCGCAAGGAAATGTCGCGCTCTTCTCGCAGCTCACGGATGCGATCACCGAGCGTCTTCGTCATGGCTCTGTAAGCATACACTGCGTACACCCGAGCCGTCAAGTGGCCTACGTGGGAACAGCAACTTGGCGGCGCTCCCCCCCAGCGGGGCTCGCCGTCCCACCCTGACTTCCGGGCGGGATCCCGCCCTTGCGACCCACGATGCGCTTGCGCCGTACCGTCGCTATGGGCCGTGGCCGCGGGCTGGCAAAGTGGCCGCGGCTCTTGCGCGGCTCCGTTCACGACGACGGCCCCGAGTCGAAACCTGGGGCCGTTGCACATGGGTCGCTTTCCCTTCGACTTATCCCTAGCGCTGCTTCCGCAGCAGGGCCACAATCTGGAGGACGACCGAAATGGTCGCCATCACCGTGCCGAGGTCCATGTTGACCTCCCACTCCGCACCCGCGGCGCCGAGTGGCGCCAGCCGCCCAACGGCCCCTGCCGCGGCGGCGCCAGGGCGGCGTGCCTCTTCCGGTCCCCGGCCGGAATAGGTCGCGAGGAGGGGGGCCAAAGCGGAGTTAGCACCGAGACGGGACCGTCCGGCGCCCGGCACGCTACGCCAACGGGAGGCTGTCGAGCCACGGGGGCCGTTGGCGTCGCACCCCAGGGCGACGCGACGAGCCCCGGCGATGATGAGCGCCGAACGGGGAGTCGGGGTGGCCGACTGGGAACACTGGGGACGTTCGCAGCGGTCGAACGCGGTCAGACTGGCCGGACCTGTCCGGCGCGGTGTTGATTTTCAAGGACTTACGCGGCGAGTGGCCGGAGACGTTTTCCGTTGCCGCTGCTTCGGGAGCAGGAGGTCCCCGGTTCAAATCCGGGCGCCCCGATTTCAAGACGGACAAGGCGGGCAGGACCGGCAGGTGAAGCGTCGAACTGACGACCACCTGCCCGTCCTGCCAGCCTTGCCTGTCCTGCCCGTCCCGCCCGTCCTGCCCGTCCCGCCCGTCCTGCCCGTCCTGCCCGTCCTGCCCGTCCTGCCCGTCCTGCCCTACCGCTGTATCATGGCGCGAAGCCGCGCCGGGACCACGGGCCGAGTCGATCGCTGCTTCGCGGCATCCATCACATCCACGCGCGTGCCCGGAATCGGTGTGGCAAGGAATGCGTGCGGCTCGCCGGTCTCCAGGTTGATGGCCAGGCCCGCGATCTCTCCTGATTCATTGATCCCGAACGGCAGGATGACGAACAGGTTGGAGTTCTCGGGCATCAGCGCGTTAAGATCAAAGAACGCACCATCCTGCCAGAGATAGCCGCGGCAGTTCCCGAGCGGGACATCGCACGACGCCCCTACCATCTGGCCATGGTCGTTGGCCTGGAACGGCGTGTTCTGGGCGTCGGCCGGATCCGAACTCATGAGACCCAGGTCCTGCATCCCGGTCGCACGGGTCCAGCGGAACGCATGCGACGAGCCACCAGGATAGCTGGCTGACCCGAATACCTCGCCTCTGTTGTTGACGGCTGCCGCGAAGCCCACGCCCTCCGCGCCGAGCGTTCCCAGGTAGGTGGGCACGCCGTGATCCCACAGCACGGCGTGCGGTCCCGCACCAAAGCCGCCATAGAACGTGTTGGAGCACAATCCCGAGGTGCCGACAACCTGGCCCCTTGCGTTGTTGCGCGACGCCATGGCCACTTCATCGCCCGGCAGGGGCGGCAGCTTGTGCACCTGGCCATGCTGCCACACGACCGCCTGGAAGTGGCTCTTCTGCGGCGGGACGCAGCTGTTGTCGAGCACGCCGTCTTCCGCGAGCCCATCCACCTGCCCCGCGCTATTGATTGACAGCGCCGCCGCGTTGTTTCCGCCCAGCGTCGGCAGCTCCGTCATCACGCCGTTGTCCCACACTGCTGCCCGACAGATATAGGGCGTGCCGAAGCCGCAGAAGTTCTCGGCCAGCGGATCCACGTCGGGAGTCTCCGAGAGTATGGCGAGCGCGTTGTTGCCCGCCCGGCCCCCGGCCTGGCTGTTCAGCGCATCGCCGCCGAGGGTGCCCGTGTTGGTGACGTGCCCGCCCTGCCAGAGGAATCCATGCTGCGCGCCGCCCGCGACCGTGCCCGCGCCGGCTACTCGTCCCGCGTTGGAAATGTCGAATGCCGCGCTGAAGGCGCCATCAAAGCCGGCGGCCGCGAGGTCGGGCTGAAGGTCGCGGATCTCGTATCGGGGCGGCGCTGCGGCATGGCGCTCGGCGCTCACGCCGGGCGGTGATGCCGGTACCAGCGCCGGCTCGGTGGGCTGGTCGGCGCAGCCGCCGGCCATCAGGCCCGCGAGCATCAGGGTGGCGGCGCCCCAGCGCGCGCGCCGCCCCGATGCCGCGTTGCTGACGCGGATGCAGGGAACAGGGTCAGGATTTTCTGTGCGCATGGTGCAATCTCCGAAAGTGAAACGGGGTTCCCGGCGGCCGCCCAGATCACGGAGTCCCGTTTGCAGCGGTGATTACCAGAGCGTATCTTGGACGCCATCACGAGGCCGCTTGAGCAGACGCGCAGAATCCGCCCGAAAGACGCAAGGCGGCACGCGCGGCAGGTCGGGGGAGTCATGGCCGAACGCCGTGAGGCGCCGACGGAAGCAGCTGAGGAGGAGACCGCCCAGGCGCTCACTGCGCTCCGTCGCGGGGCGCCCGAAAGCCTGCAGCAGATCATCCCGCAGGTCTATGCCGAATTGCGTCGCATCGCCCACCGCCAACTCGCCGCCGAATCCCAAGGGCACACGCTCTCAACCACCGCTGTGGTCCACGAAGCGTACCTTCGCCTGTCAGAGCAGACGCGCGTTGAGTGGGGCAATCGCGCCCAGTTCTTTGGGCTCGCCGCCCGTGTGATGCGCCGTGTGCTGGTCGACTATGCCCGCCGCCAGCGTGCGACGCGGCGCGGCGGCCGGCACCGCCTGGGAATACCGCTTGAGAAGCTGGACGGCGAGGTGGGTCCTGATGCGCTCGCGGTGAACATTCGCAGCGACGAGCTGCTGGCCCTGGATGAGGCGCTGGAGCGCCTGGCCGCCGTGGACCTCCGCCTCAGCCAGGTCGTCGAGTGCCGCTACTTTGGCGGGCTCACCGAGGCCGAAACCGCCGAGGTGCTCGGCGTGTCCAAGCGGACCGTCTCGAGCGACTGGGCAATGGCGAGGGGATGGCTCTACCGGGAGCTGGGGCCGGAGCCGCAATGACAGCGCGTGATGATCGATGGCCCGTGGTGCGGCAGATCATGGCAACAGTGCTCGCGGCGGCGCCGGCGGAACGCAACGAGCTGCTCGAGCGTCTTGCCGGCCAGGATCCGGCGCTCCGGGCTGAAGTCACGGAGCACCTCCGCTGGTGCGACCGTGCCGAGGAGTCGGGGTTCCTGGCCCAGCCGATTGCGGCCCTTGCAGGACAACTGCTACCCGACGGCACCAACGACTGCCTGGATGATCCGTCAGGTGTCGCCGCTGACCTGGCGCGGCGGACCGTCCAGGAAGCAGCGCTCCGCGCGGCGCTCGCCGAGCGCTATGACGTCGAGCAGGAAATCGGGCGCGGGGGCACCGCGACCGTCTACCTGGCGCACGATCATCGCCACGCCCGGCCTGTGGCGCTCAAGGTGCTCCATCCGGCCCTCGGCGCCACCATCAGCCTGGACCGCTTCCTGCGCGAGATCCGGGTGACAGCAGGCCTGACGCACCCGCACGTGCTGCCGCTGTTCGACTCGGGTATGGTCATCGGTCACCAGCCATCGGTCGTCAACGATGGCGCGACGACCGATGACCAACGACCGACGACGTTCCTCTATTATGTCATGCCTTACATCGAGGGCGAGACGCTGCGGGGCCGCCTGGCGCGGGAAGGGCCGATGCCGCTGGAAAGCGCGCTGCGCATCCTGCGGGAGGTCGCGGGCGCGCTCGGCTACGCGCACTCGCACGGCGTGGTGCACCGGGACGTCAAGCCGGCCAACATCCTGCTCGCCGCCGGGCACGCCGTCGTAGCCGACTTCGGGATCGCGCGCGCGATGCACCAGGCGCGCGAGCCGGCCTTGCAGGACGAGCAGTCCACCGTCGAGCATGGAACAGGGGCGGGCGATACGCTGACCGGCGCGGGCATTTCACCCGGCACGCCGGCGTACATGGCGCCCGAGCAGGCGATCCCCGGTGCGGCCGTGAACTTCCGGGCGGACCTCTACGCCTTCGGGCTGGTGGCTTACGAGATGCTGGCGGGACACCATCCGTTCGGGATGTGCTCACCAGCCGAGATGCTCGAACTGCATGCCACCAGGACTCCCGTGCCCCTCTCACAGCACCGGCCAGACATTCCCGAGGAACTGAACGAGCTGGTGATGGCGTGCCTGGCCAAGGACCCGGCCGACCGCCCGCCCTCCGCCGATGACCTCAGCGTCATCATTGAACGCATGCAGCCACGCGTCGAGCCGAACGCCGCGGTCGCGACACCTTCCGCGGGACTCCAGTCCAGGCGCGCTCGCCGGGCGATGGCAATCGCAGCGATCATCATCGCCGCGATCGGACTGACCCTCGGCATCCCAGCGCTTCGGCACGCCATCGTTCCATCACACCTCTCGGCCGACGACGGGCGTGGCGGCGGCGTTCACTCGGTAGCCGTGCTGCCGTTCACGAGCGGGGGAGGCGCGGCGGACCAGCATTACCTGGGCGACGGCCTGGCCGATGAGCTCACTTCGTCCCTCAGCCGACTGCCGGGACTCGCAGTGGTGGGCCGCACGTCGAGCATGACGGCGCAAGGCGGAACGCCATCAGCCCGCACCATTGGCCGTACCCTCAATGTCGAGGCCGTGGTGAGCGGTACCCTTCAACGCGCCGGCGACCGGCTTCGGGTCAGTGCACAGCTGATTCGAAGCGCCGACAACCGGGTCATCTGGGACAGCGTCTTCGACAGTCACGCGCGCAACCTCTTCGCGGTGCAGGATGAGCTCACGCACAGCATCGCCGCCGCCATCGAGCCCATGCTGGGTGAGCATGACGCCGGCGATTCGGCGCTTCGCCCTCGTCGCGGCACGGCGGACCAGGAGGCGTACGACCTGTACCTCAAGGGCCGCTATTACTGGATGCAGCGCGGCCCGGGAAACATCGTGCAGGCCATCTCCTTTTTCCGGCAGGCCGTGAGACGAGACCCGGGCTTCGCGCGCGCGCGCGCGGGACTCGCGCTCGCATATGCCCTCCTGCCTGTCTACGTTGCCGACCCGACCGACTCGGCGATGCCGCTGGCCGTGTCTAGCGCCCAGCGCGCCCTGGCGCTCGACTCCACCTTGTCGGATGCGCATCTCGCCCTCGGCCTGGCCTTCGAAACGGAATTACAGCTGCCGGCGGCACTTGGCCAGTATCGCATGGCGATGTCGCTCGACCCCTCCTCGGTCACCGCGCATCACTGGCTCGGCTATTGCCTGCTCAACCTGGGCCGTACCGACGAAGCGCTGATTCATCTGCGCCGCGCAACGGCACTCGACCCGCTGGCCACCGCGCCCGCGAGCGCGGTCGCCACGGCACTCCTCTACGCTCGGCATTTTGCAGACGCCCGCGTCGCGGCCCGGCACGCTCTCGCGCTCGACTCGACGTTTGGCTTCGCGAGCTGGACTTTGGGGCTGGCCCAGGCGCTGGATGGACAGGCGGACAGTGCGGTACAGACGCTCGAGCATGGCACGATGCTGCAGCCGAGCGACCTCCGGCTTCGCACGGCATTGCTGTTTGCGTACGCCGCGGCCGGCCGGTGGGATGACGCCACGATTGTTCGGAACGGGCTCGGCGACGCGGACCAGGCTTTCGCAGATGGCACGGAAGAAGCGTTCGCGGACCTGGTCTTCGGCGATCGCGCGTCGCTGGTGTCGGTGCTGGCAAGCGCCCCGGGCGCACGCCGGTACCTGAGAAGCGGCGGGGCCATCGGCTGCAACCCGCTGTTCGATCCACTCTGGACCGACGCGCGGTTCGGGGCGGAAATGCGCCGGCTGGGTCTGGAGAAATGCGGGCTTGTGCGCCCGTGGCCGGTCCGCGTACCAGCGGCGCACTCCTGACGTCACGACCTCGAACGTCAGCGCCACGGCCGCCCGGGCTAGAACTCCTGCGCCACCTGCAGCTCGTCGCGCACCTGCTCAACCCCTCGCACCTTGCGCGCTGTCGCCAGCGCGGCAGGCAGCTCCTGGCGCAGAATCCGACCGGCCAGCGTGACGATGCCATCGTGCGCCGTGACCTCGATCGATGACGAGTGATTCACCTTGTGTCCCAGCTCCGCACGAACCCTCTCGGTCAGCTGCTCGTCATCAACAGCCCCGTCCTTGCGCTCCCTGAGCCGACCGCGCAGCTCCGCAACGGCACCTTCGGCTCGATGCTTCAGGTCCTCCGTCCGGCGGCGGAACTCGCGACGTCCGGTCCGCAAGGCGCTGCTTGCCTGATCCCGGAGCAGTGCGCGGCGGCGTGCGCCGCGCTTGGGATCAAGGACATACATGAGGGCCGCCCCGAGCCCAAGCCCGACCAGCAGGGCGCCGGTCTGATTGGAATGTTTCCGCATGGTGCCTCTCCTCCTCTATGCCACCTTCATCCACAGTTCCTTTCATGATATCGCTTTCACTGGGAACAGGATGTGAGTGTGGTCACGAGAGCGACGAGAAGCGCCAGACGAGCGACCGCGTACCCGCTACGTCGAGCCGCCTTCGTCGCCCGGGCCCCTCGAACCCTGGTGGGCTGTCTCCCATCCCTCGTGCACGCTTCACGTCGCTCTCCACCCAGTGTGCCGCGCAGCGATTTGCAGGCCGGGACCAGCCAAGCATGGTTCATGACGTCACGAATCTTGCCGTCCTGAATCCTGTCATGGCACCCGATGCCACGAACCTTCACCTGGAAGCTCTGAACGAGGTCGGCGCGATGCCCATAGCCACACACCGGAGGACCAGGCGCTACAGGTCGTCCCGGGCCACGCTCGTGTGGCGAGGTGGCGCTGCCCCGCAAGAATGCGACGGCAGCGACAAATTCTTCGACACCGGGTGGCTCAATGTCTGAGTGTCGTTATCCGGACGCCAGCATCCTTGTCATCGACGATGATGCCGACGTTCTGCGAACACTTGGCCGGATGCTCCAGCGCGCCGGCTACCAGCGTGTGACGGCGTCCGACGATGCCGCAGCTGTCGCGGGCCTTGCCAGGGAGACGCAACCCGATCTGCTGCTGCTCGATTATCACCTTCCCGGATTGACCGGCGCGACATTGCTGGAGGAGCTTCGAGCCGCCGCCGGACCGCACGCCTATGTCCCGGTGCTCATTATCTCCGGCGACTCTACGACAGAGGTGCGACGGCGTGCCCTCGCCGCCGGTGCGACCGATTTCGTCACCAAGCCCTTCGAGATCTCGGAAGTCCTGCTACGCATCCAGAACCTGCTCGAAACCCGGTACCTGCATCGCGCCATCACTGCACAGAACCAGGAACTCGAGATGCGCGTCCAGCAGCGCACCACCGAACTCAACGATGCGCACCTCGATGCCATCGAGCGCCTCGCCCTTGCCGCGGAATTCAGGGACGACGACACCGGCCAGCATACCAGCCGCGTGGGCGAAAGCACGGTTGTGCTGGCCTCGGCGATGGGCCTTTCGGAGGAGGAGATCTATCTGCTTCGGCGCGCCGCGCCGCTGCATGACGTCGGCAAGATCGGTGTGCCCGATGCCATCCTGCGGAAGCCGGGCCCGCTCACAGACGCGGAATGGGGCCTCATGCGCGAGCACACGGTCATTGGAGCCCGCCTGCTCTCGGGCGGCCGGTCACGCCTGATGCAGCTCGCCCAGCAGATTGCGCGCTCGCATCATGAACAGTGGGATGGCAGCGGCTATCCGGATCGTTTGGCGGGCGAGCAGATTCCGCTTGCCGGTCGCCTCGTGATGGTTGCCGACGTCTTTGACGCGCTGCTGTCCGACCGCGTCTATCGGCGCGCCTGGTCGGTCGACGTGGTGCTCGACTACATCCGCGAGCACGCTGGCCAGCGCTTCGATCCCCAGATTGCCGCACTCTGCCACCGGCCGGCGGTGCGCCGTGCCCTGCTCTCGACACGCGAGTTGCATGCGCGCCAAGGCACCAGCGGGGCCGCGCCTCGGCACGCCGATCGGCTGACATTGCCCGCGGTGTTCCGGACCTGAGTGGGGTATCGTCGCCCGGCCGGGAGGCCGGGTCCGGTAGCGACTAGTGTTACGCCGAGACATGCACCGTCTTGATGTTGACAAACTCCCGGATCCCGTAGCTCCCCAGCTCCCGTCCATACCCCGATTCCTTGATTCCGCCGAAGGGAAGCCGGGGATCTGATGCCACCAGGCCATTCACGAACGTGGCGCCGGCGTCGAGTGCAAGCGCCACCCGCTCGCCACGGTCGGTGTCGCGGGTAAAAACCGCGGCGCCCAGGCCAAAGACCGAGTGATTCGCGAGGCGGATGGCGTCGGCTTCATCATCGGCTGCGGCGATGGCTGCCACCGGGCCGAACAGTTCCTCATCGAACGCCGGCATTCCCGGCGTCACGTCGGTCAGGACGCTTGGTGGATAGAAGGCGCCCGGGCCATCAGGCACTTCGCCACCCAGCGCCAGCCTTGCGCCGCGCTCCACCGACCGCATGACCTGCCGATGGAGCCCGTCACGCAGGTCGGCTCGCGCCTGCGGTCCGAGGTCCGAGGAGGAATCGAGCGGATCTCCCATCCGCCTGGTCCGCATCAGGGCGACGAATCGTTCCGTGAACTCCGACAGCACTGGTCGCGTCACGATGAATCGCTTGGCCGCAATGCAGCTCTGGCCACTGTTGATGAGCCGGGAGTTGACGCAGGTCGTCACCGCCTGCTCGAGGTCGGCATCGTCCAGTACCAGGTAGGGATCCGAACCTCCCAGCTCCAGCACAGTTTTCTTGAGCACGGCGCCGGCCTGGCTGGCCACTGCCCTGCCGGCGGGCGTGCTGCCAGTCAGAGTGACTGCCCGGACCAATGGATGCTCGATGACGCTCTTCACCTGCGCGCTCCCAACGAGGAGCGTCCGGAACAATCCATCCGGCGCGCCCGCGCGACGGAAGATCTCTTCGATCACCAGGGCGCAGCCGGGAACGTTGGACGCATGCTTCAGGAGGCCGGCGTTGCCAGCCATCAGTGCCGGCGCCGCAAAGCGGTAGACCTGCCAGAGCGGGAAATTCCAGGGCATCACGGCCAGCACGACACCTAGCGGCTGGAAGGCGACGTACGACCTCCTCGCATCCGTCAGGACGACATCGGGTGCCAGCTGGTGCTCGCCGTGCTCCGCGTAGTACTCGCAGACCCACGCACATTTCTCCGCCTCGGCCACACCCTGCTTCAACGGCTTGCCCATTTCCAGCGCCATGAGGCGCGCAAGTTCGGCCTTCCGCTCCCGCAGCATGCCGGCCGTGGCACGCAGCAGCTCGGCGCGCTCGGCGAACGAGGTGGCACGCCAATCGCGCCATGCATCGGCGGCGTCCTGGATGGCGGAGGTCGTCTGGTCCGGCGTCATGTCATCGTACGCCTGGATGGCGTCGCCGGTGGTCGGATTGATGGAGATGATGGGCATGGGGCGAGTCGAGGGTCGAGGGTCGAGAGGACGAGCGCTCAGCGCATCTCTCATGATAGTTGATTCTGCTATCTTTGAGGTCGTCACCAGCCGCAGGATGCCATGACTGATACCGCGCCGCCAGCACCTCCCGCGAGCGATCCCGCCGAGTCCCGCCGCCGCATCCGCGCCGCACTGCTCGATGCGCGGAAAGTGGCGGTCGGCACCCACGCCGGCGAAGAAGTCCGCGTCCGCATGATGCATCCGGGCGCCTGGCTGCCCGAGAACGAAGCCGACCGACCATTGGTGTATCTCGCATCCATGAAGACGGATCCCAAGATCCGCGAGGTGACCACTCGGCCGGAAATCGCGCTGCTGCTGCACGAGTCGCCCACCGGCGAAGAAAACACCAGCTGGGAGATGGAAATCACCGGGCGCGCCGAAGTGGTGCGGGATCCCGCCGAGCGTGAGCGCGCCAAGCAGGCCACCATGCGGACATCGTCCATCGTGCAGTATCTCGACTCGGTGGGCCAGACCGACCTGCTGGCCTTCGTGCGGGTCACGCCGCGCTTCATGAAGCATCGGGTGTTTGGCGAGATCGTGGCGGGACGGCCACCGTCGATCATCGAGTTCGCGAGCGCTGGTGCGGACCAGCCCGGCGACTGGGCACTGCTCCGCCGCCGCCTGGGCGTCTGGAAGGAAATGGTGCGCTGGCCATCGCTCACCGCGAGCGCCGCGTCGGTGGTGGTAGGGGTGGCCGCGGCATTCTGGGCCACTGGCGCCGTGCGCTGGGGCTGGGCCGTGCTCACCCTGATTGCCGCTGTCGCCCTGCAGGCGTGCACCAACATCAAGAACGACCTCGACGACCAGCTTACTGGCGCCGACGACCTCAACCGCACTCCCATCCTCGGTTTCACCGGCGGCTCCCGCGTCCTGCAGCGCGGCCTGGCCACCCGCACCGACCTGGTCTCGGCGATGACCGGCCTTGGGCTGCTCAGCGCCGCCATCGGCGCGTACTTCGCGCTGGCGGGGCGGCCGGGAGTGCTGCTCTTCGGGCTGGCGGGACTGCTGGTGGGCTGGACCTATACCGGGCCGCCACTGCGACTGGCCAACCATGGACTGGGTGAGCCGGCGGTGGGACTGGCTTTCGGCGTTGGTATCGTGTGCGGGAGTGCATACGTGCAAGCGGGCGTTGTACCCATGGTGTCCCTGACGGCATCGGTCCCGATGTCACTCCTGGTGGCGCTCATCCTCTTCGTCAACGGCTTTCAGGATGCAGCGAGCGATGGCCTGGTCTCCAAGCGCACTGCCGTCGTCCGGCTGGGCCTGGGACGGGCCAGCCGGCTGTATCCGCTGATCGCGTCTGTCGCCGCCGCCACCCTGGCGGTCTTTGTCCTCGTCAAGCTGCTGCCGCCGCTGGCGCTGCTGGGATTGGCGGGGTTCCCACTGTTCCTGCGGGCGGCGCTCGTTGCGCGAAAGAAGCACAGCGACGCGATGGAGCTGGTGCCGGCCAACGCGTACACCGTCGTGGGCCATCTGGCCTGTGCGCTGGCGCTCGCGTTGGGACTGGTCTGGGATCGCCTGGGAGGTGCGCTGCAACCGGAAGTGATTGGCGTTGCCGCGGTCGGTGTGGTGGTCCTGCTGTACTACAACCATTCCATAAGCCGGCTGGCGAGGGCGTTCTACGGGGTCCGCGACGCCGTCGCCCGGAGCTAGGGACGACGGCGCCCGCAGTCCTGCTGCCGCACTGCCCTCGCTGGCGATGGCGAGATCCACTTCTTGCCGATCGCCGGAAGTCCCTCAACCGGCTGATGGAGCGCCACCCCGAAATCCTGCCGATTGAGGCTGGAGGCTGCCCCGAACGCGATGCGCACACCGCCCCATGGGTCCTTCGGCGTGCGCCCGCGATGGATCCACCGGAGGATCAGCCCACCGCGAAAGGCCCCCGGCGTGCGCCGATGCGCATCACGGTCCGGGTGCAGGGCGGAGATGCCGGCCATCAGCACCGTCACGCTGGCCGAACCACCGTCCAGCGACTCCGGATTGGCCCTCAACCCGCCGCCCCAGTGGGTAAAGATTCCGGCCGCCCGCCCGCCAGCGCCGTGAACTATCGTGCGAGTCGCATGGCGCCTTTCCTTTCGGTCCCGAAGTCAGGCCGCCTGGGCGCTGTCAGCGGCGGGTGCCGGGCGGCGTGCGGCCAGGTTGATGAACCCGCCCGCCACACCGAGGGCGAGCACCAGCAGGGTAGCACCTGAGGTCCACAGCCCCCCAAGCCCCAGTGCAGCGTCGAGCGAGAAGAGACCGGCGCCGGTGAGACCGAGCGCGAGGGCGCCCACGGCGTAGAGCAGCGGAACTTCGATGCCGTTCGTGGCGGCGAAGACACCGCCCTTCCAGTGCACGCTGCCGGCGGCAACGATCATGACCGAGATCATCAGCGCGGCAGCCACGGGCGTGAACAACCCGAGCAGCAGCAGGAGACCGCTCAGCATCTCGGTGCCGGCGGCCAGCCCCGCGAACAGGCGACCGGGCCGGAAGCCAAGGGTCTCAAAAAAGCCGGCGGTGGCGCGAAGCCCATGGCCGCCGAACCAGCCGAGCAGCTTCTGGGCGCCGTGTCCCATCATGAGGCCGCCCAGCACCACTCGGCCAATCAGGAGGCCGGCGCTGAGCGACAGGAGGTCGAAACCGGGAGTGGAAAACATTGGGCTACTCCTTGTAAGTGATAACGGTAATTGTTGTAACATCTATATCTGACAAAAGTTCACCGTGCCTCGCGGATGGCGGCGAGCCCCTCGATGATTCCCGTCAGCGTCCGCTTGCTCAGCTGGCCGAGCCGCCGCTCCTGGACCACCTCGAGCTCGGGCGTAACCTTGGCGAGCAGCTGGCGGCCCGCTGGCGTGATCCGGGCCGTGACATGCCGCCCGTCGTCGGGATCTCGCTCGCGGCTGATGAGGTGCATGGCCTCGAGCCGCTCCAGCATGCGGGGCACGTCGGGCACGCTGGCTATCATCCGTTCCGCCACCTCCCTGCCGCAGAGCCCGCCCTGCCCCGCGCCGCGAAGGATCCGCAGCACATTGTGCTGCGTCGGGGTAATGCCGAACGGCTTCAGCGCATCGGCCAGCTCGTGATCCAGCACCGCGGCGGTCCGCAAGATGCTGAGCAGCGCCTCGGCGGCGGCGCTGGGAAACGGGCGGGACTGCTTGATCTCGGCCTGCAGGAGACTCGTCATGCAGGGAAGATAAGTGTTGTAACATGGAATGTCAACGGACTACGGTCAACGGTCAACGGTCAACGGTTGTCCGTCGACCGTCGACTGTCGACTGTCGACCTTGTCCCGGCGCCCGCCGTACCTACTGCGCCGCGGTCGAGTCCGCCCCGCCCAGATCCTGGCGCACCGCCTTGGCGCGCTTGAGGTGCGCTTCGAAGTTGGGCCGGATCGACGTCAGGAACTGCTTGAACTCGGCGTTCTGGGCGCCCGGAATCAGCGTATTGTCCAGCGCATCGAGCACCGACTGGTGATACGCGATCTCGCGGTCCATGTAGGCCCGATCGAACTCCGCGCCGTTCAGGCCGGCGAGCTGGCCGTGAGCCTGGTCAGCGCCGTCCTTCAGCTGCTTGCTGACATCATTATCCGTGGGCGACACGCCCAGTCGCTGGGCCAACGCCACCGCCTTCTGGTTCACCGCGGAATGGTCGCGGATCATCGTCTGGGCGAAATCCCGGACCGCCTTGGTCTTGCTCTTCTCGAGGGCGAACTTCCCGGCCGCGCTGTCAATCGCGTCGGCCGTCAGGGCGATATCGGCGATGCTGCCGTCTGTCAGTGCCTGTGCGGGCGTGCCGGCCGAGCTGTCCGCGCCGGGCGCGGCCATGCTCACGCTGTCGCCGGGCAGGCTGGCCGTGTCCCGCTGACCCTTATTCTGGCAGCCGACCAGCGCAACTGCCACCAGTGCCGTCGCGGCGATGGCGGGCAGATGGTCATGCAATAGTCGCTTCATGGGAAGACCTCCCTGGCTTTAGGAATTCGATCCGGCGCCGTGCTCGATGCCGGACTTGATGGGCGCCGACGGATGTCAGCCACCGGTCACCACTCCGCACGCAATCCGGTTCCCGGAATTGCCGGACGGATTGGTCTTGTAGTCATCAGCGTCGGCATGGATCACGACGGCTGCCCCGTCCCCGTCCAGCAGCGAGTTCTCCCCATGCAGCGTGCCACCGGGGGTGGTTGCCTGCACGCTCACGGAGCTATCGGGGCCCACCGTAATGTTGGGCATATCACCCAGGTGCGGACCAGCCGGATTATTGGTGCCGTGGCCTTTGTTCGTGGGATTCCAGTGTGCGCCGGCTGTTTCAAAGGATGGGCCTTCACATTTTCCGGTGGTGTGGATGTGGAACCCGTGTTCACCGGGCGCGAGGCCGGTAAGCTGGCCGGAGACACTGATGCCACCGCCCGATTCGGTCAGGGTCAGGGTGCCGAGATCGCGCCCACCGGGGCCCTGCATCCGGGCGGTCGCCTGTGCACCTCCACCGGCCATGGCGGCCATGCTGGTATCGCGGTGTGATATCGTGGTATCGCTGGTGGGTGGCAGGGCGGCGGAGTCGCTTGGCATGACCATCGTGGTGTCATGCGCGGGCGGCATCATCGTGGTGTCGGCGGGCGGCGCCATGGTAGTATCAGCCGGCATCATCGTCGTATCGCGCCGCGTGGTATCCGGTGTGGGAGCGGCCATGACGTTGGCATTCGCGGAGGTGTCCGCGGCGCTGTCCACTGCGGCGGTATTTTCCGGCGAAGGGTTGCCGGCGCAGGCGGCGACCGCTGCGGCAGCGAAAAGACTGAGGGTGAAGCGGGCATATGGATTGGGCATCGTGCACCTCGGGGGCAGAAGAAGGACACCGCGGCCGGCTCGCACGGGGCCGGACAAGCGTCAAAGGTGCAGAAAATGGCGCGATTTCGCGGTGATAATTGTCACCGGGCGAATGGTCGAGGGGTCGAGGGTTGAGGGTTGAGGGTTGAGACGTCAAGCCGCCGAGCCGCCGAGCATGTCCCGCCCAGAAACACCCCAGGATCTGTCCTGCCTTGCGGAAACCCCTGCTGGTGACGACTTTTCCGCTCCCCAAGGGCCCGTAGCTCAGCTGGATAGAGCGCTTGCCTCCGGAGCAAGAGGTCGTGAGTTCGAATCTCGCCGGGCCCGTGCGGACCAGCGAACAGCCCCGCTTCCCGGCGTCGAGAGGCGGGGCTGTTTGCTGGGAGCCGGGTCCCAAGGCTGTCCTGGACCAGGCGAAGGATCGCATGTCACGCGCAGATCCGACCCGCCCGCAGTTGCTGCTTACCGAGCCAGGTGTCGGCTACAGGCTGCGAGAGCGCGCGGACTCGTAATGCGCCGCAAAGCCGAGCGCGCACAGCGCTCAGTCTCCAGCTCTCCACAAATGCAACACCGCATAGCTCCGCCACGGCCGCCA
>DASTFH010000140.1:0-14218 GCA_035708725.1 Gemmatimonadales bacterium | reverse complement strand
CCTGCCCACGTCCGCCAGCACTATCGCATCGACCTCTCCACTTCCTGCCTGGGCGCTCCACTTCCACATCCGATCGGCAAGGCATCGGGCCAGCTTTCGCTCAACGCCCGGCAACTGGAGCAGGACCGCGAGGCCGGTCTCGCGTTCATCGTGCTGAAGACTGTCATTGGCGAACGGGCCAACGGCAGCCGGACGATGGAAGCGTGGGCCACGGACGTGACCCGGATGCAGGTGGAACGGCGTGGGGAGCCGGATGGCCGCACCGGCTGGACCGTGACCTGGAAGGGAAGGGGATGGGCTGGCACGCTCGCCGAGTACGCCGAGCTGGTGCGCGCGGGGCGTGATATCTCTCGCGCGGGCGGACCGCTGGTGCTGCCATCCGTCAAGTTGCACCTGCCGCCAGGGGACGTACCGTTCGACGTCGATGAATACCGGCACACGCTCGCGGTCTTGCATCGGGCCTGGGGCGAGGGCACGCTCCTCATCGAGAAGGACTTCTCGCCCACCCTGGCCGGCGATTCCCGCTCGCAGGAGCAGGCAACCATCCTTCGCTGGGTGCAGCAGGTGCCACGCGTGGTGCGCGCCCACGCGCCCGGTCCCGTGCGCCTTGCCCTCAAGCTCATGAACTCGCGCTTCGGCGATGACTTTCAGCTCGCAATGCTTGCCGCCGCAGCAGGCGCTGACGGTGTCACCGCATTCAATCGGCTGTGGGATGCGGAACGCCAAGTGGCGTTTGGCGGCTGGGCGCTCTCCGACCGGAACCTCCGTGTGCTGGACCGGGCTGCCCGCGAGGGGCCGGAGCGGTCGGGCACCGGCAATATCTGCTCTGGCCGTCAGGTCGTGGCCTATGCGCAACGCGGCTGTTCCTCGGTGCAACTCCACACGGCGTTCCAGCTGCCGCTCAGCGCGTATCCCGCGAGCGCAGGGAGCCGAAGCCAGCGCACGATGCACGCGCTGGTTTTTCATCCAGTGGATGGGTTGATCGCGTCCCTGCTCGACCTGGAGCAGGCGGGCACGCTGGTGCGGCGTCGCGGCGAGCTGCACTTTCGTGATCTTGTCGGAATGGATGTGCAGTCGCATGAAGATTGAGGCCATCGAGCTGTACCGGCTTCGGCTTCCGCTGGCCGAGCCCTTCATCATCTCGGGCGGCACCATGCATGAGCGTGAGTCGCTGGTGGTGCGGCTCGCAGGCTCCGGCGGCGCCGAAGGTTGGGGCGAATGCCCGCCCTTTGCGCTGCCGTTCTATTCGGAAGAGACGCTGGCGAGCGCGCGCGACCTGCTGGAACGCGTGCTCATGCCTCGCCTGCAGGGGTTCGAGTTCGAGACGCCCGAGGCCGTGGATGCCGAGCTTTCACGCGGCGTACGCGGCAATCCGTTCGCGCGGGCAGGGCTGGAGACCGCCGCGTGGGACCTGCTGGCGTCGGCGCAGCAGTCCAGTCTCGTCGCGCTGCTGGGGCAGGCGCTCGGCGTCGTACCGAATGGCACTATCCCGTGCGGTGTCGCCCTGGGCATTCCACCGGATCATTCCATCGAGACGTTGCGGCTTCAGGTACTGGATGCACTCGACGCCGGTTACCGGCGCGTGAAGCTCAAGATCATGCCAGGGTGGGATGCGGCACCGGTGCGTGCCGTGGCTCCACTGCTCGAGGGCACGGGCATTCCCCTCACCGTAGACGCGAACGGCGCCTATCCCTGGCCGGAGGCGCTCGAGCAACTCCGCGCCATCGACGACGTCGGCTTGCTGTACATCGAGCAGCCGCTGGCTCCGGACGAATTGCTGGGCCACGTCACGCTCTGCCGCGAGCTCGTCACGCCGGTCTGCGTGGACGAGACGCTCAAGAGTGCGGCCATCGCGCGGCAGCTCGTTGAGCTGGATGGACCGCCCATCTGGAACATCAAGGTGCACCGCGTCGGCGGCCTCACTGAAGCATGCAGGATCTGGCGACTCGCTCGCGAGGCCGGCATCACGCTGTGGGCCGGCACCATGCCGGAATCGGGCATCGGGAGCCAGGCGCCGCTTGCAATGGCCGCGTTGCCGGGTTTCGACCTGCCATCGGATGTCGAGCCGAGCAGCCGCTGGTACGGCCGGAACCAGGATGTGATCAAGCTGGCCATGAACCGCGAGGGACGGATGATGGTGCCGAGGACGAGCATCGGAAAGCTGCTGGATCGGCGGCGGTTTGCACTGAGCGCTGAGCGCTGTGAACTGAAAGCTGAAAGTTGAACGCTGAAGGCTGAGGTCCGACCGTTGGCCGTCGGCCCTCCCGCCGCCTTCCGCTCCCTCCCGTTCCGGGCTACTCTCCCCGTAATGAGCTCAGCACTCCTGCTTGTCGTCCTGGTCGCGGTGGCCTACGTCGCGGCCAAGCTCGCGTTCCAGTGGATCGGCCGACACCTGCTGATCGTCTCGGGCGCGGAGTACCTGCTGCTCGGCATCCTGCTGGGGCCGCAGGTGTCGGGGCTGATGACCCCGCAGGCCCTGCGCACATTCATCCCCTTCATGACGCTGGCGCTCGGCTGGATGGGCGCCATGGTGGGCATGCGACTCTACCTGCCGGGAATGGTGCGGCTCAGGGGCGTGTTCTACCGCCTTGCATTCGTGCAGTCGCTCACCACGCTCGTCGTGGTCAGTGGCGCGTCCCTGCTGGTGCTGCAGTGGCTCTTTGGCGTCACCCCTGGCTATGCGTTGATGCCGGCGCTGGTGCTGGGCGCCATCGGCACCAGTTCGGCGTCCGATGCGGTGGAGCTCATCGTCCAGCGGCTGGGCCGCCGCAGCGTGGTGGTGCGCCAGATCGAGGTGGCGGTGGGCATGGACTCGCTGATTGCGATTGCCACGCTCACGGCGGTGTTCTGCCTCAATCACGTCGGTACGCCCCAGCTCGCCCGCACGCCGACGGCGGTGGAGTGGTTCGTCATTTCGTGCGCCGTTGGCGTCACCGGCGGTGCGCTCTTTCACCTGTTCCTCGGCGAGGAGCGGCATCCGGACCGGCTGTTCATTTCGCTGGCGGGCGCCATCATCTTCGTGACCGGCGCGGCGAGCTTCCTGCAACTGTCGCCGCTCCTGCCGGGGCTCCTGATGGGCGCCATCCTCGCCAACACCTCCCGCAATCGGCAGCAGATTGAAGCCGTGCTGCACAGCGTGGAGCGGCCGCTTTACTTCGTGCTGCTGCTCTGTGGCGGTGCGCTCTGGAGTCCCGGCGGCAGCGGCGCATGGTTCATTCCCGTGCTGGTGTTCCTTGTGGTCCGGATGCTCAGCAAGGTGTACGTGGCGCGGCTGGCCGCGCGCTTCAATGACATGACCGAGGTGCTGGGCCCCAACTGGGGCCGCGCCCTGATCGGTCAGGGCGGCCTGGCGCTCGCCATCGCGTTCAACTACCTGATCGAGAACAATTCCTACTTCCCCGACATCATCTTCACTGCCGCGGTCGTGAGCGTGCTGCTGACCGACCTGGCCTCGGCGCGGTTGATGCAGAAGGTGGTAACCACCAGCCCGTATGAGATCCGCGCCTCGGGCGAGCAGCAGAAGCCGGTGATGCCAGAAACCGAGACGACCGAGCAGGAGCCGGCGCCGGTGGGCGGCGAGGGCTGAGCATGCGGCGCGTCATCATTCTCATCCTGCTGCTCGGCCTCATGCAGCTGATCGCGCTGGCCGCGCCCTTTGGCGGGGCGGGGCGCACGATCCTCGTCTTTGGCTTCCTGATCCTGGCGGCGTATTCGGCCGGGGAGCTGGCCGAAAACGTCCACCTCCCCAAGATCGTCGGCTACCTGGTGGCCGGCCTCGTCTTCGGCCCGCATGCAGCGTCGGTCGTGCGTCCCGGCGAGGCGCTGGACCTCCAGCCGGTCGGCGACCTTGCCATCGCACTCATTGCGTTCATCGCCGGCGCGGAGCTCGATCTCGCGGAATTGCGGCGCCGAGGCGTGTCGCTGCTCAAGGTCACCGGAACCGAACTCACCGTCACCTTCGTCGCCATCTTCACCGCGCTCGTGCTCATGCGGCCGTGGATTCCCTTCCTGGCCGGTTACAACTGGATCGTCGTCTGCGCTTTCGCGGGCCTCTTTGCGTCAGTCGCGATCGTGCACTCTCCCGCGGTGACAATCGCGCTGCTCACCGAGACGAAGGCGCAGGGTCCGGTTGCCAGGACGACACTCGGCGTGGTGCTCGTGGCCGACGTCGCCGTCGTGCTGCTCTTCAGCGTGGCGCTCTCGGTGGCGCGGGCATTGGTGCCCTCCGGCGCCGAGGGTGTGGGCAGCCTTGGTGCCACGGCGTGGGAGATCGGCGGCGCCTTTCCGGTAGGGCTGCTGATCGGCCTTGCGATTGTCATCTATCTGCGGCTCACGACCTCGGATCTGTTTCTCTTCGCCATACTCGCCACCTTTTTCGGGCTCGAGGTCGCCCGGCTTATGCACACCGAGCCGTTGCTCACGCTGCTCGTGGCCGGCTTTGTCGCCAAGAATTTCTCGCGGCACGGCAGCGGTGTGCTGCTGCGGGAGGCGATGGAGCGTTCGGCGGCGCCCGTCTTCGTCATCTTCTTTGCGCTGGCCGGGGCCAAGATCGAGCTGCCCGATCTTGCCAGGCTCTGGCCCCTCGTGCTGCCAATCGCGCTGGTGCGCGCGGGCGCAATCCGGTTTGGCACCCGGCTCGGCGCCCGGTGGGCCAAGCTTCCCGCAGCCGAGGCCCGGCCGCTCTGGATGGGCCTCATCTCTCAGGCCGGTGTGGCCATCGGGCTCGTAACCGTGGCCTCCGCATCCTACCCGGCCGCAGGTGGTGAAATGCGCACGCTGCTGCTGACACTTATTGCGATGAACGAGACGGTGGGCGCCATCCTCTTCCGCCGGGCCCTGCAGAAGGCTGGCGAAGTGGGTGGGGAAGGGTTGGGCGGAGCGGAGGTGGCTGAGTTGCAGGTGGCAAGCCGCGGGTCGCAGGCCGTGTGACCTGCGACCTGTGACCTGCGACTTGTAACCCTTCCCTTACTCCGTCGGCGCCAGCCGCGCTGCTTCTGGCGGCGTGGTAAACTCGGTTGCTTCCGTGATCGTGGCATTGGCGTCCACCGTGGTGCCGGCCGCAGTGGTCACGACGATCGGGGTGGCCGGATCGGTCGTGAAGCTGACCCCTTCCGGTCCCGTGAAGGAAACGTTGTAGCTGCCGGGCAGCAGGAAGTCGAACGTGGCGTCAAACGTGCCATCAGCATCGGCGTCCGTGAGCGGCAGCGATTCGGTGCCACCGCCCGTCGTCGTCAGGACTGCGCTGAAGTCCCCCAGTGCCACGGTGCCTGGCAAGACCACGTCCTGCCCCAGTGCAAGCGAGGCGCGCACCTGGGCCGGTTCAGTGAATGTGGTGCCCTTGATCACGGGGTGCATGACCCACATGCCCGAATTGCCGGCGGCCGCGCCGAAGCTCTGCGACACATCGAAGTCGAGCAGCAGCGTTTCAGTACCGCCGTCCAGCGTGAGGTCGTCGGCCGGCAAGTCTACCTTGAGGCCGCTCTCGGCGAGGCTCGGCATCTGCAACTCACCGGTCACGATGGCACCGGCCGGAAGCCCGGCGTAATCGGGCGATGATGCATAGATGCTGGTGCCACCTTCCGGATTCGCCACTTCCACATAGCCGCCGGTTATCACGAAGCGCAATTCGCTGTACGCATCGTTGGCGATGTCCTTCGCATCCACGAGCGTCTGTGCGGTATTGGCGAGATCGACAAGGTTGATGGTGACCGGCGTGGTCGTGAGACTGACATGGGACTCGTTCCCGCTGCCGACGAGATAGACGTCTGAAACGGTCACGACGGCCGCATTGATGCCACCGTCGGCGTCGGTCAGCCTGACCGTCAGCTGGGTGGTACCATTGTCTGGCCCGGTGTTCTCGCCGTCAGAGCATGCGAGGGCAGGCAGCGCGATGGCGGCCAGCAGGACCGCCGCGCGGAATGTCTTGCGGTGCAACATGCGGGACCTTTCTTCTCAGTGAATACCTGCAACGCCCGGCGAAGCCGGACGCACGCGATTCATGTGAATCGACTACGCCACACAGTGCCGCTGGGGGCTGCAACCCGCTGTGCGCTGAGTCACGCCCGTTCGTCCTGAAACACGTTGCGCAGACGGCCTGACGCGCGGCGGCCGAATGGGGTCATCGCCGCTCGTCACTTTTCGCTGGCTGTCCTTGTCCGCGTTTTCGATCTTCCGGCGCACGCAGATTCAATCCTCATTCGGCCCTCTGGGCGGCGGAATCATGACCGGTGTCCATGTCGCTCCCGCGCGCCATTGCGCGACCAGGCGGATCATCGGGGCGGCATTGGCTGTCGCGGCACTCGATTTGTTCTATGTGCTGGTGCGGTGGGTATGGCTGGAGCATGCACTGACCGTGCAGGAACTGGCACAGTCAATCGCGACCGGCCTGCTGGGCACGGCGGCCTACCGGGGTGGCGTGCCCACCGCCGTGCTGGGGCTCTCCCTGCACGTCGTGATCGCGTTCGGCTGGACCCTGCTCTTCTTTCTGCTGACCGCGCGTGTGGCAGTGCTGCGGAAGCTGGTTGCCACACCGGGGGGACGGATTCTCGCCGGACTGGCCTGGGGTCCGATCATCTGGCTGGCTATGGACATCGTCGTGTTGCCACTGAGCCAGGCCAGGCCCACGCCGACGACGTCGCCCACGTTCTATATCAACCTGATGCAGCACGCGCTGTTGATCGGGCTGCCGATGTCGTGGATGCTGGGAGGAGAGCGTTGATCGGAAGCCTGAAGGCAATCAGGTTCGCTCACGCCTCACGCCTCACGCCTCACGCCTCACGCCTCACGCCTTCAGCGCCTATTCCCCGGCCCCCTCAACGCATCGTCTTCCTCGAACCCCTGCGGACGGAAGAGGAGGTCGAAAGCCAGGAAGACGGTCTTCGAGAAGGGGTAGAAGAGGGCGGGTAGCAGCAGCATGAGCGCCGCCCCTCCCCATTGCAGTGCGCGCCAGGGCGGCGAAGGCCAGGTCCAGAGCATGATCGCCAGCAGCAGCGCGGCAAAGACGAGTTCGGACCCCACGATGTTGAACATGTAGGCCCCCACGATGTACCCATGCTCGCCACGCTCGAGGTGAATGCCGCAGGTCGGGCAGACCTCCCGCATCCGGAACCAGTTGATCCACAGTCCGCCCCCACCGCAGTTGGGACAGCGCAGCCGCAGCGCGCGCCCGAAGCACCGCGCAGCGCGTCGTGTCAGCGTGGGGGATGTCGTCACGTGTCGCTCCATGTGCGAAAGGTGGCTGGAGCGGGGCTGGATGCAAGACGGCGCACCACTGGAGCGGCGGTCCGGGGCCGAGGGTTGCTGAATCCATCCCATCATGCCCAGATTCGGATGCGCACCCCTGACTGCCAAGAAACTGGATGTACGGCTGGTCCATCGGTTACGGGCCGGCCGTTCCTCGATTCCCGTGACGGAAGCCTCATGCCTCAGTCGGCTCCGCGTCTCTCCCTGAATGTCCGCTTGCCGCTCCTCATCGGGGGCGTGCTCCTGGTCGTGATCGTGATCTTCGGGGCGCTCAGCTACCGGGTGGCATCGCACGCCGCCTATACCGCTGCCTCTGAGCGGCTCGCGAGCGCGGCCAACCAGCTGGCAGCCGCCATTTCGCAGCAGCTCGCGGCGGCCAAGCTCCAGCTGACGGCCACGGCCGAGAGCGGCCCGGTCCAGCGCTTCGTCAACGGCGACACGACGGCGGCGGCGGCGGTGCTGGAGGAGCTGGCTCCCTTTGGTCGGGATTCCACGCCGGGGAACTCGGTGGAGATTCGCGATGCCGCGGGAGCCGTGCGCCTGAGTGTGCGGCCCACAACCCGGACTGACATCGCGGCCGCGGCACTCGCGCCGCAGCCGCCCGATTCAGCGGCCCTGAGCCCGATCTTCTCAGACGGACGCCTGGCCTACTACGAGATGAGCGCGCCGATCAAGCGCAAGGCAGGTCCGCCGTGGTACCTGATCATCCGGCGGGTGATTGACGCCGGGAGCGGGGCGCGGGCCATCGCCGCGATGCTCGGCAGTGATGCGCGGATTTTCGTCGGGAACGCGGACGGCACGATGTGGGCGGACATGAGCGCGCCAGCCGAGTCCGCCCTCATCCGGGACACCATCCGGAACGGGACCTATCGCCGCGCCGGCGCGCTGCGGCTCGGCGCCGTGGCCAGTCCGGCCAACGCGCCCTGGCTCATGGGCACCGAATTTTCCAACGACGAAGTCATGAGCGGGTCCAAGCCGCTCATGCGCGAGATGGCGGGGATCGCGGCGCTGGTGCTGCTGGCCGGCACGCTGCTCGGCTGGGTCATGAGCCGCCAGCTGACGCGCCCGCTCGTCCGGCTGACCAACGAAGCGGAGCAGGTGGCCCGCAGCAGCGCGGAGACGGAGCCCGTCGGCAAGGCGGGCGACGAACTCGCCCGGCTCTCCGACGCCTTCGGGACCATGGTGGATCGAGTGAAGGATGCGCAGGAGCGCCTTCGTCTCTCCGAGAAACAGTACCGCATGCTGTTCGACCTCAATCCCAGCCCCATGTGGGTCTTCGACCAGAAGACGCTCCAGTTCCTCGCGGTCAATGCCGCCGCGGTCACGAAGTACGGGTACTCTCACGAGGAGTTCACCCGCATGACCATCCGGGACATCCGTCCACCGCAAGACCTCGATGCACTGGAACAAGCCGTGCGCACCGAGTTCAGCGCGCGACAGGATGCCTCCAACTGGCGGCACATCACCCGCGACGGCACCGTCTTCGACGTCGAGATCAGGGGACGGCCGGTCACGTTTCTCGGCGCCGATGCGGAACTGGTGCTGGTCACCGACGTCTCGGAGCGGAATCGGCTCGAGTCGCGGCTCCGTCAGTCGCAGAAGATGGAGGCGGTCGGGCGGCTCGCCGGCGGCATCGCGCATGACTTCAACAACATCCTCTCCGCCGTGCTGGGCTACTCCAATCTCGTGCTCGAGGACATGTCCGAGGACGATCCCCGCCGCCCCGACATCGAGGAAGTGCGCGACGCGGGCATGCGTGGTGCCGCGCTCACCCGGCAGCTGCTCATGTTCAGCCGCCCGCAGGTGGCCGAACGGCAGGTGCTCGATATCAACAGCGTCATCGCCGGCGTCCGGAAAATGCTCGAACGCATCATCGGCGAGGACATCGTGATCGAGACCCGGCTCGGCCCAGATCTTGGCCGCGTCCGCATGGACCCGGGCCACCTTGAGCAGATCGTCATGAACCTCGCCGTGAATGCGCGGGATGCCATGCCGAATGGCGGACGCCTCAGTATCGAAACGTCGGAGGTGGAACTGGACGAACTCCACCATCGCGGCAACAAGCTGCTTCCGGCGGGACACTACGTGATGCTGGCGGTGAGTGATGTTGGCATCGGGATCCCGAAGGATCAGCAGGCCAGGATCTTCGAGCCGTTCTACACCACCAAGCCGCCGGGAGAAGGGACCGGTCTCGGCCTCTCCACGGTCTATGGCATCGTGCAACAGAACGGGGGCTCGGTGCTGGTGTACAGCGAGCCCGGCCACGGCGCCACGTTCAAGGTCTACCTGCCTCGCGTGGAGGCGTCGGTGACGACGGCGGAGGCCATCGCCTCCGCCCCGCCGCTGGGCAGCGCGCGCGAGAGCATCCTCTTCGTGGAGGATGAGCCGTCACTGCTCAAGGTGGGCTGCCAGATCCTGGCTCGCGCGGGTTACACCGTCATCGGGATGCCCGGCCCTCACGAGGCCATCGCCTACGCGAACGAGCATGCCGGCGAGATCGACCTGATCGCAACCGACATGGTGATGCCCGGACTGAGCGGCCGGGAGATGGTTGGCCGCATCCGGCAGAAGCGGCCCAACGCGCGAGTGCTGTTCATGTCGGGTTACACCGACGACGCCATCATGCAGCGCGGTGCGACCGAACCCGGCACTGCCTTCCTTCAGAAGCCATTCAGCGGCGAGGGCCTCGCGCGAAAAGTCCGCGCGGTGCTTGACGGAGAGAGCCATGGCTGAACGCGCAGCGCCTGGTGCTCGGTGCTCCCTGTTGCGCCTGCTGGTCGGTGTGACGCTCTCGGTCCCTGCGGTGGCCATGGCCCAGTCGGTCCCGGCCCCCAGCGTCGACCCCGGTGCCACGGTGGAGCAGGGGCGGCCGCTGCCCGGTCCGCTTATCGAAACCGCCGAATTCAGCAGGGCGGTGGCGCGCGGGACGCGCACCCGGACGGGGATGCCTGGCGCCAGGAACTGGGTCCAGCACGCCCGGTATCGCATCACCACGTCACTCGACGTGGCAACCCATCGGCTGAGCGGCCGTGAGCGCGTCACTTACCTGAATAACTCGCCTGACACATTGCGCCGCATCGCCGTGCATCTTCGCCAGAACGTTTTCGCACCCGGCGTGCCGCGCCGTGATCCCGCACCCGTCACTGGCGGCATTACGCTCGGAGCGATGACCCTCAATGGCGAGCCGGTGACGATGCGCGCCCGCCGCGGGCGACAGGATCCGCCGCCCACGGGGCCGCAGTATCAGGTGAATGGCACGGTCATGTGGTTGCTGCTTGCGCAACCGCTCCAGCCTGGCGACAGCCTCGGCTTCGACTGTGCCTGGTCGTACGACGTGCCGGAAACGCCGTCGGACGGGCGCGAGGGCAGGGAGGGCGATGTCTACTTCATGGGATATTGGTATCCCCAGATTGCGGTCTACGACGACGTCAATGGCTGGGTGGCGGATCCTTACCTGCTGGAAGCCGAGTTCTACATGGAGCCGGCGGATTACGACGTGAGCGTCACCGTGCCGCGCGGCTGGGTGGTGGGAGCCACGGGGACGTTGCGGAATGCCGACGAAGTGCTGACGAGGAGCGCGCGCGACAGCCTGGTCGCAGCGCGGCGGACCGGCCGAGTCATCCGGATCCTCACCCCGAAGCAGCAGGTCGAGCGCGTGCTGGCCGGACGCAGCAACAGCGTGACCTGGCACTTCACCGCCAACGACGTGCGCGACTTCGCGTGGGGCACCAGCGATGAATACGCGTGGGACGCGACCCGCGCACTGGTGCAGGTGGCGGGGAAGAGCGCGCCAGACACCGTGGAGATCAACAGCTACTTCCGTCTGCACCAGCCGGCGGCCGCGTGGGCGGTCGGTGGTGCGCGCTACACCCGCGACGCGATCGAGCAGATGTCCGCCTGGCTTTGGCCCTACCCGTGGCCGCAGATGAGTTCCATGGAAGGCGTGCTCACGGGTGGCGGCATGGAATACCCGATGATGACGCTGATGCAGCCGTGGGCCGATACCCTCTCCCTCGCCGGCGACCTCATGCACGAGACGGGACACATGTGGTTCCCGATGCAGGTGGGCTCCAACGAGACGCGGCACCCCTGGATGGATGAGGGCCTGACCCAGTTCGACGTGGCGCAGGGAATGCGCGTGCTCTATGGCGCGCCGAGAACGGGTGGGCGTGGCAATGACTCGGAGGAGGGCCAGCGCGCGTCGTACCTGGAGGCGGCGCGTGCCGGCCACGACATGCCGCTCTCCCTGCCCGGCGATGAATTTCCGGAAGACCTGTACCTCGTGATGTACTACAACAAGACGGCACAAGTGCTGGCGGCGTTGCGCGGCGTGATGGGGCCCGAGCGTTTTCACCAGGCGCTGGTCGAGTATGGCCGGCGCTGGATCGGCCGCCACCCCGAGCCGTTCGACTTCTTCAACACCATGAGCGGCATGGCTGGCCGCGACTTGTCGTGGTTCTGGAACAGCTGGTTCGAGCATGGGTGGTCGCTGGATCAGGCCGTTGATTCCGTCACCACGACTGGCGACTCGGTGACCATCGCGATCAGCGACCGCGGGCTCGCCATCATGCCGGTGCCTCTGGTCCTGACGCGCGCGGACAGCAGCGTGCAGAAGTTGGAATTGCCGGCGTCGGTCTGGCTTCATGGCGCTCGGCGCGCCACCACCCGCGTCGCCGCGGGCGCGCGCGTGGTCAAGGTGGAGATCGATCCGGAGGAACTGTTCCCCGACGTGAATCGGGACAACAATCTGTGGGTTGAGGGGCCGAGGAGCCCGGGAGTCGAGTAGAAGCCCAACCCCTCGTCCCTCGTCCCGTAGCTGGCCCTGAGCGAAGCGAAGGGTCCCTCGTCCCTCGTCTCTCGTCCCTCGTCCGTACTATCCCCCATGCCAGCGCTTGCACCGCTGGCGCAAACAGGCTGAAAACCGTATGCTGGAGGGAGCCCAGCCAGGGAGCTCCCCATGCCCGCGCCAGGCCGTTCCCGTTTCCTCATAGTTGAAGACGAACCCGACGTCCGCCGGGTACTCGCCCGCTTTGTGCGCCTGCTCGGCGCCGATCCGGTCGTGGCGGAGGATGGTGAGCAGGGGTGGGAACTGGCCCGTCTCGCCGATCCTGCCTTCGACCTCGTCGTCACCGACAGCCGCATGCCGAGGATGACGGGCAGGGCGCTCATCGCGAAACTGCGCGCGCTGCATCCGGGCCTGCCCATCCTTCGGGTGTCCGGCAGCGACGGCCTGACCGGCGATCCTCCCATGCCCGATATCGTCACGCTCCGCAAGCCGTTCACGCTGGATGAGTTTGTGGCGGGCGTGCGGGAGGCCTTGGCGCGCTGAGCGCCATGCGCCTTGCGCTGAGCGCCTGACCCCTCGACCCCTCGACCCCTCGACCCAATTTTCCGTCCGAAAATGGCTAGTCATCCGGGGCCCAGCCGCTAGATTGGGCCCATGACCAACGATGCCATGCTGTACAGTGCGTACGCCTCGCGCGACCCCCGGTTCGACGGTGTCTTCTTCATCGGCGTGACTTCCACCGGCATTTACTGCCGCCCGGTCTGTCCGGCGCGGACGCCCAAGTCGGCGAATTGCCGATTCTTTGACAGCGCCGAGGCGGCGGAGAAGGCTCATTTCCGCCCCTGCCTCCGCTGCCGGCCGGAACTGGCGCCCGGGCTGGCGCCGGTGGACGGCGCTCACCGGATCGCGGGAATGATCGTCCAGCGGATCGATGAGGGGATGCTCGATGGCGGCGCCGGGCTCGAGCGGATCGCTGAACAGTTCGGCTGGAGCTCGAGGCAGATTCGCCGCATCCTGCAGCAGGAGCTGGGCGTGTCACCCATCGAACTGCTCCAGACTCGGCGACTGCTGCTTGCCAAGCAGCTTCTCACCGAGACCTCATTGCCGGTCACCGAAGTTGCCTTCGCCAGCGGCTTCTCCAGCCTTCGGCGTTTCAACGACGCGTTCGGCCGACGCTACGGGATGCCACCCAGCCGGCTTCGCAAGGCGACGAACGGGACGGCGGCGCCCGCGTCGGCGGCATCGATCACGCTGCAGCTCGGTTATCGCCCGCCGTTTGACTGGGCCGGGCTGCTCGACTTCCTGGGCGCGCGGGCGCTCACCGGCGTGGAGCGCGTCGAAGGTGACGCCTATCTGCGCACCGTCCGCCTTGGCGCGCACACGGGATGGGTCCGGATCCGCCACGCGCCGAAGCAGCGCGCACTGCTCGTCGAATTTCCGCACGCGCTCACGCCGGTGCTGCCTGCCTTGCTCGGCCGGCTCCGCAACCTTTTTGATCTGAGCGCCCGGCCGGATCTCATCGCGGCGCAGCTGGGCCGAGACCCACTGCTCGCAAAGTCGGTGAAGCAACGACCGGGATTGCGTGTGCCTGGGGCGTTCGACGGGTTCGAGCTGGCGCTTCGCGCGGTGCTCGGCCAGCAGGTGACGGTAAGGGCGGCGACCACGATTGCTGCCAGGCTGGTGAGTGTGTTCGGTGAGCCGCTGGAAACCCCGCACGGCGGGCTCACGCACCTCACCCCGTCTCCTGCGCGGATTGCCGGCGCCTCGCTGGATGACGTTGCGTCGCTCGGAATCGTGCGAACCCGGGCGCAGAGCATCATCGCGCTGGCGCAGGCAGTCGACTCAGGCGACCTGCTGCTCGAGCCGGGCGTCTCGCCCGAGGCAACGGTGCGGCAGCTCATCGCGCTGCCCGGCATCGGCCCGTGGACGGGGCAGTATATCGCCATGCGCGCGCTGCGCTGGCCGGATGCCTTTCCCAAGGAAGACCTGATTGTGCGGAAGCGGATGGGCGGAATCACTCCGGCCCGCGCCGAAGCCATGTCCGAGGCGTGGCGGCCGTGGCGGAGCTATGCGGTGTTGCATTTGTGGAGAGCTGGAGACTGAGCGCTGTGCGCGCTCGGCTTTGCGGCGCATTACGAGTCCGCGCGCTCTCGCAGCCTGTAGCCGACACCTGGCTCGGTAAGCAGCAAC
>DASTFH010000139.1:0-4162 GCA_035708725.1 Gemmatimonadales bacterium | reverse complement strand
GGCACCGCATTGGCGGCGGCATGAGGCCGTCACCGCAGGCACCAGCCGAGACATAGTGTACGGAGGACGGTGGACCATGAAGGCAATAGTGGTGACGGACCAGTCTGCAGGAACGGCCGGCATGACCCTGGTGGAGCGGCCCGAGCCGCGGGCAGCGCTCAATGATGTCCTCGTTGAGGTTCACGCGTCAGGCTTCGTCGGGACCGAGTTGGCATGGCCATCGACCTGGAGCAATCGTCTCGGCCGTGACCGTACTCCCACGATCCCGGGTCATGAGTTGGCTGGCGTCGTCACCGCCCATGGCTATGGCACAACCGGCCTGTCGATCGGACAGCGCGTCTTCGGCCTCTCGGACTGGTATCGCGACGGGACGCTGGCCGAGTACGCGGCCGTCGAGGCGCGCAACCTCGCGCCCCTCCCGGGCGATGTCGATTTCACGGTGGGGGCCAGCTTACCGATCTCAGGCCTCACGGCGTGGCAGGGACTGTTCCAGCACGGTCGGCTTCAGGCGGGGCAGAGTGTCCTCGCGCACGGCGCAGCCGGCGCGGTCGGCGCGATGGTGGCACAACTTGCGTGCCTGACCGGCGCCTACGTCATTGGCACCGGACGCGCCGCTGACCGTCAGAAGGCGCTCGACTTTGGCGCGCAGGAGTTTGTCGACCTCGAGCACGATATCCTGGAGGACATCGGCCGCGTCGACCTCGTGTTCGACCTCATCGGCGGCGACATCGGCAAGCGATCCGCGCGCCTGGTTCGGCCTGGAGGAACGCTGGTATCGATCGTCGGGCCGAGCGAAGAACGACCAAGCGACGGCCTGGCGGTCGACTTTGTTGTCGAGTCCGATCGTGCCCAACTGAGCGAAATCGTCCAGCAGGTGAGGGACGGTAAATTGCGGACGAATATCAGCACGGTTGCACCCCTGGCGGATGCGGTCGCTGCCTTCAATTCGACCGAACGACGCCCGGGAAAGACCATCGTCCGAGTTCGCTCGTGAGCTGAGTCCGCGGAGGTGCCCCATGGGTGATTGGATTCGCCGTCTCGTCCCGGTCTTGCTGTCATGTTCAGGCATGCTCGCACCCGTGGCGAGCTTCTGCCAGGAATCAACGCCCGACCTGGTCCTCGAAGATGTTCATGTCTTCGATGTTGTGCACGGAAAGTTCTCCCGCCTCACCAATGTGATCGTGACAGATGGCGTGATTCGGTCGGTCAGTAGCCGGAAAGGGCCCACCGGCGCGAGGCACATTGACGGCCACGGCGGCTATGTAATTCCCGGTCTCTGGGACAGCCACGTCCACCTCGCCTTTCTCACGCTCAGCGGCCCGGACTCGCTGGCGCTGGTGCTGAAGCAGTTCGTCGAGCACGGCATCCTGTACGTGCGCGACGTCGGTGGTCCGACGGATGTGATGGCACGTATGCACGACAGGATCGCGAGTGGCGAGCTGCTGGGCCCCGAGATCTTCTTTGCCGGTCCCATGGCCGAGCACTCGCCGATGCACTGGGCCGGCAACAACAAGGTCCTGCCCGGTTTCACCGTGCCAATGGACAGTCCGGAGCAGGTCGACTCCCTGGCCAGCTCCGTCGCCGCTGCCGGTGGCAGCTTCCTGAAGGTGTTTGGCCAGTGGGACCTGGGCCTGCTGCGCCGGCTCCTCTCGCAGGCGAAGCAGCACTCGCTGAAGGTGGTGCTTGATCCCGGCTCGCCACTGTTCCAGCAGGTGCGCGTCGACACCGCACTCGCACTGGGCATCACCAGCATCGAGCATGCGTTTTCGCCATGGGGATCCGCACTTCGGGCAGATCTGGCCGCTTCGCGCGACAGCCTGATGCGCATTCCCAGCGTGAGCGAGAGCGCGTACATGACATTCGGGCTCCGAGTCATCCCGCTCGGGCGCCAGAGCCTGGACCTGGACCGGCTGAACAGGCTCACGCGAAACTGGCGTGATCGCGGAGCGGTGTTTACCCCGACGCTGCGCGTATTCGATGCCTGGAGACGAGATCCGCCTGAGCGCCCCGGAATGTCCCCCGAGCAACGCGCACGCTTCTTCACCGGCATGTGGAACGGCGCAAGCACGATCACTCGAGCGGTCGCGGCGGCAGGCGTCACGCTGCTCGTCGGTCAGGACGGCATTGATCCTCTCGGAGCCGACGAGGAAATGACGATGCTGGCCAGCATCGGTATCCCACCGGCAAGGCTACTGCAGGCCGCCACGATCAATCCGGCCAAATGGCTTGGCCGCGATAATCAGCTCGGCAGCATTGCTCCGAGCAAACGAGCGGACCTGGTGCTGCTGAAGAGCAATCCGCTCGAGTCTATCGAAGCCGTGCGTACGCCGTCGCTGGTGGTGAAGGAGGGCAAGGTGGTCTTTGATGCGGGGCGCAGCGGGCCCGGGGGAAGCTGACTTGGCTGTCTGATCTGGCGCCGCGTGGCGCCACTGCTTGCCCCGGGCCCGCTTGCGCCCGCGTGTCCCAGGCGGATCTTTGGAGCGAGAGCAGGTCAGCGCCCGCAGTTGACTGGAGGAATCGCCATGGGCACGATAGCGGTAGCGCCAAGGGAGCGCCTGAACGCCGAGCGCAAGTTCTACACGCGGATGGCGTACCTTCTCGTCGCCGTCGTTTTCCTGGGCTTTGCACCGAGCTTCTACCTGCGCGGGATCGTCCCACCCTATCCCAGGCCCAATCCGACGCTGCCGTGGTGGGTCGTCCTGCACGGGGCCCTCTTCACCATCTGGATGGGCATCTTCGTCGCCCAGACGCAGCTGATCGCCGGCCAGCAGCACAAGCTCCACATGACGCTCGGCAAGGCGTCCATGATCCTGGCAATCCTGCTGCTCCCGGTGATGTACATGACTTCGGCCTGGGAAGTCGTGCGCGCCGACCAGCCGCCCATGACCGATCCGCTCACCTGGACCATCGTGCCGCTGTCGGTCATCCTTCCCTTCGCGATTCTCATGTATCTTGGCTGGAAGAACCGGAGGCGCGCGCAGTGGCACAAGCGCCTGCTGCTCTCGGCGGCGATCCTGGTCGTGATGGGCCCGGCCATCGGTCGCCTCCCGCTGGCGCCGCCGACACGCGTCGGGATGACCATTATCCTGCTCCTCGGGCCGCTGCTGTTCATCCCGCTGTTCATCTGGGATAAGCGTCGTGAGGGTCATGTCCACCCGGCGACATGGATCGGTTTCTGGCTCTCGTCGATCGCCGTCATCGCTCCGTTGTTTGTCTTCTGGACCGGCGTGAACTGGGCAGGAATCGCCACGAAGCTCCCCGGCGTCGGTAGCTGACGAGCCGTTCACGACATCTGAATATCCCCCCAGGAATCCACCATGACCCGTGTCCGCGTCCACAACTTCACGATCTCGATCGATGGCTACGGCGCCGGGCCGCGCCAGACGCGCGAGGAGCCCCTCGGCGTCGGTGGCGAGGAGCTCCATGAGTGGTATTTCCCCACGCAGACGTTCCGGCGCATGATGGGGAAGAGCGACGGCACCACCGGCACTGACGACGAGTTCGCGTCACGATTCGGCGAGGGAATCGGTGCCTGGATCATGGGACGCAACATGTTCGGCCCGGTTCGCGGCCCCTGGCCGGATGACACCTGGCGCGGCTGGTGGGGCAAGAACCCGCCCTACCACGGCCCCGTCTTCGTGCTCACCCATCACCGGCGCGAGCCGGCCGAGATGGAAGGCGGCACCGTCTTCCACTTTGTAACCGGCGGCATTCACGAGGCGATGGAGCGCGCGGTCGAGGCGGCAGGTGGCAAGGACGTGCAGATCGGCGGCGGTGTCTCCACGTTGCGCCAGTACCTCGAGGCCCAACTCATTGACGAACTGCATGTAGCCATCGCGCCGAGACTGCTGGGCTCCGGTGAGCATCTCTTCTACGGCCTGGATCTCCCGGCCCTGGGCTACGAGTGTACCACCCACGTGCCGACCGAAGCGGCTACTCATATCGTGCTGACTCGGCGTCTGTGAGACCAGATAACGGAGACGGTCATGGGCAAGAGGCAGCCAACCCTGCACGCTGGTGATGTGTCCAACGGGTAGCCCGCTGACCCTGACCCATGCGCCTGGTTGGATGACATGCGACATCTCGCACTCTGCATTCTGGCCGCCCTGATCGCGGGCTCCGGCTGTACCCATCCTGTCGCGGATATCGTGACGTCAAGGGA
>DASTFH010000138.1:0-4724 GCA_035708725.1 Gemmatimonadales bacterium | reverse complement strand
CCCGGACTTCTTCGCCGGCGTGGGTGCCGACCGCCACCTTCCGCGCGTCCATGAGCGCGGCGCGAATGCGGCGCTGGGACTCGGCGGGATCGGTGGGGGACGGTGCTGGCGGCGAGGTATCGGTCATGGCATCCTGCGGTTATTGGCGCCTCAAACATAGCCGAATCAGCTACCAGCGAGCAGGCGACAGCACTGCGCCCAGGCAGCCCATCGCCGGTTCGCCGCAGCCGTTGCCGATGTCGATCGGCGGGTCGCAGTCATTCGGCGGCTGCCTGGCATCACTGACGGCTGCGCAGCAGGGCGGCAGCCGCCACGCCAATGCACCCCAGCGCCACCATGCTGCGCACCGGGTGCATCGAGGCGGCCGTGTAAAGACTCGTTCCCCGCACGTGGCCTGACCAGTTGCGACCCCGTTCACCGCCGTCATGCGGCAGGGGAGCATACAGGTTGTCGGGCCGGCCACCGGTTGGCTGCTCCGTCATCTGCGACGTGAATGTCGTGCGTTCCATGTAGCGGTCAGCCAGGCGCGGGGCCCGAGCGGCGAGACTGAGGGTCTTGCCCATGCCTCCGGCGATGATGTCGCGATACGGGCGGGTGGCCGCCGCGAGGATGGCACGGGCCACCACTTCGGGCGCATACACCGGCGGCACCGGCTGGGGCTCGACACCCAGCAGGGTGCGCGCCTTCTCGAAGAACGGCGTGTCCACGCTCGCTGGCTTGACCAAGGTGACGGAGATCGGCACTCCCGCTTCCTCGAGTTCCATGCGCAGCGTATCGGTGAAGGCCTTGAGGGCATGCTTCGCGGCGCAGTAGTTGCCCTGCAGTGGAATGGCGCGATCCGCCAGCGCGCTCGCGACGTTGATGATGGCGCCGCCGTCCTCGCTCAAGTGCGTCACGGCGGCGCGGCTCCCGTGGACCTGTCCCCAGTAGTTGGTGTCGAACTGGCGTCGCATGTCATCGACACTGATGTCCGTCAGCCGGCCATACATGGCGACGGCCGCATTGTTGACCCAGGTGTCAATCCGCCCAAACTCCCTGGCGGCTGTGGCCGCAATCGCTGCGACCTGGGCGGGATCAGCCACATCGGCCGCCTGGCCGACGGCGCGCCCACCCGTAGCGCGAATCCTCGATACTGCGGCATCGAGGTCCGCGCCATTCCGCGCGGCCAGGACGACACGCGCACCCTGCTCCGCGGCCATGGTCGCGGTCACCAGTCCAATGCCGCTCGATGCGCCGGTGATCACCATGACCTGCTCGTGCAGTGGCTTCAGTCGTAGTTTCATGGTCGTCTCCAGGGGTCGACTTTCAGTGCACCACACTTTCCATCAACGCGCCCAGCCGGTCCTTCACACCCGCATGCAGCGATTCGAGAGGCGGCTGGCGCAGCAGGTGCATCGTACCCTGAACATGCTCCACCTCCGCGTGACTCCGTCCTTGCTGGTCGCGCCAGAAGCGAATGCTGGCGGTTGCACCGCCGAGTCGGAGTCCCCGCAGCTTCACTTCGGGCAACCACGCGGGCAGCACGGGATCAACCACCAGCAGGTGCAATGGTGCGACTGGCTGGAGCCCGAGCAGGGTGTGCATGAGAAGCACCATCGCGGTGGCATTCCAGAGCTGCCACGGATTGGCGCGGGGATACGCACCGGGGAGCAGCCGCTCACCCCGAGCGTAGCCGCCGACGCATTCAGGGATGATGCTGTCCGGATACAGCGCTGCCAGCTCGAACATGGCGGTGGCCAGTTCGACGGCGCGGGCGTCGAACCCGAATCGCCGGAGCCCGAAGGCAATAGTGGCGTTTTCGACCGGCCAGATGCTGCCGAGGTGATAGCTCAGCGGACTGTAGGCGGGATGGGTCGTCGACAGGGTGCGAATGCCCCAGCCGCTGAACAGGTCCGGCGCGAAGAGGCGTCCGACCTGCGCGGGAAGGTGCTCATCACTGATGATCCCCGTGGCAAGGCAGTGGCCGGCATTCGATGCTGGCACATGGATCACTCGCTTGTCGGGTCCCATCGCGAGGCCGACGGACTGCTGCTCCTCGATCCACCAGTCCCGGTTGAACCGGTGCTTCAGGTCACGCGCGCTTTCGCGGAATGCCGTCGCATCTGCGTGTTCGCCCATGACTTCAGCGAGGATTGCCATCAATTGCTGGGCCGCATACCAGTATCCCTGCACCTCGGCGGTGGCGATCGGTGCTGGGACAGGCGCGCCCGCCTCATCGAGAATGGCTCGCCCTGAATCCTTCCACCCCTGGTTCTTCACCCCTTGCGGCGAGCGGGTGAGGTACTCGAGATAACCGTCCCCGTCGAGGTCGCCGTCGGTGCGTGCCCAGTCGAGTACGCGCCGCGCCGCATCCCAATGCCGGGCAATGACGTCGCGTTCGCCACGCCAGGCATACAGGTGCGCCAGGGAGATGACGAACATCAGGGGGCTGGCGTAGTCGGCGTAGTACAAGGCGAACGGATTGAGCCCGAGCCTGGCGAGCGGGCCGTCGCGTGCCTGCGCGGGGAGGCGGCCCGGTTGCTCGTCTCGCCAGTCATTCACTTCGGTTCCTTGCAGGCGTCCGAGCCGGGTGAGGCTGGCGTCGAGGAGCGCACCTTGATCGATGAATGCGGCCTGCCAGCCCGCTGTCAGCGCATCCCGCCCAAACAGGCCCGGATAGAGCGGCAATCCCGCCTGCGCAGTCAGCCACTCATCTTCCTGGCCGCGGAGCAGCGGCATGGCGCCAAAGACCGCAACATTGCGCCGCACCACCCGCTCGGCGGCGGGATTGCCGGGAATGGAGATGATGGTGAATCGGTCGCGCCATTCGTCAAGACAGCGCTCGCGCCGTGCGACCTCCGCGACCGCAAGCACCTCTCTGCAGTCGAGCGGCTGCACGCTGAGTGTGAGCGCCGCTTCGTCCTGGGACGGCAGGACAAGCGTGGCCCCCAGGCCGTCAGGGGTCACGCCCCACTCGGCGCCGCCCGCGTGAATAACGGTGCGGTAGGGAAGGGCCTCGTGGGCGTAGGCAAGCTGAAGCCCGTTGGCCGTTGGGATGCGCTCGACCTCAGCCTGCTGCTGCCGCTCGCCCGTTGTGGTTTCCTGCAGGTCGGCGAAATCGGCCTGAAGAATCCAGGCCAGCCGAAGCCGAACCGGCTCATCAGCGTGATTGCCGATCGTCAGCGTGGTGAGCAGACTGGCGACCTTCACTTCATGCGTCAGCAGCAGGTCGAGGGAACGAAACGGCAACCCGTCGGCGTCGAGGCTCTCGCCGTCATCGGCCTGGCCGCTCCCGCCACCATCGGGCGACTCGATTTCAGGATGGACGTAGGTGTAACGCAGCGTGGTGGCGCTCACGCGTGCGCGCTCACAGAGCCAGGGCCGCCGGCCATTGACCGTGAAGCCCAGCTCGCTCAGGAATCGGGCCTCCCGATAGAAGAGTCCGGTCAGGAGTTTGCCGGCTCCGCACTCCCCGCTGTCATCGACGACAAGCAGGGCCTCACCCTGCCAGGCGCACATCTGGCCCTGCGCGGCCGTCGCCGAGGCGAGCGGATTCAGAGCATCAGGCACACTTCGCCGCCCCGCTCCTCAACCTGGTACACATGGATCCCCTCGCCGGCGGGCCCCGACTTGAGCGCGCCGGCGCGGACGTCGAATTGCGACCCATGCCAGGGACATTGGACCGTGCCGCAGATCAGCACGCCGTCGGCAAGCGAGCCACCTCGATGGGTGCAATGATCCTCGAAGGCGACGAACCCCTGCTCGGTGCGCGCCAGCACGATGCGCTGATTGCCGATATGCAAGAGCTTCATCTGGTCGGGCTGAAGTTCACTCGCCAGCGCCACCGGCATCGGCGTGCCATTCGGTTCGCGGACGGTGCCCTCGTGCCAGCGACCTGCGCCAGCGTAGCGATGATCGACGCTGATCTGGTTCCGGCTGACCAGCTTGCCACCCATCCACGCGCCGCTCGAGAGCAGGATTACGCCTACCGCCTCGAGAACGATCACATCAGCCGCAGGACCGCCCACGTCATTGCGCCGGAGGAACCACGCAATGACGAAAAGCACGACACCGCTCAGGTTTGCGGCCATGTGGAGCGTCGCTCGGCGCTTGGCTGAGCTGTCGGGAGGAACTGTGAAGAAGTAGTCCACAAATCCGGGCACTGCCGCCACCAGCGCCATGATCACACCGGCTGCGGCAAGGTGACTGCCTGTC
This sequence comes from Gemmatimonadales bacterium, assembly GCA_035708725.1. Lineage (GTDB taxonomy): Bacteria > Gemmatimonadota > Gemmatimonadetes > Gemmatimonadales > GWC2-71-9 > CAMLHP01. Next base: position 530 of record DASTFH010000138.1, on the reverse strand, counting down.
GTCCACCACGCGGGCCGCTCGGCCAGGCGGCCCACCACATCGAAGACCAGCGCGCCGGTCAGGAATGCAAAGGGGTAGACGATCAAGGCGGGATGGATCGGGTGTCCCCGGATCGAGGCCTTGCTGCGCATGATGATGCTCCGGCTCAGGAAACGTACTCCCCTCCATACAACCATCCCTGGAGTGTCGCGTCAGTGACCGGCCTCACGCGGGCGGCGGCCGTGAAATGGGGCTATCATGCGCTGAGCGCCTGGCCCTCGACCCTCCACCCTCGACCCACGACTCTTATGCCTATCATCTCCATCAATCCCACGACTGGCAGCGCCATCCAGGCGTACGACGAAATGACTCCGAGTCTGGTGGCAACCGCCATCGAGGATGCCGCCGATGCGTGGCGGGACTGGCGCGCCACTTCCTTCGCCGAGCGAGCCGAGCTGCTGCGTGTCACGGCTGGCATCCTTCGCGAACGGAAGGATGAACTTGCCCGCCTCATGGCGCTCGAGATGGGCAAGCCGGTGAAGCAGGGCGTG
>DASTFH010000137.1:0-42851 GCA_035708725.1 Gemmatimonadales bacterium | reverse complement strand
TGCGGCCGGAAGACGATGTCGAACGCCGTTGTCCACGTCCTGCCGCCGTCCTTCGACCGCTCGGCCTTCTCCCGGACGTCCTTGCCCTCCTGCCACCAGCTGCCGCGGAGGAGCGAGGTCGAGCCGTCCTTGTGACGTTCTGTTGCAGTGAGCACCATCCTGCCGTCCTTCATCCCGCCATCGAGCAGGAGCACCGTGCCGCCATTGGTCACCCAGCTCTGGTGCCACACGCCGCGTGCCGCGTCCCAGGCGCTGAAGCTCTCGCCTCGGAGGCCGTCGTTCTGCTCATACACCTCGCGCAGCGCGCAGCCGCCCACCATGCGGGTGACATGATTCCGCGCTACGATCGAATCAGGCGCCGCCATGTCGTAGGTGTCCCAGTCGCCGATCCAGAAATCGAATTGATGGTAGACGGGCGCTGAGCAGGCGGGGTCGTGGTGAGCGGGGCTGATTGCGCTGGAGAGGGCGATGAGTGTGGTGAAGAGCATGCTATGCATGTTGGTCTCGGGTCTCGGGTCTCGGGTCGTCAGTGTCACTCTGAGGCCGCGCAGCGGCCGAAGAGGTGAAGCTCAGGATTGGCACCGGCCCCTTCGCTCGCGTTGCTCGCTCAGGGTGACACACCCGTGACTCGCGACTCGCGACCCTCGACCCCTCGACCAACATACCAATTCCAGGTCCGCAACCGGCGTGCTGAGGGACGAACGGAATGCTACCCTGTGCAGTGCGGCGGAGCGTATGCGTGGCGGTCCGTGCGCGTCGCGAGTCTCGGGCCATGCACCAACCTGCCCATCCCGCTCATCTTGCCCATGCCGCCCATCACACCCTCACCTCGATCCCCCTCCACTTCCCCTGCCCGAATCGCCAGACGCTGAGGACGCACCGCGTCATGTGCCCGGCGAGGATGGCGAGCCAGATGTGGAGCGCGTGGAGGGTGCCTGTCTCCTGGATCACGAAGCAGATGCCGAGCGGGATCACGACCTGTGAAACGATGGAAATCCAGAGCGGGCTCCTGGTATCGCCCGTGCCCTGGAGGCCGCCGGTGTAGGTGAGGGCCACGGTGATGAACAGGCCCGACAGGCTCAGCACGTGCAGCAGCTGCACGCCGATCTCGACCACGCTCGGCTCGTTCATGCCGAAGATCGCAAGCAGCTGGCGCGGGAAGAACAGGAAGAAAATGCCGACAAACGCGGCAACGCCGAGTCCCATTTCCGCCGCGATGCGCACCGCCTTGCTGGCGCGGTCCGGCTGGCGCGCGCCGAGGTTCTGCCCCGCGGTCGCGGCGGACGCGCCCATGAGTCCCACCGACGTCCACGTGATGAACGAGAAGAGCTGCGAGTACGACACCGAGAACGCTGCCTGTGCGGCGGCGCTCTGTGCCAGCGAGCCGATGAAGGAGAGCATGAGCACGCCGCCAACATTCATGGCGATGCCCTGCACGCCGGTGGGCAGCCCAAAGCGGAACAGCTCGCGGATGATGTGCCAATCGGGGCCCCAGCCCTGGCCTCGTGGGAACGCGATGACCCAGCCGCCGCGCCAGAGCTTCATCATGGCGTAGATGGCCACGAGTCCCGACGCCAGCACGGTGCCCATGGCGGCGCCGGCGGTGCGGAAGGCGGGAATCGGTCCCAGTCCACGGATCAGGATGATATTGAAGATGATGTTGAGCACCGTCATCGTGATGCCGAGGACCATCGGTGTCCGGGCATCGCCGGCCGAACGCAGGGCGCCGCCCAGCATGAAGAAGACCAGCATGCCGAAGCTGAACACGAACATGATGCGGAGATACGGCAGCGCCTCGGCCTGCACCGCCGGCGCCGCGTTCACGAAATCGAGCAGCGAGGGCGCCAGGAAATAGCCCACGGGCGCCATGATCAGCACTGCCATGGCGGCGGCGGTGAGAAACGCCTGGTAGATGGTACGGTTCACCTTCTCTTCGTCGCCCGCACCGGCAAACCGCGCCACCAGCACGCTCATCCCGGTAAAGATCGATGTAATGAAGATGATGACCACCAGCATGAGCTGTGATGCCACCCCGATGGCGGCATTGCCGGTGAACCCCACGATGTGGCCGACCATCACCTGATCCACCATGCCCTGCATGCCGCCGATGATGTTCACCAGCATCGTGGGCCAGGCCAGCTTCCAGACCGCCGAGCGCAGCGGTCCCTCCACAATGGAACGGTCGAAGCGCGCGCGCTTGGCGGGTGCCGGCACCGCCGTACCCACCGTGGCGGCGGGGGCGGTCACGTCGGCTCCGGCCGATTCGTCGGTCATGCAATCACCGTTGATGGCGTCTCGCCGCTCAGGTGGTAGTCGCCGGGATGGGTGTCGTCGTGCCCGCGCTCGGCGCCAAGGAGATCCATTGCCAAGGTTACGAGCGCTGCTACCACAAGATTCACGATAACCGCATAGAGCGCGGCGTAGCCCGGAACGATGAGCCCGCCCAGGTGCAGCGGGAAGACGGAGGTCTGGAAGTGCTGTGCCGCGGCCATGGCGGTGCCCACCAGCATTCCCGTGAGCCAGCCGGCGATGAGTGCGCGTCCGTGGAACCAGCGCGAGAAGAGCCCGAGCACGATGGCGGGCAGCGTCTGGATGATCCAGATGCCGCCCAGCAGCTGCAGCTGAATGGCGTACTCCATCGGCAGGAAGATGATGAATGCGAGCGCCCCGACCTTGACCAGCAGCGACACCAGCTTCGCGGTCTGCGCTTCGCTCGTCGTGCTCATGGAACGATGCAGCCAGCCACGCCAGATGTTTCGGGTAAAGAGATTGGCGGCGGCGATCGACATGATCGCGGCCGGGACCAGGGCGCCGATGGCAAGCGCCGCGAACGCCACGCCGGTGAACCAGCCGGGAAACTGGTCAAGGAAGAGCGCGGGAACGGCGAAATTGGCGCCATAGCGCGCGAAGAGCGCCGCGTGCGCAGGGTTATCCTGGACGTGCGTCGCCAGCGCCATATAGCCCAGCAGGGCGATAAACGCGAGCACGATCGAGTACGCCGGCAGCAGCGCCATGTTGCGCTGCACCACCTGGCGGCTCCGCGCGCTGAGGAGCCCGGTGACTGCGTGGGGATAGAGGAAGAGCGCGAGCGCCGAACCGAGCGCAAGCGTGGCGTAGGCGCTGGCGTTGCCGGGCCCGCTGGCGGACGGCAGCGCGAGCAGCAGCTTCTCGCGCGGCACCGCGCTGAAGATGGCGCCGAAACCGCCGAGGCGGGCAGGGATGATGATGACGGCCGCGGCGACGGTCACGTAGATCAGCACGTCCTTCACCAGTGCGATCAGCGCGGGAGCGCGGAGCCCGGAGCTGTAGGTGTATGCGGCCAGCACGGCGAAGGCGATGATGAGCGGTGCGTCACCGAGCAGGCCGGTGGCGTGGAAACCGAGACCCGCGATCACGACCTCGATGCCCACGAGCTGCAGTGCAATGTAGGGCATCGTGGCGATGATCCCCGTGACCGCGACGGCCAGGGCGAGCGTCGGGCTGCCGAATCGCGCGGCCACGAAGTCGGAGACGGTGATGAAGCCGTGGCGATGTGACACCGACCAGAGCCGTGGAAACACCAGGAAGACGAATGGATAGACCAGCAGGGTGTAAGGCACCGCAAAGAAGCCGATGGCGCCGGCACCGTAGACCAGTGCAGGCACGGCCACAAGTGTGTACGCGGTGTAGAGGTCTCCCCCCAGCAGGAACCAGCTCACTACAGTGCCAAACCGCCGCCCGGCGAGGCCCCATTCCTCGAGATGCGCGAGGTTGCCGCGTCGCCACCGCGCGGCCGCGAAGCCCAGCACGGTGACGAGCGCAAAGAGCAGGACGAAGACGATGGTGGCGGGCCAGTGCATGGAGTCTCGGTTTATGGGTTGGGAGCGTCGAACGCCATGCGCTGAGCGCTCAGCGCTTGGCGCTTAGCGCATATGCCAGAGCAACCGCCCCAGCCCCTGCCACAATCCATACGATCTGGAACCAGTAGAAGAACGGCATCCCGGCGAGCGTTGGCTCGGTCCGGTTGTAGAGCGGCACCCAGAGCGCGACGAAAGTGACGACCAGGAAGAGCAGGCCGATCCAGGCGCGGCGGGCCCGATGGGAGACCATCACTGGACCTTTCCCGCGGCACGCTCACAGCTGGCGACGCGGTCCAGCAGCATGGTCCGGTCGCGGGCGTTGCCAGCGAGCTCGGCGGCGCGGCGGAGCTCCCGGACGGCTTCGTCATAACGCTGCAGCTTCATCAGCAAGTCTCCGCGCACGCTGGGCAGGAGATGATACTCCCTGAGCGACTTTTCCTCCAGCAGCGGCTCCGTGATCGCGAGGCCTGCCTCGGGTCCTGATGCCATCCCGACGGCCACCGCACGATTGAGCTCCACCACCGGGGAGCCCGTGAGCCGGGCCAGTCGGGCATAGAGTGATGCGATGGCCCGCCAGTCGGTCGCTTCGGCGGTGCGAGCCCGTGCGTGAGACGCGGCGATGGCGGCCTGCAGCACGTACGGCCCCGGTTCGACCGTGAGCGATTCGGCGCGTTGCAACGCCTTGAGCCCGCGATGGATCAGCAGCTGGTCCCAGCGACCGCGATTCTGGTCCAGCAGGAGAACCGGTTCGCCATCGGGCCCGACTCGCGCCTTGAAGCGTGACGCCTGAATCTCCATTAAAGCCACGAGACCATGCACTTCCGGCTCATCGGGAGCCAGCCCCGCCAGGATGCGCCCCAGCCTGAGTGCTTCCTCCGAGAGCTGGGGCCGGATCCAGTCATCGCCGGAGCTGGCCGAGTAGCCCTCGTTGAAGATGAGGTAGACCACCTCGAGCACGGACGAAAGGCGCGCCGCAAGCTCCTCGCCGCGCGGCACCTCGTAGGGAACCTTGGCATCGGCGAGGGTGCGCTTGGCTCGTACGATTCGCTGGGCCATGGTGGCGACCGGCACCAGGAAGGCCCGTGCAATCTCCTCGGTGGTGAGGCCGCCGAGGAGCCGCAACGTCAAGGCCACGCGCGCATCGGTGGCGAGCACCGGGTGACAGGCGGTGAAGACCAGCCGAAGCAGGTCGTCACCGAAGTCATCGTCGAGGGCGGAATCGTAGTCCGGCATGGCGCGCTGGATGGCGTCGGCGTCGTACGCCAGCTCCTCATGCTTGCGGTCAAGCATCTTGTGGCGGCGGAAGCCGTCGATGGCGCGATGCTTGGCGGTGGCCATGAGCCAGGCGCCGGGGTTGTCGGGAACACCCGACTCGGGCCAGCGTTCCAGCGCGGCCACCAGGGCATCCTGGGCCAGGTCTTCCGCCTGGCTGATGTCGCCCACGATGCGGGTCAACCCCGCGATGAGCTTGGCAGACTCGATCCGCCAGACCGTCTCGATGGCGCGATGGGTGTCGGGGGGCATGAGGTCAACGGTCGTCGGTCATCGGTCATCAGTCAACAGCTAACCGACGACCGAAGACGGACGACCGACGACCACCAGCTCACCCCCGCCGCGCGATCTCGTCCCGCAACCTCGCCTCCTGCTCCCGCAGTTCCGGAGTGAACTCCTCGCCGAAATCCTCGTCCTCGAACACTGGCCGGATTTCGATTTCGGTCCCGCCATCGAACGGCGCGCGCTTGAGCCACTCGACCGCCTCGTCCATGGACTTGACCTGCCAGAGCCAGAACCCGGCAATCAGCTCCTTGGCTTCGGTGAACGGTCCGTCAATCACGGTGCGCTTCGAGCCTTGAAACCGCACACGCTTCCCCTTGGAACTCGGGTGCAGTCCCTCGCCGGCCAGCATGATGCCGGCCTTGACCAGCTCTTCGTTGTACTTCCCCATATCGGTCAGCAGCTGCTGGCTCGGCATGACGCCGGCTTCGGAGTCCTTGTCGGCCTTGACGATCACCATGACCCGCATTGTGATATCCCCCTCTCAGGCGTTGGGCGACCCGGGCTCGTCCCGGGTTTCAAGAATACGTCGAACGGGGAAACGGGGAATCGACATGGGACGAAGGGTCACAGGTCGCGGGTCACAGGTCGCAGGTCGCGACGTGCTGTCCACGGCCCGTGACCCGTGACCCGTGACCACCACCGCGTTGTCCGCCTGCCTCGCATCGAGGTACGTTGCAAGGGCAGTCGTGTTGACCACGGCAAAGGGGGTTGATGTGCATATTCGAGAACGATTCAATCATTTGCGGCTGGTGGCCGCGCTTGCGATGACTCCGATCCTGGCGACCGGCTGTCTCGTGGCGGCGGCGGGCGCCGGAGCAGGCGCGGCAATTCATCTGAGTGACCGGGGCGCCGAATCGGTGGTGACCGGCTCGGTGGACCAGGCCTACTCGGCCACCCAGCGGGTCTTTCGGGACATGGGTATAACAGAAGGCAAGAGCAGCAGCGAACAGGAGGGCGATGTTGCGACCCGGCAGTTGGAGGGCAGCACCACCGATCGCGACATCACCGTGACGATCAAGTCCGAGGGCACCGGCGCACATGTAGAGGTGGTGGCACGGAAGTCCGCCGTGACCTGGGACAAGGACCTCGCGAGGGAGATCCTGGAGAAGATTGTGGCCGCCCTCCAGTGAAGGACTCATCAGGACTCGCGCCGTGGCCTATGGGTTCGGGCGCGTCCCAGTATAGGGGTTGAGCACGGGCACGCCCCGGCCCTCGGTGTCACTCATGTTGCGTGTGACGAGCGTGAGGCCATGGGTCCTGGCGGTGGCAAGCAGCAGTCCATCAATTACCGGGAGCGGTCGTCCAGTCCGCTTGCCTTGTGCAGCGAGTTCACCATGGTTCAGGGCAATGCCCTCGGTGATGACCAGCAGGCGACCGGCGAACTGCGCCGGCAAGTCATGCAGCAGCCAGGCCTCCAGCTTCGTACGGCGCGCATCTTCCGGACCGAGCAGCACGATACCTTGCTGAATCTCACCGAGGGTGAGCACGGAAAGGTGGAGGTCAAGTGGGTTCTGCTGCCCCGCCCATTCCAGAAGACCCTCGTCCCGCCGCCTTGCAATATCCGAAATGATATTGGTGTCGAGCAGATAGGTCACAGGTTGATATCTCGTCCGACATCGCGAGCACGTTCAAGGTCCAGTTCGACGTCGGCGAGTGGCGATTGGACGAGGAACTGGACAAGGCCGACGGCGGGCCGAGTCAAGCGCTCATACTCCTCGGCGGCCACCACCACGACGGCGTCACGGCCACCACGGGTGACTCGCTGGGCTTTGCCAGCCAGCGCCTCACGAACCACGCGGCTGAACTGATTCTTCGCATCCTCGAGCTTCCAGGAACGCATCATGACCTCTCGGGCTCAGACCTCACGCTGGCCAGACTGGCTAGCCATGAATTCTAATCTAGCCAGACTAGCTAGAAAGGCAAGAGCACCCATGTAATCACAAGCAGCGCAATAACCTGGATTCATGACACGATCAGCGACTACGGCCCTCGTTTGCTGCGCTACGACGGGCCTGCGACAGATAGGCCGGCTCCAGCTCCATGAGCCGGGCCAGCTTCCGCACCAGGTATGCCTCGTGTTCGCCCAGCTTGCCGTCGGCCAGGATCACGCCCCACATCACCTCGGCCAGCACCATCTTCTGGCCCAGATCGTAGTTGGCGGTGATCTGCCTGGTGAATTGAAAATGATCAATGGATTGCGCACGCTCGGCGTCGGCCAACTTCATCAGTTCCTCGCCAGCCGCAGCGTCGAGCCCGAAGTGGTGCACCAGCGTCCGCTCGATATGTTCGCGTTCCTCGGCGCTGAATTCCCCGTCAGCGTGCGCCAGCTCCAGAAGAAGGGCGCATGCGGCAAGCTGCACCGGGTCGGCGCCGGACGGCGCGTCGGCCGGCGGCGTGACACCGTCGGAACTGGAGAGGTGCTGGTGAACAAAACGACGAACTGCGTTGAACATGGAGACTCCGTGTGAGCTGTGAGCTGTGAGCTGAGAGTCAACTTACCATCGGGTCTCCACGCCCCACGCCCCACGCCCCAAACCCCACGCCCTCATCCCCTCTTCCTCCACCTCACCGCCGAGAAAACCCTGAGATCGAGCACCTGCTCGCGGTGGCGTTCTTCTTCCAACATCCGGCCGCGCGCGCGGAGCAGGTCGAACTGGGTGATGAGTCCGCGCAGTTGCTCGTGATTGGCACGGTCCACCACGGGCAGGACGCCGAGCTTGCCGTCGGCCATGCGGTTGGCCACGCTGCGCAGGGTCTCATCAGGATAAGCAACGATCAGGCTCCGGTGCATCACCTCGTCCACCGTGCCCTCGAGTTCGCCGCGCGCCGCGCGCTCCAGCACGTCATTCCACGAAATGGCACCGACCAGCCGACCGCCAGCAGCCGTGACCGGCAGGAGGCGCTGGTAGCGCATGGCCGAATGCTCCCGGAGCATCGCATGCACCGCGCCGACCGCGCTACCCTGCTCAACCGTCAGCACATCGGTCGCCATGAGGTCACGCACAAAAAGCACCTCGAGCGGCCCGACCTCGTACTCGCGCAACACGTGAAAGCCGCGCCGTGCCACCTTCTCGGTGAGGATCGAGCGCTTGAGGATGAGGACACTCACCAGGTGCGCGACAGTACTGACCACCAGCAGCGGGAGCAGCACGTCGATGTCATGCGTAAGTTCCACCGAAAAGACGATGGCGGTGAGCGGTGAACGCATCACGCCGGCGAGCGCGGCGGTCATGCCGAGGAAGATCCAGTAGCCTTCGCTTGCGTGTGGGAGAATGGGCGTCAGCATGCCGCCCACCGAGCAGCCCATCATGAGTATTGGGGCCAGGATACCGCCGCTCGTGCCTGACCCGAGTGCGATGGACCAGATGATGAGCTTCACGACCAGGATCGACACCAGCGCGCCGAGCGCCAGCTGGCCCGCCAGCTGGGCCGCGATGGTATCGTAGCCCACGCCCAGCGCCCTCGGCTCGATCAGTCCGCCCAACCCGACCACGACTCCGCCGATCGCCGGCCACCACATCCAGTGCACCGGCAGTTTCTTGAAGAGATCTTCCGCGCCATAGACTGCTTCAGTCAGGACCCACGCGGCGATGCCGCCGGCAAGACCGATGATGATGGCGCCACCGAACGGCGCCCATCCCGGCGCCAGCGCGATGCTGGTGGGAAAGAGTGGCTCGGCCTTCAGCAATCCGGCCGCCGCGAACTGCATTCGCACCACCTCGGCCACCGCCGCTGCCACGCCGATCGGCACCATCGAGCGCGGCTTCCACTCGAACACCAGCAGCTCGACGCCCAGCAGCACGGCGGCGATCGGGGTGCCGAAGACACCGGCCATGCCGCCGGCCGCACCGGCCACGAGCAGGCTCCGCCGTTCCGCCGCCGAGAACTGGAAGAACTGCGCGAGCACGGAGCCCAGCGCGCCGGCCGTGAGGATGATGGGTCCTTCGGCACCGAACGGCCCGCCGGTGCCGATGCTGATGGCACTGGAGACTGGCTTCAGGACGGTGAGGCGGGGCTTCACCTTGCTCCCGCCCACCAGGATTGTCTCCATCGCTTCGGGGATGCCGTGTCCCCGGATCTGCTCCGAGCCGTAGCGAGCCATGAGGCCGACGAGCACGCCACCCACGATGGGGATGGCCACCGACGCGAGGCCGAGCGTATTGCCGGCCGGCGAGATGAGCGCCAGGGACCAGCGGTGGTAGTAGAGGAGATTGGTGATGAGGCCGATCAGGTCCAGGAGCACCAGGGCAACGACCGCGGCGACGGCACCGATCAGGGTGGCGAACGGGATCAGGCGCAGGACCGACCACGGCGTCGTGAAGTCGGCGAGACTGCGTTCCTGTCCCATGCTGGCCCGCTCATCCCGGCCGAAGGCGGCGCCTGCGGGGGTGCCGCGCTCCGGCTCGGCTGCCTGGTTGCCAGGATTGGTCATCTTTCCATTATACGGCTCACTCGACGATCGCGCGGGTGCAAGAGCGCCGGACCGGGTGGGACTACCTTTGCAGGATGCTCCCGTCCGTCATGACGTTCCGCAGCCGGCTGGTCAGCCGGGAGATCGTGGCCGAGCAGACGCTGGCCTTGCGCTTCACCCGTGCGCCAGGGTTTCGCTTCCTCGCCGGTCAATATCTCGATATAACGGTGATCAACGCCCCGGAGCAGGATGCCGAGGGGCCCATGCGGAGCTTCTCGATTGCCAGCGCCCCCGACGAGCCCGAGCTGCTGGTTGTCATGCGCATGCGGGACACGGCCTTCAAGCGCACCCTGGCCGGGCTTGAACCTGGGGCAGAAGTGATCCTCGAGGGGCCCGCGGGGGATTTTGTGCTGGACGCAGGCGAGGTGCGACCCCGCGTCTTCATCGCCGGCGGCGTGGGCATCGCGCCATTTCTGAGCATGCTGCGTGAGGCACGGGCCAGCGGCCGCATCGGCGAGACGATCCTCTTCTATTCGAACCGGCGGCCGGAGGACACCGTTTTCCTGCAGGAGCTGGAAGCCATCGCCCGCGAGCTGCCGGGGTTCCGCCTTGTCGCGACCATGACCCGCATGGCCGAATCCGCTCGCGAATGGCAAGGCGAAACTGCCCACGTGGGTACCGCGCTGCTGGGGCGGCACCTGTCCTCCGTGCGCGGGCCGGTGTATTACGTCTGCGGCGCGCCGACGCTCATCGCGGGCGTGCGCTACGAACTGGAGCACGCCGGCGTGGCCGGCGACGACATCATGATCGAGATGTTCGGCGGCTACTGACTCGCGCGCTCAGTCCAGCAACCCGCGCTGCTGAGCGTGGGTCACTGCTTCCAGCCGGTTGTGGGTCCGCAATTTCTGGTTGATGTGGTGCAGGTGGTTGCGCAGCGTCTGGGAGGAAATGTTCAGCGTGCGTGCGATCGTGGCCGAGTTGCGGCCGGCTGCGAACAGCTTGAGGATATGAAGCTCCTGGTCGGTGAGCTGTTCGACCGGCGCGTGGTGCGGTGGGGCGGCTGAGAGCTCGGCGAGCTGCCGGGCCAGATCCTGCATGCGGTCCAGCAGCTCCTCGCGCTGCCGGCTCCGGGTAATGTCGCGCACGAGCCGCACGAACAGTCGCCGCCCGGTCCGGTGGTTGTCGAACACGATAGTTGTCACGTTGATCCAGCCGCGCGCACCCGACGCGAGCCGCACTTCCAGATCCACATTCGGAATCTTCCCCGGAACAGCCTCCGCATTCCGCATGGCCGCAGCGGAGCCACCCGCCAACGCCCGCGTGCCCAGCGAATCCTGCGCCTCGAGCACCTCATTGATGTTGCGCCCGATCACCGCGCTCGCCACATGGCCGAACAGCCGCTCGGCGGCATGATTCCACGCGCAGATCTCACCGTCTGCGGTAACGATGTATGCAGCGTCCGCGGTCTGCTCGAAGAGGCTGAACAGCTCCGATTCGAGCATGCCTTACTCCATGGGTAGCATGCCCGAATCTATGGCCAATGGTGACCGCGAGCCAGCGCAGGGGATGGGACAGGCGGGTCCCGTCATGGTACATCCGGTTCATTGTGACAGGGAGCCGTGCAAGGCCATTGTGTGGACTGTAACGACGGATGCGGGTTACTCGATCTCCTGGAGGACACACAATGATGAAGAGCTTCCTTACCACTGCCCTGGCCGGTGCATTCGGCTTCGGCCTGCTGATGGCGGCGCCGGGCAGCGCCGAGGCACAGCGCACCGCCCCTCCGGGCGGCGAGTACAAGAATGTGAGTACACTGGTGCCGCTGCCGAATTTCGTGCCCGGCCTCGGCGTGCTGTACGTCGTGCCCAAGACCCTGCCGGCCGGTCCGTTCCTCGCGTACGACCACGACGGCAAGCTGGTCAGCTCGATCTACATGATCCCGCTCAAGGACATGAATGCGCAGAAGGCGTTCAGTGACCTCAACGTTGCGCACGAGCCGGTGGATCATGTGGACATCGTCTACAACGCGGGCCACCCCGGCGTTGCGGAGCCGCATTATCACATCATCCTGTGGTATGTGTCGGCCGAGCGCGCGGCACAACTGAGCAAGTGACCGGGTCATCGCGCCGCAGCTTCTTCCGGGTCGGCGGGCTGGCGCTCGTCGGCCTGGGGCTCGCGCCGCGCCGCGCGGCGGCGGAGCTGCTGCTGGCCGGCGCCCGGCCCCGGCTCCCGGCCGCGCTGGAAGTGCTGGAAGTGATCGAGATGCGGAGCGACATCGCGGGCGGGAAGGTGTGGTTCGACCCCATTGGCCTCTACGTGGAGCCAGGAACGACCATCCGCTGGATCACACGCGAGAATGTCCACACGACCACGGCGTACCATCCGCGGAACGGCCGGCACCCGCTCCGGATTCCAGACCGGGCAGCGCCCTGGGACTCCGGATTCCTCGTCAACCCGGGTGACCACTTTGACGTCACGCTCACCGAGCCGGGCGTGTACGACTACTACTGCATGCCGCACGAAGCCGCGGGCATGGTGGGACGGATCGTGGTGGGCAAGGCCGCCGTGACCGCAGCGAGGCCATTCGACTACTGGGTGGGGAAGCCCGGCACCGACGGATGGCTGCACGTGCCCGAGGCTGCGCGCACGGCATTCCCCTCGGTCGCCCGCATACTGGCCGCGCGTCGCGTCCATGTCGCACGGCGGAAGGACTAGGCACTCATGAACAGCACCGGCCCGACGCTGGTCCAGCACCTTGCGCGGTTTGCAGTGCGCGCGTCGTGGCATGACGTGCCGCAGATGGCGCGCGAGCAACTGAAGATCCGGGTGCTCGACAGCGTTGCCTGCGCCCTCGGCGCCATCGGTGGTGAGCCCGTGCGGCTGGTGCGCTCGCTGGTTGAGGAACTCGACCACGCCGGCCCGTGCTCGCTCATTGGCGGCGGCAGCGCCAGCCCTGACCGGGCGGCACTCTACAACTCGGCGCTGGTGCGCTATCTCGACTTCAACGACAGCTACCTCGCCAAGGGCGAGACCTGCCACCCAAGCGACAACCTTGGCGCCGTGCTCGCCGCCGCCGAATACGCCGGCGCATCCGGCCGCGACTTCCTGGCAGCCCTGGCGCTCGCGTACCAGGTGCAATGCCGGCTCAGCGACGTCGCGCCCGTGCGGGATGCCGGCTTCGACCACGTCACCCAGGGGGCGTACGCCGTGGCCGCAGGGTGCGCCAGGGCGCTGGGACTCGATGCCCGTCACACCGCCAGCGCCATCGCGATCGCCGGCACCGCGTTCAACGCCTTGCGGGTCACCCGCACCGGCCGGCTCTCCCACTGGAAGGGCCTCGCCTATCCTGTCATGGCGGGCGCGGCACTCGAGACCACACTCTTGGCCGCGCGCGGCATCACCGGGCCGCTGGAAGTGTTCGAGGGCGAAAAGGGCTTCATGGATGCGGTGGCGGGCTACTTCGAGCTGGACTGGGAGACCGAGTCGCTGGATCGGGTTGAACGGACCATCCTGAAGAAGTACAACGCGGAGATCCACTCGCAGAGCGTGCTGGAAGCCGTGCTCGGGCTGCGGCACCAGGCCCACCTGACCGGGGCCGACGTGGCCCGGGTCGAGGTGGACGTCTTCGATGTCGCGTACCGCATTATCGGCGGCGGTGAAGAAGGCGACAAGACGATCGTGCGCACCAAGGAAGAGGCGGATCACAGTCTTCCATATCTCGTCGCCGTGGCGCTGCTCGACGGGCAGGTGCTGCCCGCGCAATACCTGCCGGCCCGGATCGCAGCGCCCGACGTGCAGGCGCTGCTGCACCAGGTTTCGGTGCGGCCCGATGAGGAATTCTCGCGCCGGTTCCCCGCCGAAATGCCCTGCCGTGTGCGCATCACGCGCCGTGATGGCAGCGTCCTCACCGCGGAGCGGTCGGATTATCCCGGCTTCATCACGGGCGGGCGGACCTGGGAGGTGGCGCGCGCCAAGCTGGAAGCGCTCGCCGGATCGCGCACGTCATCCAGCTTCAGGGACCAGCTCGCCACCACCATCTCCAGGCTGGACGAGGTGCCGGTGGCCGAGCTCACAGGCTTGCTCGCCGCCGCGGCGCCCACGCGCATCGCGGTGGCAGGAAATGGAGTGAACAGATGACTGCAACCATGGAATTGCCCGACACCGCCGCCGCGTCAACCGAGCGTGCCTTTGACTTCCTGCGCAGCAACGCGCGCTCGGCCAAGCCGCGACAGGTCGGGCTCACCGAAATCCGGGGGCCGTACTACAGCCCGATGGGTCCACGTTACCTCACCGACGTGCTGGAGACGATGGGTCCGTACATCGATTCGCTCAAGTTCGCCGGCGGTTCGTTCACGCTGATGCCGCGGCGCCAGCTGGTGCAGCTGATCGAGCTGTGTCACCAGCATGAGGTGACCGTATCCACCGGCGGATTCATCGAGCACGTGCTCACCCAGGGTGCAGGCGCGGTGGAACGCTACATCGGCGAGTGCCAGGCGGTGGGGTTCGACATCATCGAGATCTCGAGCGGCTTCATCACCCTGCCGGCCGACGACTGGATGCGGCTGGTCGAACGGGTGCAGAGGGCGGGGCTCAAGGCCAAGCCGGAGGTCGGGATCCAGTTCGGCGCCGGGGGCGCCTCGCCCGCGGAAGGTCTGGTGCAGCAGGGCACCAGGGATGCGGAATGGGCCATCCGGCTGGCCAGGCGATTCCTGGATGCCGGCGCCTACCTCATCATGATCGAGTCGGAAGGAATCACCGAGAACGTGGCCACCTGGCGCACCGATGTGCCGGCCCGGATCGCTGATGCCCTGGGGCTGGAGAAGGTGATGTTCGAGGCTGCCGATCCGGACGTGTTTGCGTGGTACGTGAAAAACTATGGGCCTGAGGTGAACCTGTTCGTGGACCATAGCCAGATCGTCCAGCTCGAATGTCTCCGGGAAGGGTTGTGGGGCACGGCGGATCTCTGGGGCAAGGTCGTCACGTACAAGGGTTGAGGGAAGAGGGATGATGGCATGATCCGACTCAAGCGCGCGTATGAAGACGCGGAAGACACCGACGGGCGACGGGTCCTGGTGGAGCGGCTATGGCCGCGAGGCGTGACCAAGGCCAAGCTCCGGCTCGACGAGTGGAACAAGGACGTGGCGCCGAGCCCGGAGCTCAGGCGCTGGTTCGGGCATGATCCGGAGCGCTGGCCAGAGTTCCGTCGGCGCTACTTCGCCGAGTTGCGCGCGAACCACGATGCCTGGAAGGCACTGCTTTCCAGATCCCGGCGAGGCCGGGTCACATTCATCTATGCCGCGCACGATACGGAGCACAATGGCGCCGTCGCGCTCAAGGCATTTCTGGAGAAACAGCCATGAAGGAGTCGAAGTCGGTCACTGCAACCCCGGTTGCGGCCAGGTCGGTCGTGCGTGAGAGTGCACTCGCGCTGCTGCTGCTGTTCCTCATGCTGGTGTTGTCCGGATGTTCGCCCGACGCGCCCGCACCCCGGACTCTCTACACCGCGTCGCTCACCCCGCTCAACAGTGCTGTCACCGGACAGCCCGCGGGCGGCGAGGTGCAGCTTGCCGTCCGTGGAGACCAGCTGGTGATTTCGGTTGACGCCAGCGGTATGCCGGCTGGCATGGAACACTGGCAGCACGTGCATGGCTTTACCGATGGGAGCGCGGCCGCCTGCCCGACCATGGCGGCCGATGTGAATGGGGACAGCCTGGTGGACCTGATGGAAACCGAGGCGGTCTCGGGCACCACGATGATTCCGCTCAATGCCGATCCGGCCAGCATGGATATCCCGCAGGCGACCTATCCCGTCGCATCGGGAGGAGGGATCCTGGCATACGCCGATACCGTATCACTGGCGGCACTGCAGCAGGCCTTCGACAAGGCATACCCGGGCCAGCAGCTCAGCCTTGATCATCGGGTCGTCTTCCTGCACGGCGTGGCTGACACGACCCGGCTTCCGGCATCAGTGGCATCGCTCGGTTCGATCCCGGCCCAGGTGACGCTGCCCGTCGCATGCGGGGTCCTGTCGCTGGTGCGGCCACTGGCAGACTGAACACGAATGGAGAAGGACAACATGAAAGACACCGAACAGCTCTACCCACCCGCGACCCGCGAGATGGCGACACAGCGCGCCAGTCTCGCGCCGGCGCCGGCCGCTGCCTTCCGCGCCTTCAGCCAGGCGGTCTTCGCCGACGGCGCACTCCCTGGCAAGACCAAGCAGCTTATCGCGGTGGCGGTGGCTCACGTGACGCAGTGTCCCTACTGCATCCGGGGCCACACCGGATCGGCGCTCCGTGCGGGCGCGTCACCGGAGGAAATTATGGAAGCGATCTGGGTCGCCGCCGAAATGCGGGCCGGGGGATCGTACGCACACGCGGCCCTGGCACTGGATGTCATCAATCACGTTCATGCGCCCGTTGCGGAAGGTTGAATCCGGCGTTGCCGGAAGCGGGCAGCCGGTTTCCTGAAAGGAAGTACCAGCATGTCGAAGTCACATGTCCCAGGCGTCGGGCGAGCCATGACCCGGATGCAGGCGATCGCGGCCGCCATGAGGCCGGCGCACGTACCAGCGGTGGACTCGCGGCAGGTTCATTGCCGAATGGTGAGCGTCATGGGCCACCAGCTGTTCTACCGGGATGCCGGTCCCAGGGAAGCACCGGTAATCCTGCTGCTGCACGGCTTTCCCTCCTCGTCCCACATGTTCCGGAACCTGATCCCCGAGCTGGCGGAGCGCTACCGGGTGCTCGCGCCCGACCTGCCAGGTTTCGGGTTCACGGTGTCACCCGGACCATTCGAGCACAGTTTTGCGCACATGGCGGCGGTGATGAGCGGCTTCATGGAAGCGCTGGGGGTGGCCCGCTTCGCGGTCTACGTGTTTGACTACGGGGCGCCGGTGGGCTTCCGGATGGCGCTTGCCCATCCCGAGCGGATCACGGCATGGATTACCCAGAATGGCAATGCCTACGAAGAAGGCCTGGGCAAGGGCTTCGGGCTCATCCGGCAGTACGGGGCGGAACCAACCGAGTCACACCGCTCGGCACTGCGGCAGATCCTCACCCCGGACTCCATCCGGGAACAGTATATCGACGGCGTTCCGGACCCGAGCCGGGTGGCACCGGAGTCATACACGCTCGATGCGGCGCTCCTCAGCCGGCCTGGCAATGACGAGATCCAGCTTGATTACTTCCTGGACTATCGCTCCAACCTCGACCTCTATCCGGCGTTCCAGGAATACTTCCGGAATCGTCATCCGGCGTTGCTCGCGGTGTGGGGCCAGAACGACACGATCTTCGTCCCCGCCGGTGCACGTGCCTTCAAGCGGGACCTGCCGGACGCGGAAATGCGCCTGTACGTGACTGGCCACTTTGCATTGGAGACTCACGCGCGGGAGATCGGGGCGGTGATACGCGGCTTTCTGGGGCGGAAGCTGTGAGCTGTGAGCTGAGCCAAGAGCGCTATCATCTCACGACTCACGACTCATTGCGCTCAGCTCTCAGCACACACTTCACATCCACCACCGGCGTCCTGTCAATCACCTCGAGTGACTCCACATGCAACCGGGTGCCGTCCTCAATGTGCAGCAGCCGGGTGCGGTGCAGGCCGATCGGGTTGGGGCGATCGGGGGAACGGGTGGCGAAGACGCCGGTGAGCGGGGCATCTGGATCGCGTCCTGGATGGACCTGCAGGGTATCACGCAGGCTTTCATGCAGCCACGTCAACACCCAGATCTCGTCGCCCTCGGCGAGCAGGTGCAGCGCCGGGAGGTAGGCGGGATCGATCTCGATCCACGCTTCCGGCGCACCCTCCCATGGCTGCCTCGGCGCGTCCCTTCGACTGGTGAGTGTGGAATGCACCCAGCCGATCGGGCGGAGCTCCATGCGCCTCACATTTTCCATATTACAGCCAGCGTGGGAGCGCGGGGCCCAGCATGCGTCCAGCGACGAATCCGGCCGCGAGCACGACGAAGAGCTTGAATGCCAAGGCGCCGGCGTGGCTATGGATGCTCCATGCGTCCGCGAATGCAAGTACGAGGAGCGCCGCACTCGTCATGATCGCAGCCTTGCGTAAGGTAGAAGCCATCAATTCCTCCATTCGGCGACGCGGCACGGTTGTTCGTGACTGCTGGGCGGACTCACCGCCGCGCCGCCCTGGCGATGTCGATCCACCGCTTCATGGGAATACTCGCGACCAGCTCGCCGATGACATCGAGCGGCAAGTCGTCCGCCGTCCGGAAGCGGATACACGACTTGCCCATGTTCAACTTCTTGCCGGCGGCCGCGAAGCCTTCCTTCAGCCGGCGAGCATGGTCGGGGGAGCCGTACGCGCACATCATGTAGAGTGACAAGTAATGCTTCTGCGGGGCGAGACCCGCATACCAGAGTGGCTGGCCGTTGTAGGTGTCGGGGTAGGCGGCCAGGGGAACCTGATACGCGAGGATCTTCCCGGCAAGGGATTCCTCGTAGCCACGCGGCAGGTTGCGCACGATGCAGTCCCGGACGCGCTCGAGCTCCCGGCGGCGCTCCGGTGGCTGCGCCGCGAGGAACTTCATGACGGCTGGTGAAGTTTGGCTGGCCATCCGGGTTTCCCTCAGTCGTCCTTGGCGAAAACCGCCTCAGTCTGATCCGATCCCGGCCCCTCGTCGCCGTAGAGCAGGGTCAGGGTCCTGCCACCATCGCTCAGCTTTCCGGGCGCGAGCAGGTACGGGAACCCGTCGCTGCTTCCCCCTGTCCGCGTGAAACGCAGCGTACTTCCATCGCGAGTGTACGTCCCCTGCTCGGCGTTGTCGAATTCGAGGCCGTTGTTCTTGTTCTTGTGCGACGTGCGCAGGTCGTACGCTGTGGCCGTGAAGGTGATGGAGCCGCTGAGCGTGAGGCAGCAGCCGAATGGCGCGCTGGGGTCGGATGGAAGCGGCTGGCCATTCTCCGACACCATGGTGTAGCTGCCAGTCACCGTCGTCGGTCCGGCCTCGTCACCGCATCCGCCGCACACGAGAGCCAGCGCGGCGATGCCTGCGTGCATGAACTTCTGGCGCATGTTTCCTCCAACTGCTGGGCCCCGGTCTCAGGGCAGGTAAAGCGTCACCACCATGCCGCCGGTATCGGCTCTGGCACCGCGGAACATGCCGGTAATGCCGTCTGCCGAGATGCTGAGGCCGCTGTCGGCTTTCGTAATGCGCGGCGGCTCCTTGAACCCTGTCACGGTGAGTTTGCGCACTCCGCTGAAGAGCGGATGCGTTCCCGCTGCCTCGCTGAGCGACGGTCGTCCCATGACCTCCACGCTTCCTGCGTCGTTGCCCAGCTTGACCAGCCGGGCATGGAGCACTTCGCCGGGCGCCACCACATTGACATTGAGCGGATCGAAGCCCTGGGGGAAGAGGGGGCTCGCCGCCCTGATGATCAGCCGCCATCCTGGCCGGTCAAGAAAGCTACGTCGTTCCGCGGCCAGGCGGCTTGTCAGCGCCGTCACCTCTGACATGGCGATTCGGCCGAAGCGGTCACGTTCCGCGTCGGTGAACCCGCACGGCCCGCCCGGTTGTGTGGCGACTGCGGCCCAGAGCATTGAATCGAGCGGAATGGAATCATGTGCCTCCAGCTCGGCGCGCCAGCCGGGCGCAAGGCGGTCGAGCAGCCGAGCCAGGGCAACGCCGCTGCGATAGCCGCGTTCGCGAATGTCCTCGGGTGCAAACTCTCCTGGTGGCATGACAGCGCTGTCGGCCCTGTTGGTTGCGCGCCACTCGACATAGGTCGCGAGCCCTTCGTTCAGCTCGGTGGCGCGCTCATAGGCTGAAGCGCTGGCGGGCAAGCGTGCGAAACGTAACTGCCGCAAGTTGACCGCCGCACGGGCCCAGCATTCCGCGTCAGGCTTCATTGGGGCCAGCAGCGCTCGTCGCAGCGCTTCAGATTCGAGCCGACGCTGGGTGAGCAGTGCGGCGTTGCTCACAGGGTAGGTGAAAAGGTCCGCTTCGTTTGCGCTCCAGGAGGGATGATGGGCACGCTGGAACACGTGAAACGCTTCGTGAACGAGAATGCCGGCCCGGCGTAGCGCCGGCGTGGAATCAGGCGCGGGCAAGAGCGTGGCCGTCGTCACGCCACCCAGCTGGGTGCTCGTGTTGGCTGAAACGCTCGAGTCGCGTCCGGCATGAACCCAGACGCCATCGTGGCCCGCGAGCGGCGTGAACGCTGCCGGCGGGGCAGGGTGACGGAAGAGCAGGGTGCGGGTGCCATCAAAGATGGCGACGGGTGTCGAGCGCGGATTGAAGCCCGGCCAGAGGTCCTGGGCGGACAGCGAATCGGCGAGGGCTATCGTGGCGAATGGGGTGATGGCGGAGGGCTGCTTGTTGCTGGCATCGGGCTGTTGACAACCGATGAATGGCGAACAGGCGGCGAGGATAACCGGAACCGTCAGGAAATTCTTGCGCATGTGTAGTTGGACGGGCTGGGTGAATGGAAAGTTGCAAGTCGCAACCCGGTGGTTTGGCTCCTCTGTCGCGTGCTCGACTCTTCGACCTCTCGACCTCTCGACCCCTCGACCTCTCGACCTCTCGACCTCTCGACCTCTCGACCTCTCGACCCCTCGACCCCTCGACCCCTCGACCCCCAGCCCGATTTGACACTATCAGCTCCCCACGCTAATCAATAACGTCGCCCTGACGGGCCCGGGCATCCAATGATTTCCTGAGCGTGGCGAGGTGAGCATGAGCGGCGTGCGCGTGCTGGTGGGTACCCGGAAGGGTGCCTTCGTACTGACGTCGGACAAGGGGCGGAAGAAGTGGGACGTGAGCGGGCCGCACTTTGCCGGCTGGGAGCTCTATCACGTGAAGGGTTCGCCGCTCAACCCTGACCGGATCTACGCGTCACAGTCGAGTGGCTGGTTCGGCCAGATGATCCAGCGCTCCGACGACGGCGGCAAGACCTGGGAGCCGGTGGGCAACGAGTTTGCCTATGACGGCGTTCCCGGCACTCACCAGTGGTACGACGGCACGCCGCATCCCTGGGAATTCAAGCGGGTCTGGCACCTGGAACCGTCGCTCACCGAGCCCGACACGGTCTACGCCGGCATCGAGGACGCCGCGCTGTTCCGTTCCACCGATGGCGGGAGGTGCTGGCAGGAGCTCTCGGGACTCCGCGGTCACGGCTCGGGAGCCCACTGGACGCCAGGCGCTGGCGGGATGTGCCTGCATACCATCCTGATCGATCCCACCAACGCCAATCGCATGTTCATCGCGATCTCCGCAGCCGGGGCGTTTCGCACCGCGGATGGCGGCAAGAGCTGGACGCCCATCAACAAGGGGCTCCATTCGCAATACATCCCCGACCCCGAAGCTGAAGTGGGGCACTGCGTACACCGGATCGCCATGCACAAGAGCAAGCCGAATGTGCTGTACATGCAGAAGCACTGGGACGTGATGCGGAGCGACAACGGCGGCGATTCCTGGCACGAGGTGAGCGGCAACCTGCCCACCGACTTCGGCTTCGTGATCGACGTGCACGCGCACGAACCCGAGACCATCTACGTGGCGCCGATCAAGAGCGACTCGGAGCACTATCCCCTGGACGGCAAGCTGCGGGTCTATCGCAGCCGCACCGGCGGCAACGAGTGGGAAGAGCTGGGGAAGGGACTGCCGGACAGGAACTGCTACGTGAACGTGCTGCGCGACGCGATGGCGGTCGATTCGCTGGATGACTGTGGTGTGTATTTCGGCACCACTGGCGGTCAGGTCTACGCCTCGGCGGACGCCGGTGACAGCTGGAACGCGATCGTGCGAGATCTCCCAGCCGTGCTTTCCGTCGAGGTCCAGACCCTGGCATGATCCGCGTCGTCCTTCCCAATCCGCTCTGCGTCATCGCCCGCACCGACACCAACGAGCTTGCGCTCGAGGTGCCGGCGCCGGTGACGCAGCGCACCGTGCTCGACGCCGTGGAAGCACGCTTTCCCATGCTCCGCGGCACCCTTCGCGACCACCAGACCCAGAAGCGACGAGCCTTCGTGCGGTTCTATGCCTGCGAGAAGGACCTCTCGCACAACTCGCCTGACGAACCCCTGCCCGAGCCCGTGGTGAATGGCAAGGAGCCGTTCATCATTCTAGGTGCCATCGTGGGAGGGTAGGGAGGGGTCGAGGGTCGAGAGTCGAGGGACTTACTGAGCCGTCATTCCCGCGCAAGCGGGAATCCATGAGGGCTCACCCGGAGTACTTCAGTCCGCAGGACGTGTCGGGCGTGGTGAAGTGTCATGTCCGGGTCCCTCATGGATTCCAGCCGTTCGCTGGAATGACGAGCGGGTGAGCTTCGCGCCCCTCGCGCCTCGCGCCTCGTCCCTCGTCACCCATCTATCTCCGCAATCCGCCTCGCATGCCGTCCGCCATCGAATGGCGTCGTGAGCCAGGTATCCACGATCGCCATCAGGTCCGCCTCCGCGATCATCCGTTCACCCAGCGAAATCATGTTGGCGTCGTTGTGGGCCCGGCCCAGTCGGGCGGATTCGGTGTTCCAGCAGAGGGCGCAGCGGATGCCCTTGACCCGGTTGGCCACCATGGCCTCACCGTTGCCTGAGCCGCCCAGCACTATGCCGCGCTCGGCCCTGCCCGCGGCCACCGCCTCCGCTACCGGGCGGATGAAAAGGGGATAGTCGACCGGCTCGGTCGAGTCGGTCCCAAGGTCGGTGACCTGATGGCCGGAGGCCGCCAGGTGCGCCTTGATGAGTTCCTTGTAGCGGTAGCCGGCGTGGTCCGACCCGATGGCAATGTGCATTCCGTGGCGCTCTCCCGGAAGACGTGACTTGATCCACACCGCAATTTAGCCACACTTCAGTATCCCTCTCCATCCGTGTGTCCGGAGGCGTTTGATGCGCTGCGCGGTCCGTGGTTTCCTGGCGGTTGTCCTGCTCGCGTCCCAGGCCGGCGTCGTTGCGGCCCAGTCCACCAGCCCCGCACGCCAGTTGATGGCGGGCCACGTGGCTCCCTCGAATATCCGCACCGGCTCCGGCCGGCCTGGACCGGGCTACTGGCAGCAGCGCGCCGACTACCGGATCGATGCCACGCTCGACCCCGCGACCAGCCGGCTCTCGGGCAGCGAGACCATCACCTACCACAACAACTCGCCCGATTCTCTCTTCTATATCTGGCTCCATGTGGAGCAGAACATCTGCGCGCCCACGAGCGTCACCAACCAGCTGCACCAGCCGCCGCTGGTCTTCCAGGACGCGACATTCGACTTCTCCTGCCAGGGATTTGCGGGCGGCGGAACGATGGAGTCGCTCACGGTGAATGGCGACAGCGCGGCGCGGACGGCGTTCGGGACCACCATGCGCGTGGACCTGCCGGCGCCGATGGCGCCCGGTGCCACCAGCGAGATCGCCATCACGTGGCACTTCACGGTGCCGCCCTATGGTGCGGGCCGCATGGGGCATGACGGGACGCTCTACGAGCTGGGTCAGTGGTATCCGCGGGTTGCGGTCTATGATGACGTGAAGGGGTGGAACCACGAGCCCTATATCGGCGCCGGCGAGTTCTATCTCGAGTATGGCAAGTTCGACGTGAACGTGACCCTGCCGGCGAATTACATCGTCGCCGCCACCGGGCGGCTGCTGAATCCCGAGGAGACGCTCACGGCGACCGAGCGCGAGCGGCTGTCTCGCGCCGTCAAGAGTGATACCGCGGTCGCGATCGTCAGCGCCTCGGAGGCGGGGAAGGCGAGCACCCGTCCCACCACCAGGGGCACGCTCACCTGGCGCTTCAGCGCCGACTCGGTGCGTGACTTTGCCTTTGCCGCGGCGCCCGACTGGCGCTGGGACGCGAGCGGCTATGACGGCATCCTGATCCACACTTATTACCGGCCATCCGCCACGCTCTGGCCCGAAGCCAACCGGATGGCTCGCCACGCGGTGAAGTACTTCAGCGAGCAGTGGCTCAAGTATCCCTACTCGCATGCCTCATCCATCGAGGGACCGATCGAGGGCATGGAATACCCCATGATGACCTTCGATCCCACCGGCCCAGACCGGATCAACCTCGGCTGGACCGTGGCGCACGAGCTGGGGCACCAGTGGACCCCGATGATCGTCGGCAGCAACGAGCGCCTCTATCCGTGGATGGACGAGGGATTCAACACCTTCATCGACCTGGGCAACGCGGCGAGCTACTTCAAGGGCACGCCCTATGGGGACTCGATCGAGGTACACCCGCTGCATCTCTACCCGGATCATGCCATTCCCGGCGAGGAGCAGCCGCTCATCACCAATCCGGTCGAGAGTCACGACCTCTTCTGGACCGGGTACCAGAAGCCTGCGCTCATGATGCAGACGCTCAGGTATCATGTACTGGGGAAGGAGCGGTTTGACGCCGCGTACCGCAACTATCTCAAGACCTGGGCGTTCAAGCACCCCACGCCCGATGATTTCTTCCGGCTGATGCGGGACCAGAGCGGTCGCGACCTCGACTGGTTCTGGGATGACTGGATCTACACCACCAACAGGCCCGACCAGGCAGTCACCGCCATCACCAACGCCGACTCCGGCGCCACGATCACGCTCGAAAGCAAGGGCACCATGCAGCTGCCGGTGTATCTCAAGCTGACGTATGCCGATGGATCAAGCGAGACGGTGAAGCTGCCGGTGGAGATGTGGAACCTGGGGCCAAAGTATGTCTATCGCGTGGCGGGCAAGAAGCGGGTCGCCAGCGCGGCGGTCGATCCGGAGCACCTGCTGCCGGATGTGGATAGGGGGAATAACGCGCTGAGCCCAGGGCGCTGAGAGCTATGAGCTACGAGCTGTGAGCTCAGCGCCCAGGGCGCTGTGCTCGGCGGAGCGCTTGAGTGACAGGGCAATCGCACGGATCGCGCTGGGTGAAAACGCCTGAGTCTCTTCGCCCTACTCGACCGCAGCCCGATCCCACATGAGCCGGGCAAGGATCCAGCTCGCGGCCCCCAGCAAGGCAAGCGTCCAGCTCGAAGCCAGCAGGCCGGCGCCCACCAATGCGATCCCACCGAAGCTGGCCCAGACCTGCCATGGCCATGCCCGATCAGGGTGTTTCGGGTGCCACACGAACATCTGGAAGTAGGCGGTGCCGAGGAAGGTGAGGATCAGGAGCAGGACGCCGAGGACTGGAAGCATGGATGCACCTCCGAGAGCCGCCTAACCGTCTAGCCCATCAAAAAAATCCACCTTCCCCGTCGCCAGCGAATATTCGGCACCCACCACCAGCAGGTCGTCGTCCTGGATCAGCTGTTCCAGCAGCTGCGATCCATGGCGCAGGTGATTGGCCGAAGCGCGGATATTGGCGCGGATGGCGCGAGCGTAGAGCGCCGCAGGATCCCTCGCCAGCTCGGTATGAAACAATGGTTCGATGGATGGCCGGATACGATCCACGATGGCGCGCAGGTTCCGTGATTGGTTCTCGGTGGGCTGCCGCATCTCGTCGAGTGTCGCCGCGACCGCACCGCACTCCGTATGACCCATCACCACCACGAGCCGGGTCCCGAACTTGGCCGCGGCAAACTCGACACTGCCCACCAGCGACGGCGCCATCACGTTGCCCGCGACCCGGATGACGAACAGGTCGCCCAGCCCCTGGTCAAAGATGATCTCGGCGGGCACCCGCGCATCGGAGCAGCCGAAGATGACCGCGATGGGGTCCTGCGTCGCGGTCAGGACCGGCCGGCAGAGGCCGTTGGTGCCATCATCCGGGGTGCTCACGGTGGCGGTGAAGCGGCGGTTTCCTTCCTTGAGTCGGGCAAGCGCATCGCGGGCGGACAGCATCAGTCGTTTTCACTCCGGTAAAGGTTCTGCCAAACTTACACACTCTCGCAGGAGTATGGCGACCGCGCCCATTCCGTGCCGGATCGCGCACGACACTCGTGAGAATTCTCGAGAATGCTCACGGCCCCGTGAGAAATGGTGAGAGTGCGGCGGCTGAGGGCCGAGAGCTGGAAGCCTTCTCCTGGGTTGCCTCACTCCTACCGCGCCAGGTACAGCACGATCCCGTTCATCAGCATCTCCGCTCCCACGATCACCAGCAGCATGCCCATCAGCCGCTCGACCGCCGTCAGTCCATGATCGCCCAGCAGCGTGCGCAGGTGACTCGAGAAATACAGGATCACGGCCGACACCAGCCACGCCAGCACCACGGCCCCGAGCCAGACCGGCCACCGATGCGGTTCGCGGGTCATGAAGAGCAATTCGGTGGCGAGCAGTCCCGGTCCGGCGGTGTACGGAACCGCGAGTGGAACCACGAGCGGCTCATCGTCCACCGGCTCCTTGAGGGAATGCTCACTGGTGGGGAAGATCATGCGGAGTGCAATGAGGAGCAGGATCATGCCCCCGCCGGCCGTCAGGGCGGCTGGCGAGACGTGCAGCAACGCGAGGATGTAGCGCCCCAGGAACAGGAACGCCACCATGACCACGAGCGCAATCACCAGCTCGCGGACGATCACGGTCCGGCTCCTCGCCGGATCCACGTGGCGCAGCGCCGCGAGAAAGAGCGGCACGTTGCCAAGTGGATCCATGACAAAGAACAGCAGGACCGCTGCCGACAGCAGCGTCATCGCAAAGGTCCACGCATCGCTACTGCCGCGCGGGATCTTCGGCGCGGGATTCGACCGCGCCGCCGGATTTCACGCTGGTGACGCCGGGCAGCCGCCCCAGAAAGGCGACCAGCCCCGCCAGGTCTTCCGCCGAATTCGCGCTGATGATGAGCTCGAGGGCCTCTTCGGAGGGTGTGGAACCCGCGACCGTCCGGAATTGCCTGACCGGCACCTTCGCCTTGGCCACGGCATTCTCGACCTGGAGACGTGACGTCACGGAAGGATTGAGCCGTATCACCACCGATTGGAGTTCACGATGCCCGGCAAAGAGCCGGCGCTCGAGCGGCTTGAGGCCGAGCAGGATCAGCAGGATGAGAGCGGTTGCGGCGACCGCCGGGAAGTACAGTCCACCGCCCACCGCGAGCCCGATCGCAGCCACGGCCCAGAGGCTTGCCGCCGTGGTGAGCCCGCGAATGACTTCCTGCCGCAGGAGGATGGTGCCGGCACCCAGGAAGCCGATGCCGCTCACCACCTGCGCCGCCACGCGCGATGGATCGAGCGAAACGCCCGGCGTGTTCACGACGCCGGCAAATCCATACGCCGAGACAATCATCACCAGCGTCGAGCCGACGCTCACCAGCATGTGGGTGCGGAGCCCCGCGGCCCAGAGCAGGCGCTCGCGCTCGAGGCCGATCACGCTGCCGAGTGCGGCGGCCAGCAGGAGGCGGATGACGACTTCGGAGGGTGGGAGCATGGGGGTCACGGGTCGTGGGTCACGGGTCGAGGGCCCTGACAGGTCGTCGGTTGTCCGTCATCGGTCGTCGAAAGCGCGTCGAAGACCGACGACCGATGACTGAAGGCTCAATGAAACACATCCAGATCACTCGCAATCACCACGTGCCCGTCGTAGTGCGAGCGAATGATGTCCAGTCCCTGCCGGTTCACGCCCGGGCGCTGGTGCGTCAGCACGAGCAACCGAGGCTGGGCGGCGTTCGCCACGCGTGCGATCTCCTCGGCCGTGCTATGGAATGCATGATAGTAGGGTGTGGCCTTCGCATCCGGCAACCCGCCTTCATGCACCAGGATGTCGCAGCGCCGGCACTGCTGCGGAATGACCGAGGGCGGCGCCGCATCGCCCGAAAGCACGATCACTCTATTCCGGGTATTGAACCGGTAGCCGAATGCCTGCGGCCAGGTTCCGTGGTGCACGGCAAAGGCGGTAACGCTCACCAGTGAGTCGTGATAGATCATGCCCGGCCTGACCTCCTGCACCACGACCCGGGGCCCCGGTTTCCCCGCATATTCGCCACCCTCGTCGGTGCGGATGGCGATGTCTGCCGACCATGCCGCAAGAATATGCTCGGTCATCGCCTTGACGCCGCGAGGACCATAGACCGTGATCGGCAGCTCCGGGTCGGCCATCCAGAGTCCCCAGATCAGCCCGGGTAATCCCTGCGTGTGGTCCGAGTGCAGGTGAGTTATGAACACGACTCGGCGCAGCGCCACGCCGTTGACGAGATGGCGTGCCTGGGCTGCGCGCCAGCGTCGCATGACTCCGCCGCCGGCGTCCACGAGATACGCCGCGCTGTCTGCGATGACGGCGGTCGCCGGGCCGAAGCGGTCGGGATCGGGAACGGGGTTGCCGGTGCCGAGCATGATGACGCCGCTGCGCGGATGACCGGACACCTGCGCATGGCCCGGCGCCGACATGAGCGTCACGGCGATGGCCAAGGGCAACGCGCGACCGGTCCGGATGGGCATGGGAGCGAAGCTACGTCACAGGAGAAGGCTGCGGAAGACGAACGCGGGACGCAAGACGCGGCTCGACTGTTGACCCACCTGTCCATCCCGCTCCTCTTGCCCGTCTTGTCGCAAGCCCGTATCGTAGTCGCCTGTTGTTCACCGTAGGCCCCCGCCCCCTGGAGGGGTTATGCTGTTCTCGCTGGTTGCAACGCTCGCCTGTTGCATGTCCGTCCCGTCCGCCCCGTCCGTCCCGCCCACCATCTCCGCCAACGACAACCAGCACCGCGCGGGCACCCTGCACGGCAAGGTGCTCCAGGTCTCCCTCGAGGCACGCGAGGGGCGCTGGTATCCCGACGGCCCCGGCGGACGCTACGTCGACGCGGCGACATTCGCCGAAACGGGACGGACACCGCAGAACCCCGGCCCGCTCATCCGGGTCGACGCCGGAACCTGGGTGGAGGCGTCGGTGAGCAACCAGCTCCCCCAGCCGCTCACACTGTACGGCTTCGGCGAGACCGCGCGCGGCGTGGCCGACAGTGTGATCATCGCCCCGGGTGCGTCGCGCATTCTTCGCTTCCAGGCCACGACACCCGGCACCTACTACTACATGGGCCGCATCACGCCCGTGCCCCTGGCGGGCCGCGCCGAGGAGGGGAGCCAGCTCAATGGCGTGATCGTCGTTGATCCGCCGGGAGCCCACCCGACCGATCGCATCTTTGTCATCTCCGTCTGGGGCACGATCGACTCGACCAGTCCCAGTGGACTCGGCCGGACCGCGATGGCCATCAACGGGCTGTCCTGGCCGCACACCGAGCGGCTCGACCTGGTGCAGGGAGACAGCGCCCACTGGCGCGTCGTCAACTTGAGTTTCCTGCCCCACCCGATGCACCTGCATGGATTCTACTTCCGCACCGATGCCAAGGGCGACGGGATCAGGGACACGCTGTACTCGGCGTCGGCCCAGCGGCTGGCGGTGACCGAGCTGCTGATGCCGGGCCAGACGATGGCGCTCTCCTGGCAGGCATCCCGCCCTGGCGACTGGATCTTCCACTGTCACTTCGCGGGGCACCTCTCCAAGCTCGTCACGCTCGATACCTACCGCGGCGATCTCGACACGATGGCGACCATGCGGCACATGGCCGACGGCCCGCACCAGATGTTCGGGCTTGTCCTCGGCATCCGGGTGAAGCCCTCCGGGCAGCCCGCAATTGCGGCCGCGTCGGCTCGCACCATCCGGATGCTGGTGCGGGAGAAGCCCGGAATCTACGGCGCCAATCCCGGCTACGCCTTTGTGCTGGGCGGTTCGGCGCAGGATTCGAGCGGCGCGATGCCGGTGCCCGGCCCCGAGCTGGTGCTGCAGCGCGGCGAGCCAGTTGCCGTGACGATCGTCAACCAGACCCGGGATCACGCTGCCATCCACTGGCACGGCATTGAACTCGACAACAGTTACGCCGACGGAGTGCCCGGCTGGAGCGGGAACGCCGACAGCCGCTTGCCGGCCATCGCGCCCGGAGATTCACTGACCGTGCGTTTCACGCCGCCAAGGGCCGGCACGTTCATGTATCACTCGCACTTCAACGAGTTCCAGCAGATCCCCTCGGGACTGTATGGCGCCATCGTTGTCATCGACAGCACGCACCCCGCGCCTGACGATCATGACCGGACGTTCATCTTCAGCGACGGCGGCCCGACAACGAACGTGATCACTGGACCGTTCCCGGCCGTGGTGATGAACGGCGACAGCATCCCGAAACCGGTGGAGCTGCGCGCCGGCGCGACCTACCGGTTCCGGCTCATCAATATCCGGGGCGACGCGCTGCTGAAACTGGCGCTCACGCAGGAGGGACGCCCCGCCAGCTGGCGGATCGTCGCGAAGGATGGCGCCGACCTGCCCACGACACAGGTGGGCATGCATCCGGCCGCCCTGCTCTTTGCGCCGGGGGAGATCTATGATGTCGAGTTTACGCCCGAGTCAGCCGGGACGCTTGCGCTGACCTTCGAGGAGCCGGTGCCGCCCGGCCAGCCGCCGTTGCCGATTACGCAGGTGGCGGTGGTGGTGAAGTAGACGGTTAGACGGATAGACGGTTAGACGGATAGACGGTTGGACGGTCAGTCGGGCTGTCATTGCGAGGAGGGGCCTTCGGCCCCGACGACGCAATCGGGTGGCCGACGTCGCGATCCATGCGACCCGATTGCTTCGGGCGCGTTGCGCCCTCGCAATGACGCGGGTGCCGAGCCGTCTAGCCGTCTAGCCGCCTTATCTCATACACCACCCTCTCCGCCCCATGCGGGCCGGCGTAGACGCCGCCGATCTTCTCCACTGCCCGGCGCGAGCGCCAGTTGTCGGCTGCGATGACGAAAATCACTCGCTGAACCGACCGGAACGCGTGCTCCAGCATGAGCCGCTTCATCTCGCCGTTATGGCGCCCACCCCACCGCGACCGCGCCAGGAAGCTCCAGCCGATCTCCACCTCACGCGCCGCGGGATCATATCCGAAGTAACGGGATGAGCCGATGACCTCGCCGGTCACGGCATCGCTCGCGAGCAGGGCGCCACCCGATGCCAGCGATTCATCAAAGAACCGCCGGAATCCTTCCGGCGTGGCCCGCTCCTTGGCGGGGTGCTGCTCCCAGATGAGCGGGTCACGCGCCACCGCATAAAGCGCATCGTGATCTTCGGCACGGAGCGGGCGGAGGGCGACGAGCTTTCCGACGAGCGTCGGCTGGAGATTCATGGTCACAGGGCGGTCACGGGCCGGCTGGATAGCGTTCGGCCGCGTAGCGCCTGGCGAGTAACCCGGTGGCGCGGTTCAGGTCCACATCGTGGACCAGGACGCCTTCCCGGCCATAAGGCAGGACGGCTTCGCACTCGCCCGCAGGGCCAACGATGCAGGTGGCGGACTCCTGGTTGGCCAGCGCGTAATTGACGCTGGCGACATAGACGGTGTTTTCCAGCGCTCGGCACATCACCGCTTTCTCATAGTATGGCGCTGCAGGGTCGCCCCAGTATGCTGGCGTGCTGCCGGCCTTGTCGCTGCCGGTCTGGTGGGGATGGAAGACGATGCGTGCGCCACGCGCGGCCGCCCAGCGCACCGTCTCGGGATAACGAAACCCCTCGTGACAGATCGCGATGCCGAAGGGCACGCCATTCACCTGGAACATCTCGCGAGTGTGCCCCGGGATGTAATACTGCTCTTCGCTCGGGTCGAGCTGGCATTTGGGCTGGACGCCCTGGATGGTCCCATCGGCATTGATCACTGTCGCCACGATCTGCCGGCCGTCGTCGGTGATGTGCTCCATTCCGAGTATGGTCGCGATGTGACTGGCGCGAGCCCAGCTGGACACGGCGCCAAGGGCCTTCGCCTCATCCTCGTTGGCAAACGCCGGGACTTCTGCATGAACGCTCCGGAGGCCGGGCAGGTAGGCCTCAGGGAAGCAGACGATCTCCGCTCCCTGGCGCGCGGCGTCGAGCATCAGCGACCGCACGCGTTCCAGTCCATCATCGAGCGATACGGCCGCACGGGGCGAGACCAGCGCAACAATCATTCGTGTCCCCGATCTCGCGGCCGTGCCTGCGACGCATGCGGCTCGAACGCCGTCACTTCCCCTGCTGCACCGACGCGGTCGTCGCCGGGTGGGCCGTGGACGTGATGAACGCCGCAATGTCGTCCTTCAGCTGCCTGGCCGAGGCCTGGTTGAGGTAGGCCATGTGCCCGCTCTCGTAGTACTTGAACTGGACCCGGTCGCTGTAGGTCTGGTCGAAGCCGAGATGGGTGAAGGTGTATTCGGCATTGGCAAACGGTGTGGCCGTGTCGTAGTAGCCGGCACCGACCATGACATGCAGGTACGGATCCTTGGCCATGGCGAGCCGCAGCGATTCGATCTCGTTGGGGTATCCGCGTCCGCTGCGGCCGTATTCCCACCGGCCCGCGTGGCCGCCGCTGTAATACTGAAGGTTGCTGGTGTAATCGAGCTCGTTGTGCAGGTACCGCATGAAGGCAGTCATGAACGCGCTCGACGGCGCGACGTCCGACGGGTCGTAGTCCTGGGACTGGCTCGACGGATTCCCGTTGATGCCGGTGAGGCGGGTGTCATAGCGCCCCAGCATCAGCCGCTGGTCGCGCAGCAGCTCGGTGCGAAAGGCGCCGGCGCTGATCCGCAGGTTGGTGTTCTCGATGAACGTCTGCGAAAGCCCGGTGAGCCGGGCCAGCTGCTTCGCCACCGCCGTGCGGTCCGCGGCAGTGAGCCTGTTGCCCCTGGCCAGCGCCGTGAGGTAGTCGCCAAAGGCATAATCGCGCGACTGCTGCACCACCTGTTCCAGCGACTGGGCCTGCAGGTCGGGCGGCAGCTTCTTGTGGTACCAGGCGCTGGCGGTGTACGTGGGCAGGAAGGTCGAGTAACCGATATCGTTGGTCGGCGACTGCGAGATGTACTGGAAATCGAGCACCGTGCCGAGCAGCATGATGCCGTTGAGCTCGATTCCCTCATTCTCCTGCAGCTCCGAGGCCAGCCCCGCCGAGCGGAACGTGCCATAGCTCTCGCCGAAGAGGTACTTGGGCGACGACCAGCGGTGGTACTTGTCGAGGTACGCCCGGATGAACTGCGCGAACATCCGGATGTCATTGTCCGCGCCAGTATAGTCTGACGGCTTGACGTGCACGGCCGGGCGGGAGTAACCGGTCATCATCGCGTCGACCTGGACCAGGTCGGTGACATCGAGCGGCGTGTTGGGGTTGTCCACCAGGTCATATGGTGGAGCCGGCTGCGCGCCGCCAGGTCCCATCGACGGGAACTTGGGGCTCATGATGCCCATGTTGAGCCAGATGGACGCGGAGCCCGGACCGCCGTTGAAGAAGAAGGTGACCGGCCGGTTGCCGGCGTTCTCCTTGTCCTTGGTGTAGGAGATGTAGAAGACGGTCGCCTTCGGGTTGCCGGCTGCATCGCGCAGCACCATCGTGCCGGTGTTGGCGGTATAGGCGATCGTCTTGCCGTTGACGGTCATCGTGTGCTGGGTGGTCGAGACACGCTCGATGGCTGGCACGCCGATCGTGTCCTTGCGAGCGGTGCTGCTGCTGTCGCTGTCCGAGGCCGATCGGTCTCCCGGCGCTCCCGGCCGCTGGGCAGCGGCAGGACTGGCGACGAGGAGCAGGGTAAGGGTACCGAACAGCAGCGTGCGCATGCGCATTCCGCGGTCTCCGCGATGGAAGTGGGTCAGGGGGTACGCTTGGTCTCGGTGCTGAAGTGCCAGATCGTCCGGGAGCGGAACTGCTGGCCGGGCCCGAGAATGGTAGATGGGAAATCCGGGTGATTCGGCGAATCGGGAAAGTGCTGCGTCTCGAGAGCAAGTCCGCTCCGGTGAGCGTACACGATGCCTTGCTTGCCGGTGAGCGTGCCGTCGAGGAAGTTGCCGGAATAGAACTGGATACCCGGCTGGTCAGTGTGGATCTCGAGCACCCGCCCGCTGGCTGAATCGCCGAGCCGCGCCGCCAGGGCCAGTCCGGTGCCCGCATCATTCAGCACGAAGTTGTGGTCATAGCCGCCGGCGTAGCGCAGCTGCTCGTTATCGTCATTGATGCGCTCGCCAATCCGGTGCGGCGTGCGGAAATCGAACGGCGTGCCCGCCACCGGTGCGATGACACCGGTCGGAATGAACGTGGAGTCAATCGGCGTGAAGGAGTCTGCCGCGATCATCAGCTCGTGGCCGAGGATGCTGCCGGCGCCCGCCAGGTTGAAATACGAATGCTGCGAGAGGTTGATCGGTGTCGCCTTGTCGGTAGTGGCCTGGTAGTCGATCACGACGTCATTGCTGTCGGTAAGCGTGTAGCTCACCTGCACCGTGACCGTGCCGGGATAGCCCTCATCGCCATCCGGGCTGGTGTGGCGGAACACCACGCCGGCGCCGCGCCCGTCCGAAAGCGGCTCACCGCTCCAGACCACCTTGTCAAAGCCGCGGAGCCCGCCGTGCAGCGCGTTGGGCGGGTTGTTGATGGCCAGGTGGTACGTCTGCCCGTCGAGCGTGAACGTCCCCTTGGCAATGCGGTTGGCGTAGCGGCCCACGATGGCGCCAAAGTAGGGCGAGGAGCGGAGGTAACCCGCGAGACTGTCGTAGCCAAGCACCACATCACCGAGCTTTCCGTCCCGGTCCGGCACCTTGAGCGAGACGATGATCCCGCCGTACGTCATGGCGCGCAGCTCGACGCCATGGGCGTTGGTCAGCGTGAACAGCGCCACGGAGTCGCCCTCGGGCGTCATGCCGAACGGTTCACGGGTCACGGTGGCCTCTCTTCCACTGGGCGCGTCGTGTGTGCGGGTGCCGCAGGCCGCAACAGCCGCAAGCATGAGGAGACCGAGCCCACGCGTGGCGTAGTTCATGGTTCGTCCTTCCAGATGCGGATTTCAGTGACGGCCGAGGCTGAAGGCGCCGAGTGCTGCATGATGACGCGCATGCGGCTCGTCTCGACCGGCGCAAACCAGACGGTGTTCATGGCCGAGGCCTCCGGCGTCGTCGGCAGGCGCCGCTCGTCACTGACACCCTGCCAGCCGCTGCCGGTCCAATATTGCAGCAGGTAGCTCCTCGGCGCAGCCAGCCCTCCGCCCCCGCCGGCGAAATGAATCTCCGCTCGCGACACTCGGCGCGGCACCTGCCAATCCACCTGCAGCCAGTCGCTCCGGTTGGGTGTGCCCCGCGCCGACCACCGGTTATCGCTGTATCGCGTATAGGCAATCACGCCGTCATTGGCGGCCTCGACGCGGGAATCCGGTGAGGTGTATGAGGCCGATAGCCTCGGAAACCCCTCTCCCGGCGGGTTGATGGCCACGTTGCCCGGCTCCTCCGTCGGCTCGACGAACGGCGGCGTGGCGTGCGCCCACGCCTCGATCTCGCTGAGCCCGGTATAGGCGCGCGGCCTGTGCGCCACGATCAGCCGAAGCCGCGGCGTGCTGAGCCGGGCGAAGGTAACCAGGTTGGCCCGCCGTCCTTCCGGCCTCACCGGGCTGCGCTGCTGGGACGGGATCGAGTCCCAGAGGCCGTCATGCCACCATTGGAGCGCGTAGGACTCCGGCGGCACGATCTGCGTGGCATCATCAAGAAAGTAAAGCGCGACGCGCTCGACTGGACGCACGACGCCAAAGTCGAGGGTCACGGTGTCGGCGACGTTCTCCGATCCTGCATCGGTCCAGCGATTCGGCGGCGATTGATGATACCAGATGTTGCCGTCAATGAGATAGTGAGGCGGCGTGGCAGGGGCGCTGTATGATGCGCTGATGGACGGGAACGCGCCTCGGCCGTTGTTGACAGCGAAGTTGACGGGTCGGTCCACCGGCGCGAGCGCAGGCGCGGGTGACATGGCGGCCACCACTCGGCCGAGCGAGTCGGCGCGAGCCACCCGCCGGCCGTTCACGTAGAGCGACAGCCCGGCCCCGCGACCGTAATGGCTCCCGTCGCGGTCCCAGATGATGCTGAGCTCGCGTCCCCGGTAGCGCACATTATCCAGTGCAAACCAGCCCCAGTCGTCCGGCACGAGCGGGTTCACTTCGAGCGAGTCGTCGTCGCGCGGCCGGAGCCCCACCAGCCCCGAGATGACCAGGTCCACGTAGCTCGAGTGGAAGTAGTGCTCGCTGTGATAGTAGGTATCGTGCCCCTTCCACGACCCGGTGAACGGATTGGCCGCCTCGGCGATGTATGGTCGGCCGTCCTTCCGCTGGTCCAGGCTGTAGCGCCGAAGCAGCTGGAAGTAATCCGCCTTGCTGACCACGGATTGGTGGTAGTTGTTGAGCAGATTGGCCATCGCCGTGAGCGTCTGGCTGGTGCCGTAGGGCCACTGGTTGCCGCTCCAGACGCAGCAGACATCAGACACCATGAACTGCGGATCGTGCTGCTCCACCGTCGTGGGGCCGAAGGGCGCCGCGAACCCTGCGGTATCCACCAGCACGCGCCACGCTGCTTCGTAGCCCGAGTCCGGCAGGTCGAACTGCCAGGGGACGAACCCGATCAGCTCGCGCCCATGCGGATCCCCGGCGTAAGGTCCGGTCTCGTAGGTGAGCGTGCCGGCCTTGATGCCGCCCTTCTCGTCATGCGCAAACTGATGGAAGAAGAACTGACGCGTGGAATCCCAGAGCTCTTCCTGCACCCGCTGCCTGAGCCGGCCTGCCCGCGAGAAGTAGTCCCGCGTGAGGGCGGAGTCGCCGAGCCGACGAGCCGCCGAGGCAACGGCGCGCGCGTCCGCGAAGAGATAGCTGTTGAGCGTCGGTCGGTATCCCTCGGCGCCGCTGAATTCGTCGGCGGTCTGCCGGCTGTTGATATTGGTCTCCATCCCGTCATGCATGCCGTCCCAGCGGAACATCCGCTGCGCCGAGTCCCAGTGCTCGGTCATCCAGCCCTGGTACTGCGCGATCATGTTGGGCAGCATGCGGCGGAGGAACGCCGAGTCGCCGTTGACGAGGTAGGTGGCCCACACGGCGTCGCCGTACCAGTTGCTGTAGCTTCGCGGCTCGGCGCCCGGCGTGTCGAACCAGTAGGCGGCAAAGTCCTCGACATACCGGCGGTTCCGCAGCCAGCGCGTTTCATACATCTGGTGGCCGAGCGGGCAGCTGATCGAGCCATAGGCGCCGGACCAGAACGGGCGGTCAATGAACTCGGTGAAGGTGTAGCCGGTCTCTGGCGAGCCATAGGTCAGGTGCTTGGTGACCAGCTCCCAGCGGTAGTAGTAGGTCGTGTTGATGGCGGAGTCGGGCGAGTCGAAGAACGGAATATTGTGCTCGTACCAGTCCCAGTCGCGGTTGTCCCACCAGGATTGCCGAGCCAGGATCGCCTGGTGGTCGAGTACGGGCGGTGCAGTGCGACAACCGACCAGCGCAACGAGGCACGCCGCGAGCCAATATCTATTCAGCGGAATGCCCCGCCGCGTGGTGGTCCTGTCGCTGGTAGGCGAGAAAGTCGTGAACGGCGCGGATGGCCAGCGAGTCGCTGCTCCGGATCCTGACCTGGCCCCCGCGCGGCAGGGTGTCAAACTCGTAGCGGATGGACGCTCGGCGCGCTCTCATGACCGCCGTACCGGGTACTTCTTCCGCGTGCACGAACCCCGGCAGGGCAAGGTCGCCGTCGGCGAATGCGCGGGCGATGTGCTGGAGGTGCATCCGGATTGTTGTCGTGCCCGCGCTGTCCACCGAATCGCGCTGGAGGACGATGCGGCCGCCATCCGGCAGTGATTCGAACACGTGGCTCGAGGTGTACTGGTCCACACCCATGGCCATCGCGCCGCGCGCCTGCACGCCCGCAAAGCCGCTATCACGCGCTGTGGTTGCCTGGTCCTCGCCTCGTGCCCATGCCAGGGCCGGTCCGAGCCAGGCAGCTCTCGGCTGATAAAAGGTGCCGTGCCCGAGCCCGAGACTCAGCGCAATCTCCTTGCTGACCGAGCCAGTCGTCCGACGGGCAAACGTGGGGGCGCAGGAGACACCGAGTGTGTCGCTGGTCTCGATGAGCGAGAGCATCCGGCCGCTCACGTGCAGGTCGGCCGCGTCGTTGGACCACGGTCCGCACGCGCCCATGAAGACGAATCCCAACTTCGGATTCTGGAGCCTGGAGGACGCGAGGATGGCTATCCACCCGCCCTTGGAGAATCCGATGACGGTGATCGCGTCCGGTGCGACACCGAGCGTCAGCAGGCTGTCCACTTGACGCGCGATGCGTGAGGCCGCCGAGTCGGAATTGGCGTCGGGGCCGCGCTGTTCGCTCAGGACCTCGAAGCCCGCCTGGCGCATCGAGTCGAGCATGGCATCGTACTCATAGACACCGTACGCAGGGTCGGTGGGGCGCCGGCCCTCGTTTTCGATGATCTTCCCGTGAGCGTAGATGATATAGTGCGGCGCCTGCGCAGGCCGCGGGGCGCAGGCGGTTGCGAGTACGAATAGCAGCAGGAAGAACGTACGTGTCATGGGTCGCGGGTCGTGGTTAGACGTCGAGCACACGGCGCACGGCGCACAGCAAACAGCGTCCCCGCATCACGGGGAACTTGGCCGGCTCGACGGCGGCACGATGCCGTTGAGTCGGAGATAGGTGACCAGGTTGCCGTAATGCTCGCCATTGTGCTGGGCGTTCATGGTGAGCGCAAACAGGCGGGTCTGCGCCTCGCCGAACAGCTGGGTGCTCGCCGCGGCATCGGCATCGGACTGGGCGTAGGCGCGGTTGCAGTACTCCGTCGATGCCTTGAGGGCAGCCACCAGTCCTGCCTTCGAAGTCGTGGACTTTTCGACCGCGTCCTCGGCGCGCTCCGGCTCGCCCAGCGCCGCGGCACAGAAGAGATACTGCGACCCCGCGATATGGCCGAAAAGCTGCCCGAAGGTGCGGACCTCGGGTGTCGGGCGATACGCGTAGAGCGAATCAGGCAATTCTTCAGCGGCGGCGGTGATGTTCCGGGTGACCTGTTGCCACAGGATGCGCGAGGTGGTCACGGCGCCGCTGGGCGGAGCGGCGTCTTGGCTCTGCGCCGTCGCCGGCACAGCCGCCAGGATCAGCGGGAAGAGAAGGTGGGCGGGACGCATGGGGGCCTCTGGAGGGTCGAGGGTCGAGGGTCGAGGGTGCAGTTGAAGTTGCGTCACGTTGCTGATATGCGCTAGAGCGTTGCGCTGTGCGCACGACGCACGACGCACGACGCACGACGCATGACCCACGACCCATGATTACCTGAGCGCCTCCCCCAGCATCACCGGTGCCATGGCACGGAAGATGGTGGCGTGGGTGAGGTCAGGCCTCGGTGTGAAGCGCCAGGTCAGATTCGGGTGGTGCGCGGCCTCGAGCGCATGGGCGACGCGGGCGGTGCCGGCGTCGATGTCATCGCGTGAGCTTGTGAGATCGATGGAACGGGGCAGCGAATCCATCCGTTCGATGAGCGTCGCCGAGGAGTCGGCCAGGTTGCCCTTGTTCCACCAGATGCTGGGATCGAAGGCGATGTAGTGACTGAAGAGCGACGGCTCCCGCAGGAAGGTTTCCACGATAAAGAGTCCGGCGAGCGATTCGCCGACGATGGCGCGCTCGTCGGTGGTGCGGTAGCGTCGATCGATTGCGGGAATCAGCTCGTCGCCGATGAAGCGACGAAACGATTCCGAGCCGCCCACGTGCGGTGCGATGGCGCTGTCGCGTGCGAAGCGGGTGGGGCCGGTGAGGTCGCGCCGCCGCTCGGTGTTGGGGATGCCGACCACGATCACGGGTCGGATCCTGCCGAGCGCCGTGAGCGAATCGACGGTGTTCACCACATGGGGAAAATCCTCGTTGATGCCGCCGTCGGGCATGTAGAGGACGGGATAGCGCGCGCTCGAGCTGTCGTAGCCGGCGGGCAGGTGGACGTTGATGAGCCGAGGCTCATTGAGCACGCGCGACGCAATCGTGAGCGAGTCGTGTGCCGGGATGGGGTCCTGCGGCGCTTGCGCCTGGCCAGACAGCGATTGCGGAAGCAGGGTGACAAGGGGAGCGAGCCAGATCATGGCGTGGCAATAGCTTCTCATTCAGCTGACGCACGCTGGCAGATGGCAAGCCGGGCGGCGCCTTCCATTTCCCGCATCGTCGACCGACGAAGTGTGAACCCGCCGGACCTGAGGTCGAATGCCGAGTCGGGGCCGACGGTGCCATGCACTTCGGACTTGAGCACATCCCTGGATGCTGGGCCCAGGAGTGAATCGGCTGCCGCACAGGTTGCGACCCGTATTCTCGGCGGTGGCCTCAGGACGGCCGTCTGCGCGCCGAGGTTGACCGCGAGCATCAGAAGCGTGAGCAGCAGGCAAACTGTTCCCCTCATTCCCGGTTCGAGCAGCGGATCCTCGGTGGTCCTGATACAGACGCTCCGGATTTCATGGGTTCGGGCGCGCGCGATCGGCTCGGCACTGCATCACCGCGACCGGCGCCAGCGAAGCAGCACCAACCATGGCGGGCATTGCCTCCATCAGGGGACCGGCACCGTGAGTTGCAGTGCCTCCAGCCAGAAATAAAGCTCGTCCATCCAATGATCGCTGGTGGTGCCCTGGCGCTGGATGCCGAAACCGTGGCCGCCCGTGGTGTAGATGTGCGTCTCTGGCGCGATGCCCGCCTTCCGGAGCGCGGCGTAGAACGCCTCGATCCGGGACAGGACCTCGTCGTCGTCCTGCGCCCAGGCCATGAATATGGGCGGGAGGTGCGGCGGAATCGACGGGATCACCCCGAAGGGGCCACCGTAGATCATGGCCACGAAGTCGGGACGGGCGGCGCTGTCGGACTGGAGTAGTGTCCCGCTCGCCACCATGGCGCCGGCGGAAAAGCCGATGACCCCGACGCGCCCTGGCGAGATGCCCCATTCGGCGGCGTGCTGGCGCACCACCTTCACGGCCTGAATCCCGTCGGCAATGCCGTAGCGTCCGGCAGTGTCCTGGTCCATCGCAGGGATGCCGTCCCCGGTCTTGTGCACCAGCCGGTACTTGAGCACGAACGCCGCGATGCCATGCTGCTGCAGCCAGCGGGCCACGTCAGTACCGCCACGATCCATGGCCAGTGCCACGAACCCGCCGCCCGGCGCCACGATGACGCCCGTGCCTGTCGCTTCATCCTTGGGCGGGAGAAAGACGGTCAATGTCGGCGTCACGACATCGGTGATGACCGTGCCGAGGGGAGTGCCGCCATAGGTGTGCTCCTGCTGGGTCCAGTGCTCCGACCCGGGTGCCACGCCAGGCCAGATCCGGATGGTCTGCGCCTGAGCGACGTGGGCGCCGGCGAGCAGGAGCATTGTGCCCAGGAGCGGAGATAGCCGCATGTGTCGTGGAACTCCTCTTGCGCCGGACGCCGGCCGCCGGGCGCTTGGCCTCCGGCGTCCGGCGCTCAATAAATCACCGGATGGCTGATCGAATTCCCGCCCCACACCATCCAGATGGAATCCCGTCCTTCAGCCCGCCAGGCCTCGGCCAGCGGAAAGGCGTGCGACCCCTGGCAACCGAAGCAGCGGAGCTTCGGGTCTTCAGTGCTTGCAATGAGGTCCACCTTCCAGGCCCAGTCGCCCTGCAGTGGCATAGAGACGGAGCCGGTGCTGATGACGGTGGCACCGTCCCGCAACTCGAACGCGACATGCGCCGTTCCGCTGGCGCCGGTGCTTACCGACGGTGAGGTAGGGACGCCGCTCGATTCGCTGGTCGTGAAGTCATCATTGGTCCAGGTCCAGCGCCGGGTGCCGTCCTCGACGGTAACCCTGAGCGTCGCTCCAGCGACTGGATCACCGACGTGGGTGCTGAAACTGATGCGCGCGTCAGTTGTACAGGCGGCGCAGGCCGCAAGCAGCGTAACGGCGCTGGCATGTCGCAGCGATCTCATGATTCCATTCCCAGGGGCAGTCGCCCGGCGTCAGGCGTTCGGCATCCGGCGCCCGCCGCCCAGCTTCGCGTCATCAACCAGCGGTTCAAACAACTCCACCGGATTACCCGACGGATCCTCGACCAGGATCTGCTTTCCACCGACACCGGTGACGATTTCGTTGCGAAAATGTGCACCGGCCGCGCGGAGCCGCGGGACCGTCGCCTCGAGATTCTCCACTTCGATGGCGAACCGGTTCCACCCGCCAGGCGCGGGCACGGTGCCGTCTGGCATCGCCTGCCCGCCGCCACCCATCGGATTGGGCGCGCTCAGCACAAGACGAAGGTCTCCACGGGAGAGCATGGCGAAGGGCGGGGCAGGGTGCATGACAAGGGTGAAGCCGAGGAGGCTGGTGTAGAAGGCGATCGCCTCGTCGACATCGTGCACGATATAGCGGACCTGGACGGTGGACATGGGGACTAGGGGCTAGGGGTTATTGGTCAAATAAAAACAGGCCAGTGATCTGTCAGGGTGGAGTATGGGGGCGGAGGCTCGTCGCTCAACCCTAACCCCTAATCCCTCGCCCCTCGCCTTGACAATCCCTCCCCGCACGCCGATGCTCTGAACGCGCCATCGGAGCGCACCCGGTCCGCGGGCAGGGATGGTCCCATCCGACGCAGCACTTGCAGGTTCACGCCGTCACCTCTTTTCGGACCCACGATGCGGACACGGGTCGCAACGAAAGGAGACCGCATGTCTGCTATCCGCCCGCTTCCCGCTCATCCGAATCTCGAGTTCGAAAAAAAGCAGGCCAAGGCATTGGCCCGTCGCCTTGGCCTGCGCCTGTCCGAGGCGCAGTTCCAGACTGCCCGCGAGTACGGCTTCGCGAGCTGGCCGAAGCTGGTGCGCTATTTCGGTGATGTCGCCAGACAGGAGCCGATGGCCATGATGCCGGGATCGCTGGAAGAGTGTGAGCGGGACGCGCGCTCAGTGCTGGGCAGTCACCGCGCTCGGCGGGGTTTTGCCGGGCATGTGCTCGCTGCCTACATCCCCCGCTTCTACGGCACGCCGGTGGAAGAGATTTACGCCGCGGAGGTTGCGGAGGGGGAGGCCCGCCTGGCAACGGCACGCATGCACGGTTGTCCCAGCTGGGAGGCACTGCTGGCGCAGGTTGCGCGGCGTCAGGGAAACGCCGGCCTGCGCGACCGGCGCGATCCCGGCGAGCTGATCCGCAGCGCCCTTCTCTCGCGCGACCTGCCATGGCTGGAGCGCATCCTGAACGAGCATCGGGATCCAGCGCTGCTCAACCACGCCCTCTGCGGCCAGATGTACATGTCAACCGAAATCGTCCAGTTCCTGCTCGACCGGGGCGCTGATCCGAACTGGGTGGCTCCGAACGGCCTTCCGGTCCTGGAGCATGCG
Organism: Gemmatimonadales bacterium; assembly: GCA_035708725.1. Classification (GTDB taxonomy): domain Bacteria; phylum Gemmatimonadota; class Gemmatimonadetes; order Gemmatimonadales; family GWC2-71-9; genus CAMLHP01. Next base: position 59 of record DASTFH010000137.1, on the reverse strand, counting down.
CTCATCCGCTACTGGAATGGTGAAGCGGTGGATGTGCTCGCCGCCCGCGCCACGCCGCG
>DASTFH010000136.1:0-7112 GCA_035708725.1 Gemmatimonadales bacterium | reverse complement strand
CTCAGTGTCTGGGTCTTGCCCTTGATGGTGACGTACTCGGGCTGAAAGCTGCGACCCTTCTCGTCGATCTCGACGCCAAGCTTGCGAGTGGGCAGGTCGCGCAGATGCCCCACCGTGGCCTTCACCGAGTACCCTCGGCCCAGGTACTTGCCGATGGTGCGCGCCTTGGTAGGAGACTCCACGATGACCAGCGCGTCGCCCGGACGGACGGCGGTGCCGTTGCCGGCGCCCGTCGAACGTTTGGGCGCACGGCCGTGCGCCCTTACCTTGGCGGTCTTGCTGCTACGGGCGGAGGTGGGGCGGGTCGTAGACCCGCCCCTACGGGCTTCGCCCTTCCCTCGCGTCTCGACCGCCTCGACCGCCTCGACCTTCTTGACCGTCTTTTTCTTAGCCATGACACCAATCTGGCCCCGTGGAGCCGTCAGAGGTACAACCAATCGGGGTAGCAAGAAAACGCGCCCGCCCTCACCTTGGCAAGGAGACCATTGCTAACCCATTGCCATGTAAATACTTACCATCCAGCGTGCTGGCGGGCCAGTTCGGCGACTAGCCTGGCGACCGGTTTTGGGTCGTCCGCCGCGTTCGAAACCACAACGTCGGCCTGCTGGTAGAACGGCTCGCGCGCTTTCATTAGTACAGCGATGGAGCGGTCAACGGTCAACGGTCGACGGTCGGCCGTTGACCGTTGACCGTCGACCCCGCATCGCTGAGCCGCCACTTCCGCGGGAACCGACAGATAGATAATGAAAGCGAGTTCCCGGGCGTGCTCCATCGCCCCGGGCTGGGCAGCCCACCCGCCCCCTGGCGCCAGCACCGCTGGCCGAGCGCCGAGCGCGGAGCGCATGGCGTCCAACTCCAGCTGCCTGAACCCCACCTCGCCCCGAGCCTCGAATATCTCCCGGATGGTCTGGCCCGTCTCACGCTCGATCTCCTCGTCCACGTCGAGAAACGGAGCGCCCAGCAACGCTGCCGCCTGCCGGCCGACGGTTGTCTTGCCGCTGCCCGGCAGCCCCACCAGCACCACGTGGCGCCTCACTCCCGGCTCGACCCTTCCTGCTCCCACCGATGGCCCAGCTCTGTCAGATAGCCGTCGTAATTCCGACGCATCTCGGCGAGCGAGTCACCGCCGAATTTCTCCAGCATCGCGTCGGCCAGTACCAGCGCCACGACTGCCTCGCCGATGACACCGGCCGCAGGCACCGCGGTGACGTCCGACCGCTCGCTCTGCGCGTTGGCCGGCTCCCCGGTCCGGAGATCCACGGTGCGGAGCGGCTGCATCAGCGTGGCGATAGGCTTCATGGCGAGCCGCACGACGACCGGTTCGCCCGTCGTGATGCCGCCCTCCAACCCGCCCGCGCGATTGCTGGTGCGCCGATAGCCGCCGCGCGGATCTGCCACGGGAGCGTGTCCGTCCTTCGTGATCGGGTCGTGGACCTCGGAGCCGGGCCGCCGAGCCGCCGAGACGCCGAGTCCGATCTCCACCGCCTTGATGGCAGGAATGGCCATGAGCATGCCGGCAAGCCGGCCATCGAGTTTCCGGTCCCAGCTGACATGGCTGCCCAGCCCAACGGGTACTCCCGAAGCGATCACCTCGACCTCGCCGCCCAGCGTGTTTCCGGCCGCCTTGGCCGCATCAATCTGCTGGACCATCTTGGCTGACGCGCTGGCGTCGAGGCATCGCACCACCGAGAGATCCGCGGCTGCATTGATCGGTGATGGCAGGGGGTCCGGAACCGTCGCGATGATACCGCCGAGCGACACGACGTGGCTGCCGATCTCGATGCCAAACTCCTCGAGCAGGCGACGGGCCACAGCGCCCGCGGCCACTCGCGCCGCGGTCTCGCGCGCGCTGGCGCGTTCGAGAATGTCGCGCGCGTCGAGACGGTCATACTTGAGCACCCCGGAGAGATCGGCGTGTCCGGGACGGGGTCGCGCCACGCGCCGGCGGCGCAGCTCGCCGCTGTCACTCACCGCTTCGTGGGCCATCACGTCTTCCCAGTTGGCCCAGTCGCGATTGGGGATGAGCATCGCGAGCGGAGAGCCCAGCGTCTCGCCGGCGCGGACGCCCGAGAGCCACTCGATCCGGTCCTGCTCGATCTTCATCCGGGCGCCGCGACCGTAGCCCTGCATCCGGCGGCCCAGTTCGTGGTTGACCGGCTCCGCCGAAATGGCCAGCCCGGCGGGCAGCCCTTCGATGATGGTCACGAGAGCCCGTCCGTGGCTCTCGCCGGCGGTCATGAACCGAAGGTGCATCGCTCCTCACTCCCCCGAAAAGGCACAAGCCCGGCATGAGCCGGGCTTGCGGGACTGCTGTGGGCGTCGGGCGCTCAGGGCGTCGAGACGCCGTCATCCACGATCCGCGGCGTGACCAAGATAATGAGGTCGCGACGGTTCTCGTCGGTCGAGGAGAAGCTGAACAGGTTCCCCACCAGCGGCAAGCTGGACAGGAGCGGGATGCCCGACCGGGTCTTCTGCACCGTGGTCACCGTGAGCCCGCCGATCACGCTGGTCTCGCCATCGTTGACCAGGAGCTGGTTCTTTGTGGACTGCTTCTGGATCGAGAAGCCGAGGTCGGCGGCCGCGAGCGGCACGACCTGCGACCGTTCGGTGGCGAGGTTCATGAGGATCTGGCGGTTGGACGTCACGTGCGGCGTCACCGTCAGGCGGATGCCGGTTTCCTTGAACTGCACAGTGGCGCGGGCCGCACCGTTCGCGCCCACCTGGCCGCTCGCGTCCACCACGCGGAGCGGGATCTCGTCGCCCACGAGGATGTCAGCCTGCTGGTTGTCGAGCGTGGTGATGAGCGGCTCGGCCTGCACGTCGGACATTTCGACGCGCTCCAGCGCGCTCAGGAAGCTGGTGAGGGAGAAGCCGCCGATCGCGGTCGAGAAGACCAGGTCCAGCGCTGAGCCATTGATGGTCTCATCCGCATTCGCGATAGCCGAGAGCGAGTTGCCGCCCAGGTCCACGATATTGGTGGCCTTGTCGTAGGTATCGCCGGCGTTGTCGGCGTTCGGATCGGCCCGCTGCACCAGCTTGTTGAAGAACTGCGAGCGGCTGCCCAGGTCGTACCGGAGACCCAGCTGCTCGAGCTGGCGGCGATCCACGACGATGATCTTGGCCTGGATGGAGACCTGTGCGGTCCGGGTATCCATGCCCTGGACAAAGTCGGCCACGCTGCCGATGCGGCTCTTGGTGTCGGTGATGACCAGGGCATTGGCGCCCGACGCGGCAACGACCTGACCGCGCTTGGTCAGCACGCTCTTGACGGCGGCCACCAATGAATCAGCCTGCTTGTAGTCGAGCTGCACCAGCCGGGTCTCGAGCGGCTCGAGGGAATCGAGCGCCGCCAGCGTCGCGGGTTGGTCCACCCGGATGATCCCGCCCGGCATTTCCTGGGCAGTGAGGCCCTGGGTGGCAAGCACCGCGGCAAACGCTTCGGGCCACGGCTGGTTGCGGATCTCGGCCGAGACTTCGCCCTTGATATCCTTGCCCAGGACGATGTTGCGGCCGCTGAAGGCGGCGAAACCTGCGACGACGTCCGCGATGCTGGCGCGATCCCAGCTCACCGTGATCCGCGGCTCGTCATCAAAGACCGGCTTGGCTTCGGCTTGGGGCGACTGGAGCGTCACTTCGCTCGAGGCCGGCACCACGCGTACCGGGCTGTCGACCATCGGCTCGGGCGTCGCGAGCGCGGCCGGCGTCATCGACGACCAGCTCAGGAAGGTGCGCGGCGCGTCGAACACGACGCGGATGGCGTCGCCGTCGCGCTGGACCGTGTAGTCCTTGAGCGCATCCAGGTCGAGCACGATCCGGACGACGTTGGGCGCATACTGGCTGTAGCGGATGTTGCGCACACCGGCGCGATTGACGCCGTCATACGCCGCCTCCGGCGCCGAAAGCGAGGCACCCGTCACGTCGAGCACCAGGCGCGCCGGATTCTGGAGCACAAAGTCTTTCACGTCCACCGAACCGCGGATGCCGATGACCACTTCGGCGCGGCCGGCAGCGGGCTGGAGCGTCACGGCGGTGACTTCTCCGCCCTGGGGCACCGTGGCCCGGGCGGGCGGCGTCAGGGACACCGCCAGCACCAGCGCGAGCAGGGAGCGAATCAGGACCTTCATGGCGTCATATCCTCCTGCTTGCGCAGCGAGAGAGTCTCCTGCCGTTCGAATCCGAAATCCTCGATCTGGAACGTCACATCCTTGGTCTTGATGCGGACGACCTGCATGCGGCCCAGGCTTTCACCCTCGCGCAGCATGTAGCGCTTGCCCGAGTCCTTCTCCCGCAGGACGGCCACGCTGCTGGTCACCCCGCCGCTGCGGCTCTCGTAGATGGCCACGAGCTGCAGGTTGTCGATCGAGGGCCCGGTGGCCTTGAGCGACACCAGCGAGGCAAAGGGATCCCGCGTGCCGCCGGCATACTCGAAGGACTCGCGCTGCACCGCGCTCTCGACCGGCGGGACGGCAATCGCGCCCGACGTGGCAGTTGCGGTCGTCGTCGCGCTGGGCGCGGAAGCCGTCGTGCCCCGGGCCTTCCGGATGCTGTCGCGCACGGCGCTGATGTTCACCGAGTTCGCGGCATCATCCTGCCTGGCACCGCCGCAGCCCATGACCACGAGGGCTGCCAGCAGGCTCATCATCAGAGGCTTAGGTCCCACTGGTCGTTCCCTCCAAGCTGCCGGATTTCACGAAGGTCCGGATCTGGAACTTTGCTTCGAGCAGGGCGCCGGTTGAATCGCCCATGGCCTTGGCGGCGGCATTCTCGGCGGCGGCAACCTGGACGTCCTGCGGCACGATGATCCGCTGGAGGCTGGCTACGTCGCTCAGGAATTCGCCGATCTGGTCGTAGTGCCCCACGACCGAGATCTGGTACTTGTAGGTGTTGAACGGCACCGGCCCGTCTTCGACCGGCAGCGGCACCACCTGGGCCAGGGTCACACCGCGGATCTTGGCGCGGGTGGACATGTCGTCCAGGAGGTTGGGCACCTCATTCCGCTCCGGCACCAGCCGGCGCAGCAGTGCCAGGCTTGCCCGGTGTGCTTCCAGCTTCTTGCGCACATCTTCGGCGGTGCCGCGGGCCAGCTCGCGCTTGGCGCTGTCGATCTGTGCCTCGAGCGTGGTCAGCGTGTCCTTCATCGCCACGGCCTGGGCCTTCTGGGCGCTGACGCCCGGGAAGCCGAGGCCCGAGACGACGCTGCCGGTGTAGCCCATGTAGCCCACGATGACGGCGAGCAGGCCGATCAGGATGGGCGTGGATTTCTGGTTGGCGCTGGCCATGACTTACCTCACCGACTCGCTGAGGGGCACCGTGCGGATGTAGGCCGAGTCCGCGCGGCGGAATTCCGCCTTGATCACGAAGGCCGTGACCGGCCGTTCCTTCTCCACCACGGTCTGCGCTGATACCGGCGTGACATTCTGGATCCAGGGTGACGCCTCGAGCTGGCGCAGGAAGCGGGTGTAGGCCTGGATATCCACGGTCCGGCCTTCAACCCGGAAGCCGAGCGGCAGCTGCACCGCGACGGAGTCCGCGGTCGAGTCCGCCTTCGCCGCCGGACTGGCGCCCGGCTTCGCTGCCGGGGCTGGCGCGGCGGGCACCGGCGTTTCCATGGTCACCAGCGTGAGCCAGGTGTAGGCTGGCAGCGCGCGAGAGACTTCGTCCAGCACATGGGGCCAGACATAGCGGTCGCCATCCACCGTGCGGATCGTCTTGATCTGGGCCAGCAGCGAGTCACGGATGAGCTCCTGCTTGTGCTTCTGGGCCAGGAAGGTCTTGAAGCGCTGGTGCTCGCTCCGCGCCACTTCGAGCTTGGGCTCGATAGCGTGCAGCTGCCGCTGGGTCATGAACCAGGTGGCGCCCAGGAAGCCGATGGCGATGACCCACGCGGCCACCGCGCCGAGCAGCAGCGGATCCTTGACCTTGCCGCCCAGGCTGGCGAAGCGTGCACCGATGGCCTTGAGCGGATTGCCGCCGGCGCTCTTGTGCTTCCGGCCGGGCCGGAGATTGACGTTGATCATCAGGTACCGGGTCCTGTAAGCGGGTTCAGGCGGCTTGCCTGAGGGCAAGACCGATTGGCAACATCAGCAAGGGCGCGATTTCATCTACATGCATCGAGTCGAAGACGCCGTCGGCCACCTGGACCCGTTCCACCGGGTTGGCCATCTGGACCGGCAGGCGCAGGCGATCGGCCAGCACCTTGTTGAGTCCGGGAATGCGGGACCCGCCGCCGGTGGTGTAGAGCCGGGAGACGCCTGCACCGGACCGGCTGGACGACTGCAGGAACGCCGCCGCGCGTTCGATGCCGACGGCGAGCTCTTCGCCCCGGCTTTCGAGGAACGGCAGCAGCATCGGATCGGTCTCGGCGGCCTGGAGCATTGCCTGGGCGTCTTCGGCGCTGAGGTTCCGTTCGCGCTGGAGGTCTTCACGGAAGCGCCGGGTGCCGATGGGGATGTCGCGCGTGAGCACCGGGATGCCGTCATCCAGGATGTTCACATTGGTCATCTCATGCCCGATGTTCACCAGCCCGACCACGCCGCGCATGGCCTGGGGATGATTGAGCTCGAAGGCATTGTGCAGGGCGAAGGCGTCGATGTCGATCACCTGGGCTTCGAGCCCCACGTCGGCGAGCAGGGCCGTCTTGGTCTCGATCAGCTCGCGCTTGGCCGCCACCAGCAGCACGGTCATCTGCAGCCCGTCGGCTTCGGGATCGAGGATCTGGAAGTCGAGCTCGACGTTGTCCATGTCGAACGGCACGTGCTGCTCCGCTTCCCAGCGGATCACTTCACGCGCTTCGGACTCCTTCATCCGGTCCATGGTGATCTTCTTGATGATTACGTCGCGGCCGCCCACGGCGGTCACCACCTGCTTCGTCTTGATGCCGGCGGACGCCATGAGGCCCCGGATGGCATCGGCGACAATGCCCTTGTCCATGACCTCGCCCTCGACGATGGCGTCATCCACCACCTGGGTCATGGCCACCTTGGTGATGACCGGCTCGCCGCTGCCATGCGAGATCTGCACGAGCTTGATCAGCCCGCTGCCGATGTCGAGCGCGACGGTGGTCTTCTTTCGGCCGAACAGTGCCATACGATGCCTGCGCTTGTGTGGGTGGA
>DASTFH010000135.1:0-9686 GCA_035708725.1 Gemmatimonadales bacterium | reverse complement strand
CATGGTGGGGGTAGGATTCGAACCTACGTAGGGCATAGCCCGGCAGATTTACAGTCTGCTGCCATTAGCCACTCGGCCACCCCACCGCGCACTGCCCAACTCACGCCGTCCCCATGCCGCAAGCGAGCTGACGCGGGGACTCGAACCCCGAACCGGCGGTTTACAAAACCGCTGCTCTACCAGTTGAGCTACGTCAGCCAAAGGCTGAAAAAGACAGACTCTTATGATAGCGGGCGGGATTGCGGGAGTCAACTGGCGGTGGGCGTGGGGCTTAAGACGTAGGGCCTGGGGCCTGAGGCATGGGGCGTGGGGCTACCGCCGCCTGACCTCCACGCCTTCCTTCGTATCCCGGATTTCAAAACCGGCAGCTGAAACCAGGTCCCGGATCCGGTCCGCTTCCGTGAAATCCCGGTTCAGCCGAGCGTCCCGGCGCTTCTCGGCCCAGGCCAGCGCCCACGCGTCCTGCTCCTCCGCGAGCGCAGGAGCTGTTTCGCCGACCTGCTCCGCCGTGCCGCCGAGGTGCCGAGGCGCCGAGACCCTCCCCGTCCCGCCCGGGAACACATCCAGCACCGCCACCGCCAGCTCCAGCGCTCCTACCGCCTCGGCGCCCGGCACTTTCCCCTCGTCCATCAGCCGATTCGCCTCCCGCCCGAACACGAACAACGCGGCCAGTGCCCTGGGAGCGTTAAGGTCGTCGTCCATCGCCGCCGTGAAATCCAATCGGAAGCTCTCGGCCACGGCCGCAAACTCCGGGTCTTCGGCGTTCTCCGGCTTGGCCGAGCGGCGGAGCCGGTCCGCCATCTCGCCCAGCCGGCGCGAACCCTCGCGCGCATGGCCCAGTGCCTCGTCGCTCCAGTCGAGCGGCTGGCGGTAATGAGTGTTGAAGATGAGCAGCCGCACCGTGCCGGCGTCCACGCCCTCATCCTTGAGGTCGCGCGCCGTGAGGATGTTGCCATAGCGCTTGGACATCTTGGTGCCGGAGAGCGTCAGGAACTCGCCGTGCATCCACACATTGGCGAAGCGGCTCTCGCCGGTGAAGGCGCAGCTCTGCGCGATCTCGTCTTCGTGATGCGGGAAGATGAGGTCCACCCCGCCGGCGTGGATGTCGAGCACGTCGCGGTTCCACTTTTCCTTGATGAGGCTGAGCGACATCGCCGAGCACTCGAGGTGCCATCCCGGACGGCCACGCCCGAAGGGCGCGTCCCACACCGCGCCCACCGCTTCATCCTCGGGACGTGCCGCCTTCCAGAGTACAAAGTCGCGGGCGTCTTCCTTGGCATACTCGTCGGTCGAGACCCGCTCGCTGGCCCCACTCTTCAATTCACGCGTGTCCAGGCGCGAAAGCTTGCCGTAGGCCGGGAAGCGGGCGATCGCGAAATAGACCGACCCGTCGTCACCCACGTAGGCAATTTTCTTGTCGAGCAGGTCCTGGACCAGCGTGACCATGGGCGCGATATAGTCGGTGGCACGGGAGTAGACGGATGCGTCACGGACGCGGAGATAATGCCGGTCCTCGTGAAAGGCGGCGATGTAGCGTTCCACATACTGTCGGAGCGGCGCTCCGGCCTGCCCCGCGCCCTTGATCGTCTTGTCGTCCACGTCGGTGAGGTTCATGACGAAGAAGACGTCAAACCCGCTCGCTTCGAGCCAGCGGCGCAGCAGGTCCTCGAACAGGAAGGTCCGGAAATTTCCGATATGGGCGTAGTTGTAGACCGTCGGACCGCAGGCGTAAAGCGCCACGCGCCCCGCTTCGATCGGAACGAATGGTTCCACCGCACGCGACATCGTATTGAAGAGTCGGAGATTCATTCGGTGCCTGCCTCGCGCACGCCGCGGGCCACCTGCTGGGCGGCCCTGGCCAGTTCGTCCGCGGGCGAGCCCACCCGGAGGTGCACCGTCTGCTGCGGAAAGGGGATGTCGATCCCTTCCTGGTCGAGCCGCTTCTTGATGGCCAGCCGGAACGCGCGCGCGACGTCCCACTGCAGGCCCGGTCGGGTGCGCGCCAGCACCCGGATGACGACCGAATCCGCCGCCAGCTTTTCGATTCCCGGCACCTCGAGCGGGGCATCCAGCTTGGCCTGCCACTCGGGCTTCTCGGAAAAGATGCGAGCTTCGTCCTGGAAGGCGGCCAGCGCCTTGTCGAGGTCAGCGTCGTAGCTCACGCCGACCTCGAGCACCGCGCGGGACCAGCCCCGCGTCATGTTGCTGACCGACGTGATCTCGCCGTTGGGAATGATGTGCAAGGTGCCGTCGAGTCCCCGGAGCTTCACCACCCGGAGCGAGAGCGACTCGACGGAGCCACTCTTGCCGGCCGCCTCGATCACGTCGCCCACACCAAACTGGTCTTCCAGCAGCATGAAGAAGCCGGTGATCACGTCCTTGACGAGACTCTGGGCGCCGAACGAGACGGCGAGGCCGAGGATTGCCGTGGCGCCCAGGATGGGCGCGATGTCCATGAAGATGCGCAGCGTGAGCAGTACCGCGCCCGCGAACACCACCACGCGCCCGACGCCGCGCACAAGCTGGGAGATGGTGCGACCCCGCTTCTCGCGCGCGGTGGTGTAACTGTCGTCCTGGTCGTTGACCGCCGCTTCGATGCGACCCGCCACCAGGCGCACGATCGTGAGCGCGACCCAGGCAAGCACCCAGATCCCCACGACCCTGACGGCATTGGTGAGGATCACCGTTCCGTCGGTGCCGAAGACTCCGGCCAGGTCCTCCATCCACTGTGGCAACACGATGACTGACAGCAACACGGCGACTCCCTGACCGGCCGAAGGAATGGCGAAGGGCCGAAACCTACGGATGGCCCATCGGGGAGGTCAACCGAGATAGCGGATCCGGCTGCGACCCACGGCAGGTGCGGCCGCGAGGAGGGCTTCGGGCGAGCACCCGTCCAGCGCGAGGCAGCGCCTCTGCTTCCCGTCATCGAGCTCCAGCGCGCTTGCAGAGCGAAGAGCCGACGCGTCCAGGAGCACGGGCCCGGCGCCTGCGTCCACCAGCGCCAGCTCGACCGCCTCGAGTAACGCGCCGAGGTCGGCGCCGATCAGGAGGGTGCGCCATCCATTCGGTGACATGACGCGCACCGGAAAGGGCGTGCCGCGGCGGCCGGCATCGAGCCACACGCCGCACACTCGATCCGGCACCGCCAGGGCCAGGGCGGCGACCAGCGGCAGGTCATGCGCAACGGGGGCAAGGACGCTGTCCATGCCCCCACACTACGGCATCCGGTCAACCGAACGACAACCGATCCGACGCGCGCCGTAGCGCGATCATGCGTCCCGAGCCCGCTCATCGCGCCAGCCGGACGCGCGCCTCCTGGGCCGCGAGGAGGGCGTCGACCAGCGGTGCGTCATCGAAGCGGACGGGGTCGGTCGCCGGCAGGCCGGTTTCGCGGGTCGCGGCCTCGCACGCGGACCGCGCCGCTGCCTCATCGAGGTCATACGTGTTGAGTGCGATGCCCACGACCCGCGAGGGATGAACGGCCGCGGCGACCGTTTCATAGAGGCGAACGTATTCGGACAGCGGCGGCATCTTGAGCCAGGAAGCCCGCCGATAGTCGCCGATGAATTGGCGGGTGGCCTGGTGACAGAGGATCATGGCGTCGGGACAGCTGCCGTGGAGCAGGCCGAGCGTGACGCCGGAGTAACCGGGGTGGTTGATGCTGCCCTGCCCTTCCACCAGCACGATGTCGGCATCACGCGCGCCCTCGAGCGTGATCCGCTCGGCGGCGCCCGCAATGAAATCGGCCACCACCGCGTCCACCGCGATGCCCCATCCTTCGATCATGATGCCGGTCTGGCCGGTGGGAACGAACCGGGTGCGAACGCCCCGCGCGTTGAGCGATTTCACCAGCTCGAGTTGCGCGGTCATTTTCCCGACGTTGCAGTCGGTCCCGACCGTCAACACCCGGAAGGCGTCGGTCTGCTTGGCAGCGCCACTCGCGACCGGCAGGTCGGCCGGCGGCCGCCGTAGGTCGAGAAGCCGGCAGTCGTTGGCCCGGGCGCGCTCGACCAGCAGCGGATCGTCGGCGAGGAAGGTGTGGAGCCCGCTCCAGATATCGCACCCAGCGTCGAGGGCGTCGGCCAGCCAGCTTCGCCACGCATCGGGCAGGCGACCGCCCTGCGGCGCAATGCCGATCAGCACGGCGGTGGGCTTCCGCTCGAGACCTTCCAGCATGGATCCCACCACCGGCGTATCGCCGCCGAAGCCGAGCACCTGCTGCACCGTCTGGCCGGCTCGGGTGCTGTCCAGCACGGCCACGACCCGGTCCGGCTGGAAGCGGATAACGGAATTGGCGGTCTTCGACGTCATCGGACTGAAGTCGCCGTCGGCGAGGATGAGAAAGCGAGGAGAGGGCATGGGCCTGGGGCTTAGGGCAAAAGAAGAGGGCGCAGGGCGGAAGAATAGTAATACAGCTCTTCACGCCCCACGCCCTACGCCCCGCGCCTCACACCCTATGCCCCTCCCTCCTCCTCCACCTCCGCATCCTGCACGTCTTCGGCACCCTTGCCCAGCCGCTTGGCGTTCTTGCCGGACCCGGCACCGAGGAGGCCCATCTTCTGCTTCAGTTCAAGGAGCTGCTGGTCGGCGTTGCCGTGGTATTCCAGCACCTCGAACTGGCGGGCCAGCGCGTCGCCGGTGAACTCTTCATGCAGTTCGGCGGCGGCGATGGCCTTGCGCTCGTTCGATTCGATCTTCTCGGCCATCCGCTCGAACGATTCGAACGCGCTCTTGTCCGACATCCCGGCCATGGTCTGCTGGATGCGCTGCTGCGCCTCGGCCCGGCGGGCGCGCGCCACCAGGATGTTCTTCTTGCGCTTGGCTTCCTCGATCTTGTCGTTGAGCTGCCGGAGCGAGAGCTTGAGCGCCTCGGTCTCCTGCTTCGACTTGATCCAGGTTTCGTGCAGCTGCTGCGCGCCCTGGAGGTTTTCGTTGTAGCGCGTGAGCGCCTGCTTGGCGAGATCGTCCCGTCCCTCCTGCACCGCCAGCATGGCACGCCGCTCCCATTCCTCGGCCTGCTTCTTCATGGCCTGGGCATCGGACTCCAGCTTCTTCTCGTCCGCGATGGCGCCGGCCACCTGGGTCTTGGCCTTGGCCAGCTGCGTCCGCATGTCGGTAATCAGCTGGTTCAGCATCTTCTCGGGATTTTCAGCCCGGGAGATGAGGTCATTGATGTTCGACCGGAGCAGGGTCGAGAAGCGGTCAAAGATTCCCATCGTCGTCTCTCACCTGTCTCGGTAGGGCGCCAGCGCGGACATGTGCGACGCCAGGGCAAGGGTCATCGAATCGAAGCTGGCTTCGAATTCGGAGTAGTCGAGGTCCTCGAGCTCGAGCGTATCGGTGAGGACGACATGGTCACCCTCGAGCCCGTAGGAGCCGTGCACCAGGTCATGGGCATTGAGCGTGAGCAGCTCGCGGAACAGCTCCGCCCTGCGGCTCTCGTCAGCCGGTGCTTCCATGACCCGTACCCGCAGGATAATGACGGGCTCGGCATAGTTCAGCACCACTTCGGCCCCGTCGCCGTTGATGGCGATCCAGAGATTTCGCTCCGGCTCCTCGATGTGCAGCCCGCCGCCATCCAGCCGGTCGAGCCAGGACTGGATGTCTTCTCGTGTGACCATTGTAGGCTCCGTTGAAAGTCCAGCCGTCAACGGTCTACTGTCGACCGTTGACCGTTGACTAATTTTCCGCCTTCAACCGCTCGTCCTGCCCCCGGGCCAGCATCCGCTCCGTAAAATCCAGCCGCTCTTCCAGCTCGGCAATCCTGCGCTCGAAGTAATCCGTCGCCGCCTGCTGATCGTCCTGCAGCTGCGCGACGAGGTCGCCGACCTGCCCGGTGACGTGATCCGGCAGGTGTTTGAGCGCTCGCCGCCGGAGGATCGCATATGCCACGCCCGCCACGGCCAGCAGCAGGAACGTCATCTCCGGCATGTTGCCCATCACGCCGATCGTCAGCGAGACCATGATGGACACCGCCCAGAAGATGACGAACTCGACGCCATCCAGTCCGAAGACGCCGCGCCAGCTCATGCGCCCCGCCCGTCGTGTCGCATGTTCGGCAGCAACGCCTCATCCTGGGCCCGAGCCAGCATCCGCTCGGCAAAATCCACTCGCTCCTCCAGTTCGGCCATGCGCTGCTGCTCCTGCTCCAGCAGCTGCATCCGGTCGAGCAGCCCGGCGAACTCGGAACGGCCGGGCTCACGCGACTTGCGCTGCTTCCGCAGCTGCCAGACCGTGGCCAGCAGCCCGCCGACAAAGAGACCACCCAGGCCAAATCCGATCGACCCACCGTCGGTCCCATCCACCGCCACCGCACTCACCATCAGGAATACCACGAGAATGCAGAGCGACACCGTCCAGAGCAGTGTCAGCGCGCTACGGTCACCGTCGTCAGCCATGCCTCAGCCCTCCGGCCGAGCCACTCGAAGGGCGTCCGGCTTGGCCAGCATGCGCTCGGCGAAGTCCACGCGCTCTTCCAGCTCGGGCACCCGCATGGCCTGCTCCTCGAGCGTCATGATGCGGCTCCGCAGCTCATCCAGTTCTTCCTGCACGCCGCCGCTCACCTTGTTCTCGACCCGACGGGCGAGCGCCCGAAGCAAGGGATAGAGCACGATCCCCGTGACGATAATCGCCACGATGGGAATGATGAACGCCCAGACCGGCGGTCCGCCCGCCTGAACGAACACCTGCGGGAAATCGGGTGGCACGGGTGGTGCCGGCGGAACCTGGAGCATCATGCGTTCCCCTCATGAGACGGCACCGCCACTCCGTCGGCCTTGGCCAGCAGGCGCTCAGCGAAATCCTGGCGCTCTTCCATTTCCGTCAATCTGGCCCGCAATTCATCGAGTTCGGCATACAGCTCGGGCAGCTCCGGAATATCCGCATCCGCTGCGCGGCCGGCCAGCCGGTCTGCGAAGCCCTTGGCCAGGGGCGAACGAAGCAACCGCACCACGATGAACGCGGCGATCGCCCAGATCGGCACGGCGACCGGCCCCAGCGACGCCGATGCGGCGGCCAGCGCTCCGAAGAGTCCCATGGCGCCCAAGCCAATGCCAACAAAGGCGGAGCCGATCCATTCCTGCTTCTCGTTGCTCATGCCTTCTCCAGTCGGTAGGACGGCTGGACGGTTGGACGGTCGGACGGTTGGGGTTCGGGAATGAGCACCAGCCGCCTAGCCGTCTAACCGCCCGGCCGTCTTCTCTGCCAGCACCCGCTCCGTAAAGTCCAGCCGTTCTTCCAATTCCGCTACGCGCTGCTCCAGCTCGGCGACGTGCCCGTCGTCGATTCCCTTCTTCGCCGCAGCCTCCGCCTCCATGCCCTTGATGGTCGCCATCGCGGCCCGGAAGGCAAGGTACAAACCCATCGGAATGCCGATGACGCCGAGCACGAGCAGCAGGAACATCACTACATCGCGCATTTCGTTCATGACTCAGACTCCAGCTCCCAGCAGGTCAACGGTCTACAGGCGTGATGCCTCAGGCGTCAGGTGTCGGGCGCTCGACCAGCCGTTGACCGTCGACCGTCGACTGTCCTTTGGCCAACAGGCGTTCCGCGAAATCCAGCCGTTCGGCCAGCTCACTGACTTCCTGGCGCAGGCTGTCCAGTTCCTCGTAGACGGCAGGATCGGATTCGACGAGACGAGGCTGGACACCGTGGCGGATCCGCTCAGTGACCGCCTTGCCGAGCGGCGTGAAGGAGAGCCCGATGATACCAGGCACTCCGAACAGGAAAATGATGGCCAGCACGCCTTCCATAGTATGCCTCAAGGGCGCTGAGAGCTGAGAGCCAGGAGCCGAGTTCGCCCATCCGACGTCGGAAACTCTATTACGGGAAGACGTTCCACTTTGTTTCGTGAGCCGTATCTCCCTCAGATCAGCTCTACCGAAGTGATGGCACCGAGCGAAATGGCAATTTCCGTCTCATCGGAGCCAGTTGGCCGGAGATATACCTCGTGCGCCGTCACGTGCGTATCGAGACTGGTCGGCACACCGACCACTTCCGACTTCTCCGAAGTCACGATCCGGACGGGATGGTCATGATCGCCGGCGTAGCCCAGGATGGAGAGGATGTCGTTGTATCGCATGGCAGCTCCTTGAAAGGGGCTAGTGACGAGGGACGAGGGACGAGGGTTCGCGAATGGGCGCTCGTCTTTCACCCCGGTTCCTCGTCTCTCGTCCCTCGTCCCTCGTCCCTCGTCCCTCTCACAAGTAAGCGCCCCACTCGGACACCGGCCCACCTGCGCCTCGATTTCCACTGTGCTGGCTGCCGTCATGTCGATCCACGGCCGCCGCCGGGGAGCAAACACCGCAGGCAGGCCGCGGGCGCAGATGCCGGTGTGCTGGCAGAGGTGCGGCTGCCAGATCACAGTGAGTTCGCCGTTGCTGTAATGATGGGTGTGAGTATCGCGCATGGAGCCGGACCTCCGCTGGTATTCCGGTTGAAGCTAGTCGGAAAGACGGGAAGACGGGAAGGCGGGAAGGCGGGATGTGCAGGACGGGCAAGACGGGCAGGACGGGCAGGGCGAGCAGGAGGCTGTCATTGCGAGCGCCGAAGGCGCGAAGCAACCTTGCTGCCCGACCGCGATCTCCTGGGCGAAGCTCCGATGGGGACTCCGATGTCAAGCTGCACGGTGAGGGCGGCCGTCCTGACCGAGCCACCTGCTCGCCTTGCTCGCCTTGCGCGCCTTGCCCATCTTGCGCCATCCCCAGACACGAGGCCCGATGCATCCGCTCGAGCGCTATCTCTCGGAGTTGCGAGGCGTGCGCCAGGCCGGCGGTGTACCGGAAACATCCGGTTACCCATGCCTGAAATCCCTGCTCGATGACGTCGGCTCGGCGTTCAAGCCGAAAGTCGTGTGCGTGCTGCACCCGGCGAATACCGGCGCCGGGATCGTGGACGCCGGGCTGTTCGAGAAGAATCAGCTGCGTGGTGGCGAAGTGCGCCGAGGACAGCTTCCCCTCCGCGGCGTGGTGGAGATCAAGAGCGTCGCCGAGCCGGTGTCGCACACCATCGGCAGCGAGCAGATAGCTCGGTACGTGGCCCACTTTGGCCAGGTGCTGGTGACCAACTACCGTCAGTTCGCGCTCCTCGTACGCACCCCCGAGGGATCGCGCAAGATTGACGAGTTCAGTCTCGCCGAGTCCGCCGAGGAGTTCTGGGCCCTCGCCGAGCATCCCCGGCGTGCCGCCGAGACACTCGGCACCCGGCTCGACGAGTTTCTCCGGCGGGCACTGCACACCTCCGTCACGCTCACGAATCCGAAAGACGTTGCCTGGTTCCTCGCGTCCTACGCACGCGAGGCGCTCGACCATCTGGGCGACCGTGAGCTTCCCGCACTCTCCAATGTCCGTAATGCCTTCGAGGAAGCGCTCGGCGTCTCCTTCACCGGCGGGAAGGGCGACCATTTCTTCCGGTCGTCCCTGGTTCAGACCCTCTTCTACGGTGTGTTCTCCGGCTGGGTGCTCTGGTGCAGGGAGCAGGGCGGCGCCACGCACGCCGCGTTCGACTGGCGCGACTCGGCGTGGACACTCCGGGTGCCAATGATCCGCGCGCTCTTCGAGCAGGTGGCCACCCCCAGCGCGCTGGGACAGCTGGGCCTCAAGCCGTTCCTGGACCGCACCGGCGACGTGCTCAACCGGGTGGACCGCGCCGCGTTCTTCGCGACGTTCAAGCTGGGCGAGGCG
>DASTFH010000134.1:0-7374 GCA_035708725.1 Gemmatimonadales bacterium | reverse complement strand
CAGCCGCCCGGACCACCACTGTTCTGGTGGCCGGGGATGCGTAGGTGACAACGGTATCTTGGTGGAAACTTGCTGCGGCAACGAGAAGAGCTACGAGGTGTGCGCCCATTTGCTCCGGCCGTCGCGGTGAAGCCCGTATGCTTTGAGCCGACGCCAGAGTGTGGTCCGACTGATCCCCAGCTCGCGCGCCGTCTCTGCCAGCCTCCAATTATGCGCATCGAGCGTCCGGACGATAGCCTCCTTTTCCCGCGCGGCCAGCGTGGTGGCCCCTTCCTGGCCGGGCAGAAACATCGCTTCGCCGATTTCCAGCGACCCCACCCGGAGCGGCCGCAAGCGGCCACCGATGTTGGCGAGACGGGGCATCAGATCCCTCGCCGAGTCGCGAAGATCATCCTCGCTGAGCGTGGAGCGAGCCTGCTGATTGGCATAGAGCACCTTGCCCTCAGCATCGAAGACGACAACGCCCTCGCTGAACCCATCGAGGAGCGCCTTTGCCAGTGGGGAAAAGACGGAAGGCATACCGTTCTGTGTGAGTGTTTCAGCCATGAGTCAGTATACGCCTCACATGGTTGGAAGTTTCAGTTCGGCACAAGTGCCAGCTCCCAACCTGCGTGTATGGGAGTCGTCTTAATGGTGCATCATGACACAACAGTTGACAGTGAGCCATGTCACCCGGCAATATAACTCCGTGGTAATTTAGATGCTGGCGGGCAGCTGCTAGCTGCTGGTCGCTAGCTGCTGGTCAACCGCAAGCAGCCAGCAGCCAGCAGCCAGCGACCCTCAACCCAGAACCCATGCTCCTCGCCGGCTTCATCCTCGCCGCCTTCATTGGCCTCTCCCTCGGGACCCTGGGCGGCGGCGGGTCGACGCTCACGGTCCCCATCTTTGTCTACGTGATGGGCTTCGAGGCCAAGCGCGCCATCGCGATGAGCTTTCCCGTCGTGGGCGGCACGAGCCTGGTCGGGGCGCTTTCACACTGGCGCCACGGCAACGTTCGTTGGCGAACGGCACTGGTCTTTGGCGTCGTGGCCATGGCTGGCGCATTCGGGTCGGCCCATCTGATCGCGCCGCTGCTCACCGGCGAGACCCAGCTGCTGTTGCTGGGCGCAGTGATGCTCATCGCCGCCATCTCCATGTTCCGGAACGCGGGCGGCCGACAGGCGCCGGAATCGGACGCACCACGGTCCCTCTCGCTCCCGCTCCTCATGCTCACCGCGCTGGGCGTCGGCATGCTGACCGGCATTCTTGGCATCGGCGGCGGATTCCTGATCGTGCCGGCACTGGCGCTGCTGGCACGCGTGCCCATCAAGGAAGCGGTGGGCACATCGCTCGTGATCATTTCGATGAACACCGGCTCCGCCTACCTTGGCTACGTGGGCAAGGTGGATGTCCCATGGGGGGTGGTGCTGGTGTTCACCTCGGTCGCGATCCTGGGCATTCTTGCGGGCACGCGGCTCGTTCGCTCGGCCACACCGGCCCAGCTCAAGCGCGCCTTTGCCATCTTCCTGCTCGCCGTCGGCGGGTTCGTGTTCTACCAGAATCGCGCGGTCTTTCTGCGCACCCCTTTATCCAGCGCCGTGGAACAGCCGCGCTGATCACTCCGGAGTCTCCATGCTGCTGAAGCGGTTCTACGATGACCGGCTGGCGCAGGCCAGCTTCCTGGTCGGATGCCAGGCGACCGGCGGCGCACTGGTGCTCGATGCCAATCGAGACGCGGGCCAGTACATCACCGCTGCGAAGGCGGAGGGCCTCCGCATCACCCATGTCACCGAAACACATATCCACGCCGACTTCGTGAGCGGGAGCCGGGAGCTTGCCTCGCGCACCGGCGCGGAGCTTCTGCTCTCCGCTGAGGGGGGCGCTGACTGGCAATACGGCTTTGCAAGGGAGGCGGACGCCACGCTCCTGCACGACGGCGATTCCTTCATGGTGGGTAACCTGCGGTTCGACGTGATGCACACGCCGGGGCACACCCCGGAGCATCTCACCTTCATTGTGACCGACACGCCGGCCACGCTCCGCCCCATGGGCGCCTTTACCGGCGACTTCATTTTCGTGGGCGACGTGGGCCGGCCTGATTTGCTCGAGCGCGCCGCGCATCTGGAAGGGACGATGGATGCGAGCGCCCGGCAGCTCTTCCGCTCTCTGCGCCGCTTCGCCGACCAGCCCGATTACCTCCAGCTCTGGCCCGGCCACGGTGCGGGTTCGGCCTGCGGCAAGTCGCTCGGCGCGGTGCCGCAGACCACGCTCGGCTACGAGCGGGTCGTCAACTGGGCCTTTGGCATCGCTGATGAGGACGAGTTTGTGCGCGCCGTCCTCGCGGGTCAGCCGGAGCCGCCGGCGTACTTTGCCGAAATGAAGCGCATCAACCGCGACGGTCCCGCCATCCTCGGTGCCTGGCCCGACCCACCCACGCTTGATCCGGCATCGTTGGCAGACACGCTCGCGTCCGGCGGCGTTGTCGTGGACCTGCGGCCGGCCAGCGCATTCGCGGAAGGGCACGTGCCCGGCACGCTCAACATCCCGCTCAACAGGTCCTTCACCAATTGGGCAGGCTCGCTCCTGCCCTACGATGCCGACATCTATCTCATCGTTCCTGACGGCCCGGGCCAGTCCGCCGACGCGATCCGCGCGCTGGCCGTGATCGGGCTCGATCAGGTGCGGGGCGTCTTTCCGGAATCCGCCGTCCTGGCCTGGGGCCGCGACGGCACGCTGCAGCAGGTGCCGCAGGTGGATGCGGCCGCGCTGGCAGCCCGGAATGGCGAAGTCACGGTGGTGGATGTGCGCAGTCAGTCCGAGTGGGATGCAGGGCACATTCCCGGCGCCGTGCACCTCCCGCTTGCCACGCTTGCGAGCCACCTTGACGAGTTGCCGCGGGATACGCCGCTGGTGCTGCAGTGCCAGGGAGGGGGGCGCTCGAGCATTGCTTCCGCATTGCTCCAGGCGAACGGTTTCGCGAATGTCAGCAACCTGCGCGGCGGCATTCGCGACTGGCGAGGGGCGGGTCTGCCGGTGGACCGGGATCCGGAGGCCGTGAAGGCGTGAGCGCGCTACCCGACGAGCTGCTGGCGCAGGTCGCCGAGTGTTTCCGCCTCCTGGGCGAACCGGCACGACTGCGCGTCGTCAATGCCCTCAGGGAGCACCGGGAACTCACGGTAACCCAGCTGGTGGAACTGACCGGGCTGGGCCAGGCCAATCTTTCAAAGCACCTGCAGCTCCTGCATGCGGCGGCCTTCGTCTCGCGCCGCCGCGAGGGGCTTTACGTGTGGTACGCTATTGCGGATCGGGAAACGATCGAGCTCTGCGACGTCATGTGCGCTCGGCTCGAGCGCGAAGCCGGACTCAAGCACCAGCCTTCACCGGCATGACCGCGCCGCCGATCGAGCGACGCAGGCGCATCGTCGAATCGGCGGCGGCGCTCCTGGCTGCGCATGGGCTCCACGGCTGGAGCGTGGAGCAGGTGGCCGCGAGCGCGGACTGCGCCAAGGGACTCGTGCACTACCATTTCGGTACCCGGACCGCGCTACTGGAGGCGGTGATCGACGCGATGGCACGCGGCCGCATGGCACGCCGCATTGCCGCGTTGTCGCCGAGCGGCACCGCGGCGCTCGACGCACTCTGGACTGTCCTGCGGGAGGATGCGAGCGCGGGGACAAGCCGAGCCTGGCTCGAGGCGGGACTGGATGGCGGCGCCGGCATCCGGCGCGCCCTGGCACCCACTGATGCCGAACTCGGCGAGTTTGCGGCAGCCAGCAGCGCCGCGATGGAATTGCCGACGCTGCCGTCCCATCGTGTCCACACGCTGCTGCTCCTGCTCGACGCGCTGGAAGCCTCGCTGGTGCGTGGCGCCCCCGAGGCGGACGTGCGTGAGGCGTATGACCGGATCTGGCTGGGAATGATGTGACGGGATGGGCAGGACGGTCTCAGCGCCTCCGACGTCCTCCTCTTCCCACCGTCCGCCCCGTCTGCTCCGTCCGTCTCTTCTGAAGAAGTTCCCGAAGCTGGTCCAGCGAATCCGCCACCAGCGGCGCATGGTTGCCCCGGCGCACGGCGAAGAGCAGGCGCCGGTCGGTGGCGGGAAGGTCCCCGGTGCGAACGCGGCGCGCCTGCCCCTCCCTGAGCGTCAGCCGGACCGCAGGCTGGCCGTCGTGCACTTCATACGCCAGCGGCACCACATCGCCCTTGATCCGGACGCTCGAGGGCAAGGCATCGAGCTGCTCCCTCGTCCTCGCGTCCATCAGCGCCGCGACATCGAGCATCACACCCGCGCGGATGAATGTCTCCCAGCTCCTCACGCCTTCGGCATCGAGTTGCTCGCGGAGGACACGCTGGAGCCGGGCCGGCGAGATGCCGATGAGCGTCCCGCCTGAGCGCCGCCAGTATTCGTCGAGCGTTTCGGCCGCACGCCGCACCTTTCCCTGCGCAGGATGCACCGTCTCGCCCGCCAGGAGCGCGGCGGCCAGTGCGTCGAGCGCGGCATCACGCCATTCGGGCGGAAAATTGCCTTCAAGCTGCTTGGTGTCGACATCCAGCTCGAAGCCAAAGTATTCGCGGGTGCGCATGATCGTTACGCGCTGGTGCTTGCGCGGGCCGCCGACACTGAGCCGCGCCGGCCCCCACCGGGCGTGTTGCGCGATGAGATCGTACGACAGCGTCGTGCCTTCAATACCGGCGCGCGGCACACCGAAGCGGTCGGCGAAGAACCGGAGCCGCCCTGCCACCGCACCCCAACTGCCCGCCACCGACGTCCTGGAGACCCGCGCCTCCTGGCCGTCCGCGGTGTGTTCGTCGATGACCAGGTCAAACGGCATGACCCGCGCGACCAGGTCCTGAAACGCCTGCCGCATTTCCTTGCCGGCATGTGGCAGCGTCTTCGGCAACGGCAGCTCGAGCGCACGATACACCGAGGCCATGCCGAGCGCGGCGTCCTCGATGGCCTTGACCAGGACGCCGCGTCGTTCGGCCCATGCTTCGAGTCCGTCCTCGAACAGGTGCCGAGGCAGTCCGTATACCTCGCCCAGGTCGCCGTGCTGGTTGACCGCCTCGGCGTAGAGATTGTATGCCGTGAGATGATCGCTGCCGTTGGCCACCACGCCATGGAGGTCGCGCTCGTCGCGGGTCATCCGGTGCAGTGAGTCGATGCTGGCGCAGACGGCGATGATGGGCGCGAGGAAATCGTCCATGAGCACCAGCAGTTCGCCCCAGTCGCGTTCCACCGGCATGGCCTCGACATCCCGGCCGTATTGCGTGAGCCGGCCGTCCTTGATCAGGCCACGCGAGGTGAGGAGCTCCATCGCCTTGCGATACGCGGTGCGATCCAGCGGCACCGGCAAGTCCAGGTCCGACGCATCCACGCCGATTGCCGCACAGGTGATGGCCACTCGCTCGGCGTCGCCGGCCAGCTGAAATTCGGGCGGGCCCGGCTTGAGCGAGGCGAAATCAAGATTCCGGTCACTGAGGATCCAGACTTCGCCGTCCGGCACGCGGCCGTGTACCCGGCCCGCCATCTGGAGAATCTCGTTGGCGCCGAGATAGAGCCGGTGGAGCACATTGCGGCCGCGTTCGACCACGTTGCCGTAGCGGGCATCGTAGATCACCACGGTGTCGAGACCGCGCAGGTTGAGCGCACTCTGGCCCGCAGCCGTCATGGCCAGGAGCCAGGGATGCTCCACCTCACCTTCGAGGAAAGGCCGGATGACGCGGATCGGCTCGCCCCCGTGATAGAATGCGGTGGTGAGGCGTTTCCACTGCTCGCCCAGTTCGGTGGCCAGGTGCTCGACCTCGGCACGGGTGGGAACGAACACCGCCACGCCGCGACGCTCCTTGATGATCTTCCGCATGAAGCGCTCGTTCAGGAACTCGAGCGGCTTTTCCGGCAGGACCTCCACTCGTGCCCGAAGCTCCGGGTCGAACGCCGACGTCTCCAGCACCTCGCTGCTGCCGAGGTAACGGGCATAGAACGATGGATCCACGGTGGCGCTGAGCCAGATGAAGCGGCAGCGGGCCCGCTTGCCCAGGGCCAGGCACAGCTCCAGCTCCGCTGACGTCTGGTGGATCTCGTCCACGATGATTGTGTCGTCGCCGGTGATCAGGTCATCCTCAAACCATCGCCTGGCGATGCCCGTGGTGACAATCACCACATTCCAGCCTGGCGTCTCGGGCGTCGCCTCGCGTTCACGGTTCACGACGCCGACGCGGAGCGGCTCGCCAAGAATGGCCTCGGCGATGGGCCGGATGCCCAGCGTCTTCCCGGTGCCCGTGCCCGCCACGATCCCGAACCCCTTTCCCGCCGCCGCCCAGTGGCGAAGCTCCTCGCCATGCTCGCGCTCGAGCAGTGTCTCGACTTGCAGGCCCAGCGCCAGCTCGATTGTCTCACATGCGGCGCGGGTCGGAGCTATGACGATGATCCGGCCGTGGCTCGGGCGGGTCTGGCGGAAGGCATCGGGATCGGGAGGAAGCGAGTGGTCGCGGTGGAGGGCGGAGGGCATGGTGGAAGATAGCCGGGCATGGGGCGTGGGGCGTCCACCAGCGTCATTGCGAGCCCCAAAGGGGCGAAGCAATCGGGTCGCCTGTATTGGATCGCTAGCCACCCGATTGCTTCGCCGGAGGCGACGCCTCCGCCTCGCAATGACACACTTACAGCTTTCAGCGCACAGCGCTCAGCGCATATCGCGCCACCACCGTCGAGTCCGCGCCCCAGCGAAATTCCATCGTGGTAAGCGTATCGCCGTTCACCGCGGCTGCGGCAACGCTTCCCCAGTGTGGCACCTGCAGTACCTGTCGCACGGTGCCGTCGAGCCCGTACACACGCCACTCGCGGTCATGCGATTCCCCGAAGGCGGGACGCAGCACCCAGAAGGTGTCGTCGCCGCCCGCAATCATCAGGTCCATGCGCTGCCGGGCAGGGGGCCACTGCCCTGCCTGTGCGATGTGGCCAGCGCGCTTCCTGAAGAACTGCTTGAGGTCCTCGGGGTACTGCTGGCCCGAGAGCTCGCTCTCGAATGATTCGCGGATGGAATCGGCGTACTTGCCACGGTCTGCATCGGTGATCCCTTCCGCGGGCAGGCCGAGCGCGAGGGTGTCGCGTGCCGTACCATCCCAGGTGTAGACACGAACCGTATCTGAACTACTCGATCCCACCAGCGTAGTCCCGTCAGCCAGCACCGCGACGAGCGGCCTGGGTTGCATTGGTGCGTCCACACGGGACCAGGTCTTCTCATCGTGCATGATGGTTGAGCGCGGCCCATCGAAGGAGATGAGCGAATCGGCCAGCTGTGCGGCGCCTTCCTCAACCGCCCAGACATGTCCCCGCAAGCCCGGCGCGGAATCGGCAAATGCCACCGGAAACGGGTTGATCCAGAGATGCAGCTCGCC
>DASTFH010000133.1:0-3438 GCA_035708725.1 Gemmatimonadales bacterium | reverse complement strand
CATAGCCGCACGCACGGTAGAGCGGCTCACCCGCCATTGTCGCCATCAGTTCTACCCGGGTAAACCCTTCCGCCCGTGCCGCGTCCTCGCAGAGCTTGAGGATCAGCCGGCCCACGCCCTTCCGCGTGTGACGCGGATGCGTGTACATCGCGCGAACCCGCGCTGCATCCGTCGCGGGGTCGAGCAGGGCATCGCTCCGGGTGGGCGAGTGGTCGCCGCCATAGAGCGTCGCTCGCCGGCTCCAGCCGCCGCAGCCAGCGAGCTCGCCATCAGATTCCACCACGAAATAGGTGCCGTCGTCAATGAGCCGGGTGTCGAGACCCATGATCATGCGGCTCGATGCAATCTGGGCCTCGTCCAGAAACGGCTTCTGCAATTCTCCGATTGCCGCGTCCATGAGGGTACGCAGGGCCTCGAGATCCTGATGGCTCGCCAGTCTATGGGTGAGTGTCACGAGTCACGGGTCACGGGTCGCGGATCGTGGGTCATGTGCCGAGCGGTCGCGCACATCGGGCCGCACATGGAGAATCAGCCCTCCGCAGATCAGGAGAAATCCGATGAGCGGCGCGGCCAGCGCGATGAGCATGGCGGCCGTGAAGATGCCCAGCACCGTCAGTGATCGGCGGCGGGCGCTGCGCCGGAGCGAGTCGGAGAGCCGAGCGGCGTCCGCTCCCGCCAGAATGTCGCGCTCGAAGACGTTGTAGGCAATGTCAATGCACACGAAGAGGCCAGCGTACAGCACCACTGGCGGCGACGCGAGCTTCGTGCGCGCCACCCAGGCGGTGGCAAAGGGCAGGAACGACACCAGGAAGAGATGGGCGAAGTTGATCCAGATGAGCCGCAGGGTCGGCGCCCGCACGAAGCGCATGAGATGGTGGTGGTTGATCCAGATGATCGCGATGAAGAGGTAGCTCGCCGCGTAGCTCACCACCGTGGGCCAGAGCGGCCAGAGCGCGGAGAACGCCGGCTGGTCCGGCGCGTCCAGCTCCAGGACCATGATCGTCACGATCACGGCGAACACCGCATCGGTGTACGCCGTCAGGCGGTGCGCAGTCGCTTCGTGTTCACCCATGGTCCGCTCCCCGCCCGCTGTCCGACTGCCCAACTGTCCAACTGTCCAACTGTCCAACTGTCCATCTATAATAAAATCCATGCCCTCGCTTCACCGCCTGTCCGCCTGTGCACTCTCGCTCGCCATGGTTCTCGCCTGTCACCCGGCTGTGCCGGCCCCGGCTGGCCGCATGGACTTCTCGACGATTGACCAGTACGTAAGAGACAAGATGCGCTCGTCCCGCATTCCGGGGCTGGGGCTCGCCATCGTCGAGGGCGACCGGATCGTCTATCTCAAGGGCTACGGTGACGCTGATCCCGCCGGACGCCCGGTGACGCCGGCGACACCCTTCATGATCGGTTCCATCACCAAGTCGTTCACCGCCCTCGCCGTGATGCAACTGGTCGAGGCCGGCAAGGTCGAGCTCGACGCGCCGGTGCGGCGCTACATCCCCTGGTTCGGTGTCGCCGACTCAACGGCGTCGGCGCACATCACGGTGCGCCATCTCCTCACCATGACCGGCGGGCTGCCCCAGCTCTACCAGACCCAGCTCGCGACCGACGATGACCCCGGCACCATCGAACGGAATGTACGGCTTCTGGGGACGGAAGCGCTGAGCCGGCAGGTCGGCGACGGCTTCTTCTACTCCAACTCCAATTACGAAACCCTCGGCCTGCTGGTGCAGATGGTCTCGGGCCAGTCGTACGAGGAGTACGTGCAGCAGCACATCTTCGCCCCGCTCGACATGCGCAACAGCTTCACCTCGCAGGACGAAGCGATGCGACACGGCATGGCCGCCGGGCACCGCTGGTGGTTCGGGATTCCGGTTGCCGCCACCTTCCCCTTCAACCGCGGCCAGCTGCCGGCCGGCTACATCATCGCCAGCACGGAGGACATGGCGCACTATCTCATCGCCCAGGTGAATGACGGGCACTACGGGAACAGCGCCGTCCTCACGCCCGCGGCCATGGCGCTCATGCATGTGGAGACGCCGCCGGCGACCTATGGCATCGGTTGGGAGTCGGTGCGGAGCAACAGGCGCCACCTGCTCAACAGCGACGGCGGGACGGTCAATTTTCAGTCGTCCATCTTCTTCGATCCGGCATCGCGCGTGGGCGTGTACGTCGCCGCCAATGTGGTGAACGCGCTCGACACCTTCTCGTCGCCGCACGGTGCGTCGGTGCTGGATGGCGCCACGGTGCGCGGCATGGCACATGTCATCCTGAGCCTGGCCACCACTCAGCCCCCGCCTGACCAGGGACCGGGCCACGAGCGCCTGACCTTGATGTTCAATCTGCTGCTCCTGGCACTCACCGTGTTGATCGTCATCGTCCTCCTCCGGACTCCTCGGCACTTCCGGCGGCTCGCCCAATTGGCTGCGGAGAGCAAGGGGACGCTGGTGCGTCACGCGAGCATCGCCGCGATCGCCTGGCTCATCGTGCCGATCGCAGTCGCCTGGCTCGTGCTCTTCTCTGCACCATGGAAAGTGATCGCCGCCTTCCAGCCCGACCTGGCCTGGTGGCTGTACGCCGTGGCGGTCGTGCTGCTGCTGCGGGCGCTGCTCGAGATTAAGGGACTAGGGACTAGGGACTAGGGTCGAGGGTCGAGGGTCCAGGGCACAACTCACAGATCACAGCTCATAGCTCACCGCTCACACAACAGCATCCACGACGTCCCGAACCGGTCCCGGAGCATCGCGAAGCGTAAGGCAAAGAACGTCTCCTCCATCTTCATGAAGATCTGGCCGCCATCAGACAGCAGGGCGTACAGCCGCTCCGCTTGTTCGGCTGAGTCCACGGTCAGCGTCAGGTAGGCACTCCGCATCGGCTCGGCCGATGGAATGTCCGCGCCCATGAGGACGCTATTGCCAATTTCAATTCGCGCGTGAAGGATCTTGCCGTTCCACTCTGCGGGAAGATTGCTGCTGCCCGGCTGCTCGCCGTGCCGGCTGACGCCGGTGATCTTCCCTCCCAGGTGCTGCTCATAGAACCGGAACGCTGCCTCGCAGTTGCCCGGATAATTGAGGTAGATGTCGAGTCGCATGTCAGGCCCTCGGTGTGCGTGGACGGGACGGATTCCTGGCTGCCTCCTGTCCACTCGACGAATGAGCGATCGCGGAATCGACAGGCTCGGCGGTTCGGCGGTCGGGTCGCGGGTCGTTGACCGGCAATTCACGAGAGAGGATTGCCGTAGAACAGCCAGAGTCCCAGCCCGATCACGCCCAGGCTTACCACGACCCGGCAGATGCCGCCAAAGCTGCTGCCAGGCTCCAGCACCGCCAGTTGGGGATGATCGGGATCGTAGTACACCGTCACCCGCTGGCCTCGGCGATACCGGGCCAGCACTGCGCGCGCGGCCGAGCGGAAGATTGATCCGCGATGGCTGAT
>DASTFH010000132.1:0-5517 GCA_035708725.1 Gemmatimonadales bacterium | reverse complement strand
GCGTCGACGAGATGCGCGCCTCCGACGATCCGGTGGTGTGCCAGTTCATTGAGGGGCGGCCCGATGCGCCGGCGCCCGGGAGGACGCAGCAGTGAAGAAGACCAACGAGTTCGCCGTCGGAGCTGCCGTGCTCATCGCGCTTGCCGTGGTGATCGTGGGCGCTCTCTGGCTGGGCGAGATTCATATCGGTGCGCAGCCCAGGCATTACTCGGCGCGTTTCCGGACGGTGGACGGGCTCCAGGTCGGCAATCCGGTGACGCTCCGGGGCGTGAAGGTCGGCAAGGTCGCCGCCATCCGCCTGGCAGGGGATGACTGGGTGGAGACCGACTTCGAGCTGGAAACCAAGGTCCAGCTGCCACGGAAGCCGGCCGTCATCGCGTCCTCAGCGAGTCTCTTTGGCGGCTGGAGCGCCAATATCATTTCCTTCGACCCGCTGCCGGATGATCCCAACGTGCGGGCCGCGCTCATCGAGAGCGACCAGGCGGGTGGCGATGCCTGGCCTGGCGCCACGCTGCCGGACATCGGCCAGCTGACCGCCCAGGCGAGCCGCATCGCGGGCGACGTGGCCGAGGTGACGAGCCGTATCCAGGGCGCGTTTGACAGCACGGCGCTCAAGGAGTTCCGGCAGAGCGTCCTCGACCTCGCCGCCATTTCCAGCCGGCTGGTCACCTTCACCAAGACCCAGAGCGCTCGCATCGACCGGGTGGGCGCCAACGCGGAAGTCACCGCCAACAGTTTCGCCAACGTGTCGCGCAACCTCGACCGCACCGTGGCACGGATCGACAGTGCCACTGCGCACGGGCAGTTGAGCTCCATTCTCGACAATGGCGCCGCCGCCAGCGCCGACCTGCGGACGGCGTCGGCGGATTTCCGCCAGGTGATGACGGCGCTGCAGCAGAACCAGGCCAGTCTCATCAACGTGATCCAGGCAATGGACACGCTGCTCGCGCAGATCCAGGCCGGCAACGGCACGCTCGGCATGCTCGCCACCGACTCGACGCTCTACAGCGAGACGGCCGCCACGATGAAGCAGTTCCGCGAACTCATGACGGATTTCCAGGCGCATCCGCGCAAGTACATCAAGATCTCGGTGTTCTGATGGGCAAGCGACGTGCTGACCTTGAGGTGAGCGCTGGCGGCATCGTCTTCCGGCGCGACGACGATGGCCAGGCCCGCTTTCTCCTGATCCGGGATTCCTATGGCAACTGGGGGTTTCCGAAGGGGCACCTCGAGGAGAATGAATCGCCGGCGGATGCCGCTGTCCGGGAAACGGCCGAGGAAACGGGGCTGACCCATCTCATCCTCCAGGGCCCGATCCGTGTGATCGACTGGCACTTCCGCTTCCGGGGCCGGGCCATCCACAAGTATTGCCATTTCTTCCTGCTCGAATCGCCCGCCGGCGACCCGGTGCCGCAAGCCGAAGAGGGCATCACGGACTACCGGTGGCTCGTGCTGCCCGATGCGCTGGACAAGCTGTCCTACGACAATGCGCGCGGCGTGCTGAAGCGTGCTGGAGACATGGAGCGCACCTTGGTCGCGATCGGCGCGGGCCGGCCGGCCCCCCTTCCCGAACCGTCGCAGGGCTGACCATGCCGGTGGTGGCCGCGCTGCTCGACGACCGGGCAGCCCTGGTATCGCTGCGCCGCGCGCTGCCCCGCGGTGGCCCGCGGCTGGTGGCCTGCCGCACGCCGCAGGCGCTCGAGCGCCATCTCGAGCAGCACCTCACCGACGTGATCGTGCTGCACCCGTCACGGCTCGGCGATACTGGCACAGCATCGCTGACCGACCGATTTCCCGGCATTCCCATTCTCGCCTTCGGCGCTTTCCGACCCGACGATGCCCGCGCGCTGATGCGCGCGCTGGACATCGGCGCAGCCGCCATCGCCGTCGCCGATGTCGATGACGCCATTCTCGGCGAGATGCTGTCGCGGATCTCCCTCACTGCGCGGCGGCGCAAGGCGATGGCCGATGCGGTCCGGGTCCTCCGGCTGGACGAGGACATGCAGCGGCAGGCGTGGGACCGCCTGGTGACCGACGTGGAACGGCCGCTTCGCACCGCCGAGCTCGCCGAGCGGATGGGTGTGAGCCGGGAGCATCTATCCCGGCAATTTGGCGCGGGCGGGGCGCCCAATCTCAAGCGCGTCATCGACCTCACCCGGATCGCGACGGCGAGCCAACTGCTGCAGAACCCCGGCTACCCGCCGCGAGCAACCGCCCAGCTGCTCGGGTTTTCATCCGCCGCCCATCTCAACAGCACCGCGCTGCGCATCGCTGGCGTCGCATGCAGCGGCCTCGCCCGGCTCGGGCCGCGTGGTGTGCTGGCGCATTTCGTCAAGGGGAAGATGCGGTCGCGGGGGTGAGAGGATGGGCGAGATGGGCGGGTGGACGGACGAGGCGGACAAGACCAGCAGCCTGCAGCCAGCGACCAAGTTGCCCATCCTGCCCATCCTGCCAATTCCGTCGTCCCCCTTCCCTCCATTTCCCATTGTGATTATTTTCACAAGCTAGTTTCGGACCCGTTCACTGCGGCAACCACAGGACGCCAATGGCCACCGATACGATCCTCCGTCCCGGCGAGCTCAAGGACATTCTCATCCGCGAAATCGAGAGTGCGGACCTCGCGACGGTTGACGTCGCTGAAGTCGGCACCGTGCTCGAAGTGCGCGACGGCATCGCGCGCGTGTACGGACTCATGTCCGCCACCGCCGGTGAAATGCTCGAGTTCACCGCCCATGAAACCGGCGAAGTCGTAACCGGCCTGGTGCTCAATCTCGAAGAAGACAACGTCGGCTGCGCCATCCTGGGCGACTATCTGAAGCTCAAGGAAGGCGACGAAGTGCGCCGCACTGGCCGCCTGCTGGAAGTGCCGGCGGGCCCGGCGATGCTTGGACGCGTGGTTGACGCGCTGGGCCGTCCGGTGGACGGCCGGGGACCCATCGAGACCGACAAGCGTCGCCCGGTGGAGATGATTGCGCCCGGCATCATCGTGCGCCAGCCGGTGAAGGAGCCGATGCAGACCGGGATCAAGGCCATCGATGCCATGATCCCGATCGGCCGAGGCCAGCGCGAGCTGATCATCGGCGACCGCGGCACCGGCAAGACCGCCATCGCGGTCGACACGATCCTGAACCAGAAGGAAACCGGCGTCATCTGCGTGTACGTCGCGATCGGCCAGAAGCGCTCCACCGTGGCCACGGTGGTCGAGCGCCTCAAGGCGGCCGGCGCGATGGAGTACAGCATCGTGGTCGTGGCGTCGGCCTCCGATCCGGCGCCGCTGCAGTACATCGCGCCCTACGCCGGCTGCGCGATCGCCGAATATTTCATGTACGAAGAGGGCGCGGCCACGCTCTGCGTCTATGACGACCTGTCCAAGCAGGCCGCGGCGTACCGGCAGCTCTCGCTCATTCTTCGGCGTCCGCCGGGGCGCGAGGCCTATCCGGGCGACGTCTTCTACCTGCACAGCCGCCTGCTCGAGCGCGCGGCCAAGATTTCCGAAGACAAGGAAACCATCAAGCTCGACCCGCGCATCAAGAAGCCCGGTGGCTCCCTGACCGCGCTGCCCATCATCGAAACCCAGGCGGGCGACGTGTCGGCGTACATCCCGACCAACGTCATCTCGATCACCGACGGCCAGATCTTCCTCACCACCGACCTGTTCTACTCCAACGTGCGTCCGGCCGTGGATGCCGGCATCTCGGTGAGCCGCGTGGGCGGTAACGCGCAGATCAAGGCCATGAAGAAGGTCGCCGGCCCGCTGCGCCTTTCGCTGGCGCAGTACCGCGAGCTGGAAGCATTCGCCCAGTTCGGGTCGGACCTCGATCCGGCCACCCAGCGCCAGCTGGCCCGGGGTGCTCGCCTGGTGGAAGTGCTGAAGCAGCCGCAGTACCAGCCGGTGCCGGTCGAGAAGCAGGTGGCCATCATCTATGCCGTCACCAATGGCTTCCTTGACGACGTGGACGTGAAGCACATCCGCCAGTGGGAGCGCGACTTCCTCAAGTACCTCGAAGCCCAGCGTCCCGAGGTGCTGGAAGGCATCCGAAGCAAGAAGGAACTGACTGACGATCTCGTGGCCAGCCTGCGATCGGCCATCGAGGCGTTCCAGCACGTCTTCGCCGCCGAGTAATGGCCAAGACCAAGGCACTCCGGGGCCGGATCCGGTCGGTCCAGAACACGCGGAAGATCACGCGGACGATGGAGCTGGTCTCCACGTCCAAGCTGAAGCGTGCCCAGGACCGGGTGATCGCCGCGCGGCCCTACGCCGAAGCCCTCCGCGAGGTGATCGCCGGGCTCGTCACGCCGGAACTGGCGGGCGATTTCCCGCTGCTGCGCCGGCCGGAGCCGCCGTCGAAGGGCGGCCCGACGCGTGCCGCCGTCATTCTCGTGACATCCAACCGCGGCCTCGCGGGTGGCTTCAATTCCAACCTGATCAAGGAAGCGCGCCGGAGCATCGCCGAGCTGGAGCAGCAGGGACTCACGGTGGACCTGTACGGCATCGGCCGGAAGGGAATCGGCTACTTCCGCTATCTCGGCCGCAAGCTGGCGCTGGAGCGGATCGACATCGGCGACCGGCCGACCGCCGCGCAGGCCACCGAGGTGATGGCGCCGCTCACGGAACAGTATGAGCGGGGTGAGCTCGCGAGCGTGGACCTGGTCTACGCCCGCTTCGAGAGCGCCATTGCGACCCCGCCGGCCGTCATGCGCATCCTTCCGGTGGAGACGCCGGAGCGGAGCGGCCCACGGCCTGATTACCTGCTCGAGCCGGACGCAACGACGCTGCTGGAGCGGCTGCTGCCGCTCTACGTCCGGAACGCGCTCTATCGCGGCCTGGTGGAGACGGCGGCGGGCGAGCACGGAGCCCGGCGCACCGCGATGAAGAACGCCACCGACAACGCAGGCGAGATACTCGACGGGCTCAAGCGCACCTACAATCGCCTGCGGCAGGCCGCGATCACCCAGGAGATCGCCGAGATCGTCGGCGGTGCGGCGGCATTGCAGGGATAGTGGTCGGTCGTCAGTCATCGGTCGCCAGTCTCTGGCCGATGCGTGCTGGCCGATGACTGAAGACTGAAGACCGACGACCTTTACAGGAACCACAGAATGGCAACGACAGTCGCGACCCACAACATCGGCAGGATCGTTCAGGTCATCGGACCGGTGCTCGACGTGGAATTCGAGCCCGAGAAGCTGCCGGAGATCTATAACGCCCTGCGTCTCGACAGCGGCGACATCCATGTCACGGCCGAGGTGCAGCAGCACATCGGCCAGAACCAGGTGCGCGCGGTCGCCATGAGCAGCACCGACGGGGTGCGGCGCGGGATGGAGATCGTGGACCAGGGCGGCCCGATCACGGTGCCGGTGGGCGACGTGCCGCTGGGCCGGATCCTCAACGTGCTGGGCGAGCCGGTGGACGGAGGGGCACCCATTCCGGAGGACGCCGAGCGCTGGCCCATCCATCGCGAGACGCCCAAGTTCACCGACCTCGAACCCAAGACCGAGATTTTCGAGACCGGTATCAAG
>DASTFH010000131.1:0-3931 GCA_035708725.1 Gemmatimonadales bacterium | reverse complement strand
TCTCGTAGCTGTCGCCCGGTCCCTCGGGAAACTGCATCAGCCAATCAAGGTTGTTATGCGGGTCGGCGATGAAGCCGTCGAGACTGGTGGCGGTGTAGTATTGGGTTTTGGTCACGCTTTCCGCCTCCGTGCTGCGCTGTGAGCTGTGAGCTGTGAGCTCTGCGCTGAGTGCTCAGCCCTCGAATCCCCGACCCCTAACCCCTAACGGCCTGCGCATGCCTCGCAATCATGCACCAGCGACCCTGCTGCAGCTGCCAGACATTCGTGAAGCGGCGGTGGGTGACCTTGCCATCGGGCGGATCGGTCACCGTGTCATTGCCCATGACGATCACCACATCGTCATGCTGGCTGATGCGTTCGATCTCGACCTCGAGCGACGTGTGCCGGATGCGCCCCGATCGGAGCAGCTTGAGGACGCCCGCGCGTTCGTTCACCTGCTCCAATGGCGAGTTGACGACGAAGCCGTCGGCCCAGAGCTGGTCGAGCGTGTCCACATCGCCGGCGAGAAATGCGGTGCGGGACTGCTCTTCGAGCTGGCGGATCTCGGAGTCGAGGGGTCGAGGGGTCGACGAGTCGAGTTGTCGAGAGACTTGAGTCATCGTATCTCGCGGGTTAATGCGGCATGCGCCGCAGGACGAAGGTGCCGAGGGTGTCAGTGCCACCCCAGTGGAAGGACGTCCCCCACCTTCCTGCGATCGAGTCATGGGCAACCTTGCCCCATGCCTCGAATTCACTGGAATTCGTCAGCTTGCAGCGTGTCTCGCCGCCCAGCAACGAGTCGGATACGAAAATAGTCCGGGTGAACGTGACAGAACCATCCGGGGTGGACTGCCAGGTGAAGCGAAGTTCATCGGCCGGTCGAGGCGCCGTGGAATCCCGCGACCGGAGCGCGCTGAACAGCACGGAGTAATAGCCGTCGAGTGCTGACCCACACACCGTGGTTGGTGTCAGCGTGAGAGTCCCACACGCGGGGCGGCTGGTATCCGCTCCCCAAAAGCAGGCCATGTAGTGGCCGGCGAGGGCAGGCGGCTGCTGGGCGGTGGCTGGGCGTGCGCCGAGCACCATGGCCGCGAGCGCAGCGCACCAGTTGATGCGCAGACCTGGATACTTCATATCTCCGTCACTTGCCCACGGCGGTGACAAATGCGGTAACCGCCTGCACCAGTTCCCCCGAGAGCGGGGCATCGGGACCGCGATAGCTCGGCATCTGGCTCGCCATGTCGGCCGGAGTCATCTTCAGCACGTGGTTCATTCCCTCGATGCGCGCCATCGTGCAGCGCGGGTTCGCACGGTGCAGCAGGTCGGCTTCCGTGGTATCCACCTGCACGTCGTGCGTGCCTTGGACGATGAGGCAGGGGATGTCGAGCTGCGCAAGTTCCGTGGCCGCCGAGTACTTGAACCACGAAATCAGATAGGGCTGGACGCTCGGACGGAAGAGCGCGGCCAGCACCGGCGGTGTCGAGTCGGTGCTCTCGCCCCGGGTCAACCGGGCCAGGATGGTGTCGCTCTGGCTGAGCAATGCCGGGGTCAGCTGCCTGGCGAGCTGGTCATGCAGCACCTCGTTGGCAGGGCGCGCAGGGCCTTCGAGTGAAATGTACCCGGCTGCTTTCGACCTGCGCAGTGCCAGGAGTCCCAGTAGTGCGCCTTCGCTGTGGCCGGCGACGATCACGCGCGAGAAGCGGCGATCAGCCTTGAGCAGGCCAATCCATCCCGCCGCGTCGTCGGCATACATCTCGAACCGCAAGTCCGATTCGGAACCCATGGCCGATGCGCTGCCGGCGATGCCACGCTTGTCGTAGCGGAGTGTGGCGATGCCGCGAGTGGCAAGCGATTCGGCGAGCTGCCTCAGGGAGGCCGGAGTGAAGCCCGGCCCATTGCCGTCGCGATCGGTGGGCCCCGAGCCGGCGATGAGGAGCACCACTGGAACCGGGCTGGTCGAGTGCGGGATGAGCAGCGTCCCGACCAGCTGGCCATGATCACGCGGCAGGGTGACGGCTTCGGCGGTGGGCGCCGATGGTGTCTGGGCCGAGGTCACGGTGGCGCTGGCAGTGAGCAGCGAGGTCGCGAGCAGGCAGCGGAGAAGTTGGCGAACCATGTCATGTGCCTTGATTCGGTGAAGGTCAGCCCATCATCCCGCTGATGCCCTTGGTGATCTCGTCGATACTGGTACCCTTGCCGCTGAGCGCGCCCTCGAGCTGGCTCGCGATCGGCGCCGGCAGGCGATCCCTGAGGAAGCCGAGTACGGTATCTACTGCTGTTCGTGCCGTGTCGGGGGCGAGCCCGGTTTTCTGGGCCACCAGACTGATGAGTTCATCCATTGGTTGCTCCTTGGGAAGTGTCGTTCAACCTCGACCCTCGTCCTCAAGGGCGGTCAAGGTCGCCTCTTGCCGAAGACCTCGATAATCGTGGCGGTTTCGGTGCCGAGATTCGTGAA
Source organism: Gemmatimonadales bacterium (assembly GCA_035708725.1). GTDB lineage: Bacteria > Gemmatimonadota > Gemmatimonadetes > Gemmatimonadales > GWC2-71-9 > CAMLHP01. The sequence continues at coordinate 1,497 of DASTFH010000131.1, read as the reverse complement.
TGTGTGGGTCACGCCGCCCTTGAGGGAATAACTCTGGCCGGCCGAGAGCTTGACCGGGGCCTCTCCATCGACCGTGAGGACGAGCGTGCCGGTGGCCAGCGTCAGCACATGCCAGGTCGCATCGGCGTGCTGGTGCAGGCTGCGGGTCGCCCCTGGCTCAGCGTAGTCGCGCAGGACGCGGTACCGGGGCCTCTCGGTCAAGAGCGTCCACGAGATTCCGGGATCATGCCGCAGTGGAACCGCCCATGCGCTCCCGCCGAAGACTTGCAGCAGCAGTAGGCCGGCCGGCACCAGTGCCACCACGACGAGGAGAGTTACTGCTATGCTGCGTCGCGTCATTGTGGCTCCTCGGTTGTGATGGGCCAACGTGCATGGGGTGATTCAAGGACTTGCGCAACTCATGCGCGCAGCTCGCGCACTCGGACTTTGGCCAGTTTTGCCACGAGATCGACGGGAATCGGTGCGTCGAGGGGGAACCGGAGCGTGCCCTTCCCTGCCCGATACGGCGCGATTGCCTTGCCGTATCTGGCCAGCATGCCGGAGGTCACAGGATACACGCTGACATGCTGCTTGAACGCAGCAATGTACAGAACGTACCGGCCGTCCAGCTCAAATGCCGGGATGCGATAGCTGATGCGCTCGGTGATGCCGGGGGCTGCCACCTTGATGGCCGTTCGGAGCTGCTTGAGGGCCCGCCGCGCTGCTGGCGGCGTCCCGGCGAGATAGTCGGCAACGGTGGTGGGCTTCGCCATGGATTGTCCCGTCAGGGAGTGGAGCGCTGCTGGCCCAGGCCTGTCACGCAGCCAGCAACCTCGCGTCGTTTCCATCTTACGCCGCGCAGTCGAATCCGGAAAGACTGCGGACCTGGGTCCGCCGCCGGCCGCTGGCCCGTTCGCTGCCTGCCCAGGCGGCAAGCGCGATGCAGCACTTCCCCATTCTGTTCACTGTAAGGAACGAGCAATCATGGGGATGCCACCGCAGCCGGCGCGTCTTGGACTGCGTAGTGGCTCGCGACCCGCGACCCGCGACCCGCCGCAAGCCCTGTGCCCTACGCCCTATGCCCTATGCCCTACGCCCGTCCCTCCACCCCACCCGCTCCGCCACCATCCCGATATCCCGCACCGGTCGCACCTCGATGCACCCGACACTCGCCCACGGGAAATTCTGCACCGCGATCCTGGTCGCCTCCTCCAGGTCTGTCGCCTCGATCAGGTTAAACCCGCCCAGCACTTCCTTGGTCTCGGCGAACGGTCCATCGGTGGTCCGGAGCTTCCCGTCCCGCACCCGGATGGATCGCGCCGTGGGCGCGTCCTCCAGCATCTGCGACTCGATCAGCCGGCCGTCCTGCTTCAGAGCGTCGGCATGCGAAAGGCAATCGCGCATCATGCCGTCAAACTGGCCCGCCGGCAGCGCGTTGAGCAGGTCGTTATCAACGTAGATGAGGAGGATGTATTTCATGGTCGAGAGGTCGAGGGGTCGAGGGACGAGAGACGACGG
>DASTFH010000130.1:0-24559 GCA_035708725.1 Gemmatimonadales bacterium | reverse complement strand
TCGGCGCAGCCGGGCCGGCCTGCAGGATATCAATCGTCCCACGGGATCGTTCATTTTCCTGGGACCGACGGGCGTGGGCAAGACCGAGACGGCGCGGGCCCTCGCGGAATTCCTCTTTGACGACGAACGCGCCATGGTGCGACTCGACATGTCGGAGTACATGGAGAAGCACACGGTGGCGCGCATGATTGGCGCGCCACCGGGCTACATCGGCTACGAAGAGGGCGGCCAGCTGACGGAGGCGGTGCGCCGCCGGCCGTACAGCGTGGTGCTCTTCGACGAGATCGAGAAGGCGCATCCCGACGTCTTCAACCTGCTGCTGCAGATCCTCGACGACGGCCGGCTGACCGACAGCCAGGGCCGGACCGTGGATTTCCGGAACACCGTGATCATCATGACCTCCAACATCGGCAGCCAGTACATCGTCGAGGCCGGGGCGGAAGCGGGCGATGAGGCGTGGGCCGGTGTGGAGGAGGCCGTGCGCGGCGAACTCCGGGACCATTTCCGGCCCGAGTTCCTCAACCGGGTGGACGATGTCATCGTCTTCCATCCACTCTCGCGCGCCGATCTCTCGCATATCGTGGGGCTGCAGCTCGCGCACCTCGAGAAGCTGCTGGACGCGCGACAGCTGCATCTGCGGGTCACCCCCGAGGCGCGCGCACTCCTGGCCAACCGGGGTTATGATCCGGTCTACGGCGCGCGGCCGCTCAAGCGCGTCATCCAGCGTGACCTGCAGAATCCCATCGCGCTGGCGGTGCTGGAAGGCCAGTACCGGGAAGGCGACACGATCGTCGTGGATGCCAAGGGCGGGGAATTGGCTTTTGCTCGGGAGGCGACCATGGCCGAGGCGGCGCGTGCGTAGGGGGACGCCATCCCCGTCGGACCTGACCGGCATGACGGCGGCGCTCCGGCTCGCGCGCGCGGCCGCGGTCAGGGATGAAGTCCCGGTGGGGGCGGTCATCATGCGGGACGGCGCCATCATCGCCGAGGCACATAACGAAACGATTCATCGGAACGACCCGACTGCCCATGCGGAGCTGCTCGCCATTCGCCGCGCGCTCGAGGCCGGGGGCGAGGACCGCCTGCCCACCGCCACCCTCTACGTCACCATGGAGCCGTGCGCCCAGTGCGCCGGTTCCATCATTCTTTCGAAAGTGGAGCGGGTGGTCTTCGGCGCCTGGGATCCGCGCGCCGGCATGGCCGGCTCCGTCTACGATCTCCTCCGCCATCCTCGGCTCAACCATCGTCCCGAAGTGATCGGCGGCCTGATGGCCGACGAGTGCGGCGAGATGCTGAAGCGGTTCTTCATAGGGCGGAGGGGGTAGGGCGGACAGGGCCGTCCGGTAGGACGGATTCAACTCGGCACGTTAGCTGCGCTTGCGAGCCCTCGACTCCTCGACTCCTCGACTCCTCGACCCGTCGGCCCCTCGGCCCTGAACCGTCTCCCGCCAATAGCGTATAACTGATACGTCATTTGTCGCAGGAGGTCGCGCATGACCGCACAGACCGTCGCCGCCAAGCTGGGTGGGCGACCCTTCCTCAAGCACCAGGTCCGCTCCGAGATGGAGCTCGCCGCCTTGGTGCGGGCCGGGCTGCCCGTTGCCGCACTCGACTATTTCGTCCGCTGGATCGCGGCGGGAGAGCTGTATCCCCTCGTGGGCTCCCCGCGCACGCTGCAGCGCAAGCGAGCCGCCGGCGGCCGGCTCTCGCCCGACGAATCTGACCGGCTGGCGCGTGTCGCGCGGCTCGTCTCCCGCGCCGAGGAAGCGCTGGGAAGTTCGGCCAAGGGGCTGCACTGGCTGCGGCAGGACAATCGCGCCCTGGGCGGCGCCCGCCCGCTCGACCTGCTTGACAGCGATGCCGGTGCCCTGGCCGTGGAGCGGGTGCTGGGGCGGGTGGAGAGTGGAGTCTTCAGCTGAGCAGGTCGTGCCTGCGCCCGGGTCGTGGGTCATCGGATTTTGGTCGCTGACAACTCGCGACGACTGAAGACCGACGACCGATGACGCGCTCTGGTGCCAGGCCGCACGCCACGCTCGCCTGCCGCAGCTGCCGCTCCGCCTGCCGGGCGCTCGATAGCGAGGGCGCCCGGCGCTACGGCGGCCGATGGAACTCGCCCGGCACGCCACTGATCTACACTGCGAGCACCGCATCGCTGGCTGCGCTGGAGCTGCTGGTGCACGTCGATCCTGCCGACGCACCGGGCGATCTCCTGCTGATGACCATCGAGATCCCCGATCAGGTGAGGACGGAAGTCCTGGACGAGTCCCGCCTTCCGGCACGCTGGAACCAGAGCCCCGCGCCTCCCGACTGCCGGGCGCTGGGCGACGCCTGGCTTGCTGCCGGCCAGAGCTGCGTGTTGAGCGTTCCAGCGGCCCCCATGCCCGAGGAACGGGATTATCTGCTCAATCCGGCGCACGCCGATTTCGCGAAGGTGACGGTCATGTCGGAGCGCCGGTTCCGGTTCGATCCTCGGCTATGAATTCACCTGGGACACGAGCACCTCCTCGGGCGCCGGTCGTCGGCCATCGGTCCTCGAAAACAGGCAACTCGTTCATCCGATCCATGTTATGCTTTTGACGACTGCAAGCCGACGACCGACGACCATTCGTGAGTTCGTGTCCCCAACCAGTCCCGGCATCGAGTGAGCCCCGCCGTACCCTCCCTGAACCGGCTGACGCCGGCCGTCGACCCCAACCGGGATCACGGTCTCGGCCCCGTCGACGCCGGAATTACGCTCGTGGAATACGGCAGTTATGCCTGTCCCTACTGCCGAGCGGCCAACGAACGCATCGCTGAAGTCCGGGATGAGTTCGGTGACCGGCTTCGCTATGTCTTCCGCCATCGCCCGCTGCCCGGAGTCGACATTGCGCGCCGGGCGGCAGTGTTGGCCGAGCGCGCTGGGCAGCGAGGCCGGTTCTGGGACGCCCACGTGACGCTGATGACCCGGTCGCCGACGCTGACCGAGGATGACCTGCGGGCCGTCGCAAGCGAACTGAACCTGGACGACGATCCTGTGCCGGCGGCGCCCGCGGAGGCCGCGCGTGCGCGCGAGCGGGTGGAAGAGGATGATGCGAGTGCCCACGCCAGTGGCGTCCGGCTCACGCCAACGTTCTTCATCAATGGCCGGAAGTACGACGGTCTCTGGGACTCGCACGATTTCTCCGAGGCACTCCTCGGCTCGCTGGGTCATCGGGTCCGGACTGCGGCGCTGGATTTTGCTCGATGGGCCCCCGCGGCCGGCCTGCTGCTGCTGTTCGCCACGATCGTGGCAGTACTGCTGACCAATTCTCCCTTCGGAGAGGCATTCCAGGCATTCTGGCGGCAGACACTCGGTTTCCAGGTTGGCAACAGTACCTTCCGCCTGCCGCTGCTCCGCTGGGTCAATGACGGCCTGCTCACGGTCTTCTTCCTGGTGGTCGGGCTCGAGATCAAGCGCGAATTCAGCACTGGGCACCTCTCCAACCGCCGAGCGGCGGCGTTGCCGGTGGCCGCAGCCCTTGGCGGTGTCCTCATTCCCGCTCTTCTCTATCGGCTGGTACTCCCCTCCGGACCGTGGGCGCACGGCTGGGGCGTTCCCATGGCGACCGATACCGCGTTCGCGGTCGCGCTGATTGTGATGCTTGGCCGCCGCGTGCCCGTGGAACTGCGCATTTTCCTCACGGCGGCAACGATCGTTGACGACATTGCGGCGATCCTCGTCGTCGCCATTTTCTATTCCGAAGCACTGCACCCCGGCTTTCTGCTCGCGGCCGTGGGAATCGTGGGCCTCCTCGCCGTCTTCAACCGGGCGCGGGTCTATCGGGTCACGCCCTACCTGGTGCTCGGTGTCCTCCTCTGGATGGCCATTTTCCTCGGTGGACTGCACGCCACGCTTGCCGGTGTCCTTCTCGCGCTCTTCATTCCGACCCGCGACCCGGCCAACGCCCGGGCCCTGATGGCACAGGCCAATGCCATCCTCGTGGCCGAAGCTCGGCGCAGCGAGGAGGTCCTTCACCTTGGCCCATCTGCGCCCGCGATGGAGGCGCTGGACGCGGTGCATGGGCGCCTGGAATCCCCGGCCGACCGCCTGCTGCGCACCATGTCCCTGCGATCGAATTACGTCGTGCTGCCGATCTTCGCGCTTGCGAATGCGGGAGTGGTGCTGAGCGCGAGCGTGGTGGAAGGACACGAGCGGCTGATGCTGGCTATCGTGATGGGACTGGTCGTGGGCAAGCCGCTGGGCATGACCGTGGCAAGTGCCCTGGCAGTGCGGCTCGGATTTGCGACCAAATCAGCCCGGTACTCGTGGTCACAGGTCCTTGGCGCGGGCCTCCTGTCCGGCATCGGCTTCACCATGTCCCTCTTCATTGCCGGCGAAGCATTTCCGCGGGCGAGCGATTTCGCGGCGGCCAAGATCGCGGTATTCGCATCGTCTGCACTTGCCGCGCTGGTGGGGACGGTATGGTTGTGGCGGGCGGGGCGGGCCGGGGGCGAGTAGCTGTGCGCTATGCGCTGTGCGCATCGTTGTCGCTCAGCTTTCAACGTTCAGCTCTCAGTCCCGACCAACCTTCGCCCTCATCCACCCCAACGCGAGCCGGGCCACCGCTTCAAGCGCACCGGGCTCGGGAAAGAGATGTGTCGCGCGGGGAACGACTGCCATGCGCTTCTCGCACTGGAGCTCGTTGTACGCGTGCTCATTGAGCGCCAGTACGGTTTCGTCAGCGCCGCCCACGATGAGCAGTGTGGGCGCCCGGACGCGGCTGAGGACCGGTGCGGCAAGGTCGGGGCGCCCGCCTCGCGAGACGACGGCGCGCACCAGCTGGGGCCGCCCCGCCGCGGTGATGAGGGCTGCGGCCGCTCCGGTGCTCGCGCCAAAGAGGCCAAGCGGCATGGGCGCCGTCTCCGACTCGCGGGCGAGCCAATCGGCCGCAAGAGTGAGACGCTCGCCGAGGAAGGGAATGTCGAAGCGCAGCTCGCCGGTGACCTGATCCACCGCTTCTTCGTCCGCCGAGAGCAGATCCAGCAGCAGCGTGGCAAAGCCACCGGCGTTCAGGTACTGCGCCACGGCCCGATTGCGCGAACTGAAGCGGCTGCTGCCGCTGCCGTGCGCGAAGAGCACGACCCCCTGCGCCTGCTCCGGAATCGCCAGGTCCCCATGCAGCACGGCACGCCGGGCGTGCACTTCGACCGGGCGCTGGTGGATATCGCGAGTGGTGAGGGCCATCGTTGGGTTCTCCTTGGATCGACGAGAGCCGAGAGTATCGACATGCGTCCCTCGTCTCGTCTCTCGTCCTCGTTCCTCGTCTACAACGCCGTCGGGTACGTCTCGGGCACTTCCGCCTGATCCCATTCTGCCATGCGCTCCAGTGGCTCAACGGCGCGTGTCTCGTCGTAGAACAGCACGGCATCGAACTGCCTCGGCAGCACGGCCCGGAAATAGTGACTGACCCGTTCGGTCTCGGGCCGGTAGATGACGCCGATGGCGCGCTCGAGCCGCGCTTCGCCCAGCGCGGCGACCGCATCGTTCTGTTCCCGCAGATCGAGCAGCAATCCCGGGCGTCCTGTCTCGTGGCACAGCGCCTCATAGCTCCCCGGCAAGGACGGCCGCACCACCTTGCGCTCCGCCGGCGCGTCCCAGTTGGATGCGGCCGTGACCGACCCGGTGTGGGTCAGGAAGCCCACCAGCAGGGCCGCGTGGCCGTGTGCCTCACGCACCAGCTGACCCACGTTCCATTCGCCAGCAGCGCCCAGTTCCGTGGCCCGGGCATCGCCCAGGTGGGAGTTGTGCGCCCACACCACCACCTTCTCGGCTCGGTCCCGGGTCCTCTCCTGATGGGCCACCAGCGCGTTCAGCGTGTCCACCATGTGGCGATCGCGCAGATTCCACGACTCTACCCGCCCGCCGAACATGGCGCGATAGTATTCCTCGGCGTTCGTGACGATCCGCGCATTCTGCTCGGCGAAAAACTGCTCGTCAGCGGCCATTCGGCCATCACGCCGCCGATGGAGGGCTGCTGACCGGCGGAGCTCCACGAGCTGCTGCACGACCTCATCTTCGCAGGAGCGCGCGAGGCCCGTGCTCGCTGCATAGCCATAGGCCTGCGGGTCGCCGCCGAAGTGATCGAAGCAGGCATAGCGCGCCCGCGCTCGCCGTGCCCCGTCCGGGTCCACCTCATCGAGGAATGCGAGAACCTTCCCCATCGAAGCATGGAGGCTGTAGAGGTCCAGTCCAAAGAAGCCGGCGCGTTCCGTTTCAGGCCGGTCCGCGTTGTGCGCCTTGAGCCAGCCCACGAAGTCGAGCACGTCGGCGTTGCGCCACATCCACTGGGGAAAGCGACGGAAGTCATCCAGTGCCTCGGCAGCGTCCCGGTCCTCCGACTCCCCTCGTACATACCGATTGATGCGATAGGCGTCGGGCCAATCAGCTTCCACGGCGACCGAGGTGAATCCCGCCTCCCGAATGAGGCGCTTCGTTATCTCGGCGCGGATGTGATAGAACTCGTGGGTACCGTGTGACGCTTCACCCAGCAGGACGAACTGGGCCCGGCGCGCGCGGGCGAGAATCGGGTCGAAATCGGCGGGCACATGCGTCAGCGGATGCGCCGCGTCGTGCAGCGCATGAATCAGCTGACGATCCAACCTCAGGACCATGGTGGCCTCCCGCGTGCGCCGCCGCCGTGGGTGGCCGGCTGCCCGGCGGCTTGCTGGAGGATCTTCCGGACCTCTGGGTCCGACGTCTGCTCGAAGTCCAGGTACCACGCCCCGACGCCGTAGAACGGCTCCGGTGTCGCAGCGCAGATGCAGTCGTCCGCCGCTCGCCTGAGCGCCGCGCACGTATCGGTGGCGCCCACTGGTGCTGCCGCGATGATGCGCGCGGGATGGGCGCTCCGCAATGCGGCGACAGCTGCGAGCATGGTGGCTCCTGTCGCGAGCCCGTCGTCGACCACGATCACCGTGCGACCGCTGAGGACTGGTTCGGGCCGGTCGCCGCGAAACATGCGCTCCCGGCGCTGCAACTCCTTTTCCTCCCGGCGTGTGACATCATCGATGAGCCGTTCCGGGATGCCGAGCTGCTGGATCAGTGCGTCATTGAGCACGCGGAGCCCGCCGCTGGCGATGGCACCCATGGCAAGCTCCTCGTGGCCGGGAACGCCAAGCTTGCGCACCAGGCACACATCGAGTGGAGCGCCCAGCGTGCGTGCGACTTCCCAGGCAACGGGAACCCCGCCGCGAGGAAGTCCGAGGACGAGGAGGTCGTCAGTGGTGATCCAGGAATGAAGAAGGGCGGCCAGCGCGCGTCCTGCCTCGCGCCGGTCGTTGAAGATGTGTGCCATCCATACCTCCACCGCCTCGCTGCGACTCGTGCGCACGCGACCAGGCGGATGTCTCCCAGACGACAGGGATGCTGCGGATCCACGACGGCCGCAGACGCAGGGCGGGTCCTGGCGGACCCGCGCCTGTTGAACGATGCTACGGCATCAAGGCGGAGGAAAGGGGGCGCAACGTTGCGGTGCGGGACGGCAAGCGGGTGCCGTTTGGCGCGGAAATCGGCTACATTGTGCGCCGTTGGACAGGTGTCCGAGTGGCTGAAGGAGCCGGTCTCGAAAACCGGTATACCGGCAACGGTATCGTGGGTTCGAATCCCACCCTGTCCGTATCTGAAGGCGTGGGGCGTCGGGCATGGGGCGAAGTGTCACATGCCCCATGCCTTATGCCTACCGGCCGGACTCCAATCGTCCCAGCAAGATTCCCAGCTCCACCCCATGCGCCTTCGCGGCGCGCTCGATCGTCAGGTCTCCGCCACAGCAGGCATCCATGCCGTACTCGGCCAGCACGGCGAGTGTTTGTGGCCGCGTTTCGACGAGCTCGCGGAGGGTGAGGGACGGGTCGAGCGATGTGCGAGTGATTGGCATTGTGATTCCTGGTCGAGGGGTCGAGGGGGCGAACGTCAAGCACTTAGCGCACCGCGCGCTTCGCCATCCACACGATGCGTCCGAATTGTCCTACCACCATCAGTACACCTGCCGTCCAGAGTGCAGCGCCGAGCTGCGCCACTGTCGTACTGGTCATGCTGGCGCCCAGTATCAGCAGGAGGAGCCCGCCCTCCGCAGCGACAAGCGCCGCCGTTGCGATCCGAGGCAGGAGGAGCTGATTGACATCGGGAATGGGCTTCCCGGCGCGTCCGAAGAGATGCATGCGCCCGAGGTGCGGCACGAGCTTCTGGAGGATTCCCATGATGAGCATCATGAGCCATCCGAGGATCCCGAGGAGCGCATAGGCGACCCAGAGGCCGGCGTGGAAGCCTGGAGTGAGAAGCAGTACCACGCCCATGAGCGCTGCAAACCCGAGATTGATGAATGCCGTACGAACAAAACGCATGGCTGGGTCGGCATTGCGCCTGAGGCGACGCGCGAAATACCACCGCGCCACGGTGAGGTGGAGCAGGACTCCCGCGAACATGAACGACGCGCCGAACCACTGCAGGACCGGAAGGTGAAACGGTGCCCCGACCATGAAGCAGGCGAGCCCGAGCCCCACGGTTGCGCCAATCCACGGCACCGGCTTCGCGGGCGCGCCGTGCGAGACGAGGAACATCGGGATCATTCGCGAACCGACTCCGACCGCGGTGAGGGTGCCGAAGCCGAGTGCCGCGAGGTGATAGTGGGCGGCGATGGTGCCGAGCCGATCGATGGTCCACCAGTGCAGGAATTCGCCGATCCGGCCGGCCGCGAGCAGCAGGGCCAACCCCAGCGCGACATGCCCAGCGCTGACGAAGCCACCGACGAGGCGGGCCCCGGGCACGCGCCGGCGCGCGGGCAGCAGGTTCCACGAGACGCATCCGACCGCGCCGAAAATCAGCACCCAGCCTGTTGCCAGGAGCGCGGGCAGCCAGGCCCAGAACCCGGTCACCACCGCCGCAACACCGAGGATCAGGAGCGTGACGCCCGCTTCCGCTACGCGACGGCTTCGCAGCGCCCAGCCCAGTGCCATCGGGTAGAATTGATGCATCACGCCGGAAATCGCGGCGAGCAGGACGCCCAGGGTGAACAGGTGAACCGTCGCAAGCACGTGGGGTGAGAGGAAATCCCCGACCGCCAGCTTCGGCGCAACGACCATCACGCCCACGCTTCCCAGCGTCAGGCTGGCGATGACGAGCAGGAAGTGCGCAGCCAGCAGCCTGAAGGGCGGAGGAGTGGGAGCGGGTTTGAGCTCAGGGAGGGGCCGCGGGGCGGCAGGGCGAAGGGGCATGGTGCTCATCGCGTGCAATGTCTAGGGGACCGGCTCGCAAATTCGTGAAGGAATGAGTAACTCTTCTTCATGATTGCCACTCTCGTGATCGGGTTGGCCACCCTGCAGGGGGTGCTGCCGGGCGCTCCCCGCGGCGTGAACGATATCGGCGAGCAATCCTACTGCCTCGAGACCGGCACCTGCCCGCCGCCCAACGACGGCTTCCCGCGTCCTGCGCCAGGCCTGATGTTCCTGGCTGTGGGCCTCACAGGGCTCGGTGTCGCAATCTGGCGGGCCGATCGGCTCCGGGCCACAACGTCGGACTCGGGAGAGGGCTAATGGCGTGGCCGTCCGATGATCTGTTGTTCGCAGCAGTCCGCGGCCACGTGGTGGCGCTCGACAAGGCCACGGGCAGCGAGCGATGGCGAACGAAGCTGAAGGGGGCCGAGTTTGTCCATCTCGTGAGCGATGACCGGCTGCTGTACGCGAGCACCCGGGGCAATGTCTTTGCGCTGGACCCGGCAACCGGCTCCGTGCTCTGGCAGAATCCGATGAAGGGGCTGGGCTTCGGTCTCGCTTCGCTCGTGGCGGGAACCGGTGCTCAATCGGCTGCCGTGCTCGAGGCAGCACGCCAGCGCGCGCGGGCTCGGCAGGCGGCGGCTGGGAGCTGAGCGTTGCGCTGTGCGCTGCGCGCTGATGCGGTTATCTTGGCCGGGCGCTAAGCGCTAAGCGCTAAGCGCTAAGCGCTAAGCGCCGAGCGTGCAGCGCACCAGGACAGGTGCTCGAGTGGTTGAAGAGGCGCGCCTGGAAAGCGCGTAAACGGTTTACCCCGTTTCGCGGGTTCGAATCCCGCCCTGTCCGTTGCTGGTCGACGGTCGACCGTAGACCGTCGACGCTCGATCCGTTCCCTCTGTCCGCGATTCGCGCTAACTTTCCACGCATGCTGTCCCTGCTCCGCCGCGCCCGGTCAGTCGCGCTGGTCCTGCTGCTTATGTCGCCCGGGTTGGGCGGCATGGTGGTGCAGGCGTTCCATCCCTGTCCGTCGCACGTGGCCATGCAGGGTGCCGGCATGCAGCACGCCGGCGGCGATTCACACCACGCGCCGGACAGCGGGCACTCCTACTGCCATTGCATTGGTTCCTGTGCTGCCACGGCGGTCCAGGCATCACCCGCCGACGGACGGATGCTTGCCGTCGCGGCAGTTCCGGCTCGCATTGTTGTTGCCGGGGCCGACGAGCGCCCGGCTGCCCAGCTTCCGCTCGACCTTCTTCCGCCCTCCACCGCACCACCCCTGACGCAGCGCTTTCAGGCATAAGCAGCTGTAATTGCTCCCGGGCAGTCCGGGAGCCTCACGTCCCGTCAGGGGGATGCATGAACTCGCTCAGTTCGTGGGTGCTGCGGCCATGGGCCGTGGCGCTCGTTCTCGCCGGCGCGGCGGGCCTTGTCAGCCCGGCGGCAGCGCAGCGCGGCGCTGTTGTCCGCGGCGCCGTCCGCACCGCCGACTCGACCCAAGCGCCCATAGCCGGTGCGCTGGTGCTCGACGGCAGTGGTGCGCCGATGACTCGCACCGATTCGCTCGGTCGCTACCGGCTCGCCGGCGTCCCCGCCGGCGTTCGCACCATCGTGGTGCGGCGTACCGGATACGACAGCACCAGCTCCGAAATCAGCCTCTTTTCAACCGATGATCGGACGCTCGACTTCCGGCTCAAGCCGGCACCGGTCCAGCTGGCGGACATCACGGTGATCGGCACGCCGCGCGATGAGGAGGAGCGCCAGGCGCGCCTGGCTGACGTGCCGGGTGGAGTGGCTCTGATCAGCGCGAAGGAGATTGGCAAGGCCCGCACCGCCAATCTCAAGGACGCGCTCCAGTTCACGCCCGGCGTCTACATCCAGCCGCGGTTTGGCGCGGCGGACGAAAGCCAGATCTCGATCCGCGGTTCCGGGCTCCGCAACAATTTCCATGCGCGCGGCATCAACCTGCTGGTCAATGGCATGCCGTATCGCAACGCCGATGGTTTCACCGATTTCGAATCCATCGAGCTGCTCACCGCGGACGCCATCGAGGTGTACAAGGGTGCCAATGCGCTGCGGTTCGGCGGATCCACGATGGGCGGCGCCATCAACGTGGTGACTCGCACCGGCTACAGTGCGCCTCCGCTCACGGTGGTGGCCCAGGGCGGGAGCTCCGGCTTCTTCAAGTCCCAGGTCGCCTCCGGCGATGTACTTGGCCGCTTCGACTATTACGCGAGCTACGCGCACACCGGGCTTGCGGGGTACCGGGACTGGTCGGGCCAGCGGCGCGAGCGGGTGAACCTGCACGGGGGGTACCTGCTTTCATCGGCGGTTGACCTGCGCGCCTTCTACTTTTTCGCCCATGTCAACGAACAGTTGCCCGGAGCGCTGACGAGCGCGGAGTTCACCACGTCGCCCACCCAGGCCGCCCCTGACAACGTGAACGGCCGCTACGGCCGGGTCTACGACCTGCACCACATCGGGGCACAGCTCCGTGCCCAGCTCGGCACCGCCCAGCGGCTCGAGGTGAGTCCCTATTTTCAGTATCGCGACATCGATCATCCCATTTTCCGGGTCATCAATCAGCAGAGTCGGGACATCGGCGCGGAAGTGCGCTACGAGAATGCCGCCGTGCCGCTGGGCCGGCGCTCGCGGCTCACGATCGGGTTCCAACCCTCCTACATGAACATGGACGATCGCCAATTCCAGAACGAGGAAGGCAGGCACGGCGCGCTGGCCAAGGACCAGAAGGATGAGGTGACCAACCTGGCCGCGTACGGCGAGCAGCTGGTGGAGGTGGCGGCTGGATTGTCGCTCATTGCCGGCGGCCGCTACGAATATTCGGTGCGTGAGGCCGCCGATCATTTTCTCTCGGATGGGAACCAGTCTGATCGGCGCGTATTCCGGGCCTTCTCACCCAAGGTCGGCCTGATCGCAGCGGTGCCCTCGACGGAGACGAAGCTTTTCGCCAATGCAAGCCGGATGTTCGAGCCGCCGCTCCTGCTCGAGCTCAACAGCCTGACGCAGCCGGGGTTCATTGACCTCGTCGGCCAGAGTGCGTGGCAGTTCGAGCTTGGCACGCGGGGGCGCCAAGGCGCGATCGGCTGGGACCTGTCGCTCTACGATGTGGAACTGCATCACGAGATCCTCAACGAGAACGTGACCCCCTTTCCGGGCGCGGCATTCACCGTGCCCACGTATCGCAACGCGCCGAGGAGCCGGCATTACGGCGTCGAGCTGGGAGTCGAGGCATCGATGGGAAGCCTGAGCACGCGTCTGGCGTACACGTATGGCAGGTATCGGTTCGTGGATGATGCCCAGTACGGCGACAATGACATCCCCGGCGCTGCGAATCACCTGATCAATGCGTCCGTCACAGTCGCCGCGCCCGCTGGCATTCGCGTGACGCCGTCGCTCGAGTGGGCGCCCCACCGCTTCTTCGTGAACAGCGCCAACACCGTCACCAACGAGGGCTGGTTCATGCTTGGCGCGCGCGCGGAGTGGGACGTGCCGCGCCTGGGAGGCAACGTGTTCGCTGAGGTGCGGAACCTCACCAACACGGTGCGGTCCCTGTCGGTGCAGGTGGATAACGCGGCCGGACGCTACTTCGAACCGTCCGACCGCCGGGCGTTCTACGTCGGCATGCGATGGGAGGGACTGCAGTGACCATGGTGCGCCTCGCGCTCACCGGCATGGCGGCATTGTCGCTCGCCGCCTGCAGGTCGAGCGAAATGACGCTGGAGCCAGCCTCGTCGCCCGCGAGGGCAACGGTGGCGGGTGACGTGTCCCTGGCTCGGGACCCCGGCACCGGCGATGTGCTGGCCGCATGGGTGGCCCAGGTCAATTCATCCTGGCGGGTGCAATTCGCGCGCTCAACGGATGCGGGCCGGAACTGGTCGGCGCCCGTCACGGTCACCCCGGACTCCGGCGATGCAAGTCCGCCGCACGGCGAGTCATCGCCACGCCTGGTGGCCGCGCCTCACGGCCGCGTTGCCATCTTCTGGGCGCGCAGCGTGCCAGCGCCGGGGCGCCAGTGGCCCGGCAGCGCGATGCGGATGGCCCGCTCGCTCGACGGCGGCGCGACGTGGGAGGCGCCCCGCACGCTCAACAGCGATTCGACCGGCGCGGCGGGCACGCACACGTTCTTTGGCGCGGCCGTCCTCGACGACACGACGCTGGTGGCAGCATGGCTCGACGAGCGACATCCCGAGCTGATGCATGGTCACCAGGCACCGCTGCCGGATACCAGCCACGAGCCTACCAGCGAGGCTGACGCCCGGATCTTTGCCGTGTCCTCCCACGATTTCGGAGCGACCTGGGGTCCCAACACCGCGCTGTGGGGAGCCGTCTGTCCCTGCTGCCGCGTCTCGCTGACCCCCACACCAGATGGCCGCATCGTCGCGGCGTGGCGGCAGCATTTCCCCGGCAACATTCGCGATGTCGTGACGGCGAGCCTCATTCCGGCCCAGGCACCGGAACGCCTGTCGTACGACAACTGGTCCTACCCGGGCTGCCCCCACACCGGCCCGGCAATCGCCGTGGACAGTGCCGGGACGGAGCATGTGGTCTGGTACACCGGCAAGGCGGGCCGGGCCGGGATCTTCTACGCGCGCCGCACTCCCGGCGCCGCTCCGTCCGAGCCGGTCGACATCGCCACCGCGCAGACGCTGGCGACAGCACATGCGAGCGTGATGGTGCTCGGGCAGGGCGTGCTCGCCGCCTACGACATGAGCCCCAGGCAGGGTCGGTCGATCCAGCTCGCCTGGCTCGACGGCGAGGGCCGGCTGGCAGACACGCAGCCGGTGTCGCAATCGGCCAGCGGCCAGTACCCGCAGCTTGTCATGGCCAACGACACGACCGCGCTGGTTGCCTGGACCCAGTCAGATTCGGTGAGGATGATGCGGGTGCATGTGGGCGGGATCTGACATGAGCGGCGGGAGGCAGCGGCCGTGGTTGCCTCGGGCGGGCGAGCCGCCTAGCTTCCCTCGCCGTGCCCACCCGTACCGAACTGCTGGATGAGCGCGCCATCGCGCGCACCCTCGCGCGCATGGCGTCCGAGGTGGTGGAGCGTTCCGGCGGGACCGACGGGCTGGTGCTGGTCGGGATCCAGCGCCGGGGCGTCGAACTCGCCTACCGCATCAAGCGCCTCATCGACAAGGTCGAACGCACCAACATTCCGTGCGGCAAGCTTGACATCACCCTGTACCGCGACGATCTCCAGACCATCGGCCCCAAGCCGGTGGTGGGCGAGACCAGCCTTCCTGACCTCGATGGCCGGGTCGTCTGCATCGTGGATGACGTGCTGTATACCGGGCGCACCGTGCGTGCGGCCCTTGATGAGTGCACCGATTTCGGCAGGCCCCGGCGGATTCTCCTCGCCGTGCTGGTCGATCGCGGTGGCCGCGAGCTTCCCATCCAGGCCGACGTCGTGGGCGTGACCGTGAGCCCGACGCCCGACGAGCGGGTGGACGTGCTGGTTTCGGAGCTGGATGGACGCGACGTGGTCGAAGTCGCCCGAGGTGGGGAATGACGGCCACGGCGGGGCTTGGCAAGGACCTGGTCGGCCTGGAGAAGCTCACCGCCGACCAGGTCCGACTCATTCTCGACACCGCCGAGCCGTTCAAGGAAGTCAGTGAGCGACAGATCAAGAAAGTTCCCGCCCTGCGTGGCAAGACCATCGTCAATCTCTTCTTCGAAGCCAGCACTCGCACCCGCATTTCCTTCGAGTTCGCCGAGAAGCGGCTCTCGGCGGATACGGTCAATGTCGCGGCCGTCGGCAGCTCGGTCTCCAAGGGGGAGACCCTCGTCGACACGGCGCGCAACCTGGAAGCAATGCGGATCGACATGGTCGTCATCCGCCATGGCTCTTCCGGTGCAGCGCAATTCCTTGGCGACCGCATCAACTCCAACGTGATCAACGCGGGGGACGGGAAGCACGAGCACCCGACGCAGGCGCTGCTCGACATGCTCACGCTGCGCGACCGGTTCGGGAAGCTCGACGGGCTCAAGGTGGCAATCATCGGCGATGTCCTGCACAGCCGCGTGGCGCGCAGCAATATCTGGGGCCTCACCAAGCTGGGGGCATCGGTCGCGGTCTGTGGGCCGGCGTCGCTGCTCCCGCGCGGTATCGCCGAGATGGGCGTGACCGTGCTGCCGCGCGTCGAAGACGCCATCCAGTGGGCCGATGCACTCAACGTGCTCCGGCTCCAGCTCGAGCGGATGACCGCCGGCTTCATTCCGTCGCTTCGCGAATACAACCGCGTCTTCGGCGTCACCACGGAGCGGCTCAAGCGCGCGCCAAAGGACCTGCTCATTCTGCACCCGGGACCCATGAACCGCGGCGTCGAAATCGATTCCGACGTGGCTGACGGCGAGCACAGCGTGATCCTTCCCCAGGTCACCAACGGAGTGGCCGTGCGCATGGCAGTGCTGTACCTCCTGGCCGGAGGACGCCCCGGCAGTTCCGCGGCGCTCCAGGGGGAGGAGCGGTGACGCAGCTCCTGATTCGTGGCGGCCGCGTGATCGATCCGGCGACGGGGCGCGATGAGACCGCCGACGTCCTGCTTGCGGGTGGCAAGGTGGAGGCGGTGGGGCAGGGACTGGGCACTCCGGACGGTGCGGAGACGATCGATGCCAGCGGTCTCGTGGTCGCACCGGGGTTCATCGACCTCCATACGCACTTGCGGGAGCCCGGACAGGAAGACCTGGAAACCATTGCGACTGGCGCCATGTCCGCTGTGGCTGGTGGCTTCACCGCTGTCTGCGCGATGCCCAACACGGACCCGGTCTGCGACAACCAGGGTGTGGTGGGGTTTGTCGTGAGCCAGGCGCAACGAGCCGGCAAGGCGCGCGTCTATCCCATCGGCGCCATTTCGCTGGGCCAGAAGGGGCAGCAGCTCGCCGAGTTTGGCGAGCTCGTGGGAGCAGGCGCCGTCGCGGTGAGCGATGATGGGCATCCGGTGATGTCGAGCCATCTCATGAGAACGGCGCTGGAGTACGCCAGGGTGTTCGGCATTCCCGTCGCCGACCATTGCGAAGAAATGTCCCTGGCCGAAGGCGGCGCGATGCACGAGGGCATCGTCTCCACCAGGCTCGGGCTGAAGGGGATTCCCTCGGCGGCCGAGGAGATCATGGTCGCGCGCGACATTCTCCTTGCGGAGCTGACCGGAGGACACGTCCATCTCTGTCATATGTCCACCCGTGGATCGGTTGCCCTCATTCGCCGCGCCAAGGAGAATGGCGTGTGGGTCACCGCGGAAGCTTGCCCGCACCACTTCACGCTGACCCATGAGGCGTGTGAAGGCTATAACACCAACGCCAAGATGAACCCGCCACTCCGCGAGGACGCGGACCGGGAGGCCATTCGCGAGGCGCTTCGTGACGGCACCATCGACGCGATTGCCACCGATCACGCGCCGCACCATTACGACGCCAAGGAACGTGAGTTCGATCAGGCGCCCAATGGCATCATCGGCCTGGAAACCGCCTTTCCGCTGGCTAACGCGGAACTTGTGGCCTCGGGACTGCTCACCCTGCCGCAGCTGGTGGAGCGCATGAGCACGGTACCGGCCCGGATATTCGGGCTGCCCGGTGGTTCGCTCGCGCGAGGGGCGCCGGCCGACGTCGTGGTGATCGACCCCGAGGTCGAGTGGACGGTTGATCCCGCCGCCTTCCACTCCAAGAGCCACAACACGCCCTTCGGGGGCCGACCGGTCCGGGGCCGCGCCGTCGCCACCATCGTCCGAGGCCAGATCGTCTTCCGCCAGGCCTGAAACGCTCTCTGGCGATTCGCTGGTCGGGAGCGCAAATTGGGTCACAGGCCGTATGCGCCTTGCGTTGCGACTGCCCCTGCAGCAACTTTGGGAAGTTGTTACCCCTAAAGCCTTTGCAGTCCGCGGCTTAATGTGACGGGTGAGCCCGGCTTCCGGCTCTCGAGCCCTGCGATTGGTACATGCAAGCTGCTGCGCATGGGGCACGGGAATTGAAGCGGTTGGCTGGTCGCCGTCTCTGTTCGCGCACCACGTGTCTCTGGAAGGAAGGCAGCCCTGATGGCCAAACCCACTGAGTCCGGCTCGAATGCGGTGCAGGCCCTGCTCGCCGAGCGCACCCAGTACGAAGAGTGGCTCTCGAAGCTGGCCGGCTCCAACGCGCCGGATGCAGTGCGTCGACGCGTCCAGGCCGACTACGAATCTCGGCTCGGCGGCATCATGGCATCGCTGCGTGAGCACGCCGACTCCATCGTCGCCGATCTCGATCGCCTGCGAAGCTCGGAAACCGACCTCGCTCGTCGCGAGAGCGAGGCGCAGGAAACCATGGCCGAGGCCGAGCTGCGGCACGCCGTGGGCGAATACACCGACAGCAAGTGGAACGAGATCAGCAGGGTCCAGCACGCGTCGCTGGATGGCGTGCGCAAGGAACTGTCACGGCTCCGGCAGGAAATCGACCGGTTATCAGAAGTGCAGGCGTTGATCGAGGGCGACTCCGCTCCGCCAGCCGAGAGCGCGCCCGCAACGCCAGCGCCCGCACCGATGGAGACCCAGCGCGCACCGGAGTCCCCGAAGCCTGCGCCCGAGCCACCGAAGGCGGCCAAGCCCTCGAAGCCGGCGCAGTCGGATGACGAGCTCGATTTTCTCAAGTCCGTGGCGGTGGAGCAGTCCGCGTCGCTCTCGCCGCAGAACGCGTCGGACGACCAGCCCACGGCCGAAGAGTCGGTACCGGACGCGGCCGCCGCGCCGAGCCCGATGGCGGCGCCCACGGTAGCGGCGGCGCCAGCCAAGCCCCAGGCGTCCTCGTCGAACCAGGCCAAGACGCTCAAGTGTGGCGAATGTGGCACGCTCAATCGGCCCACCGAGTGGTACTGCGAGCGGTGCGGGGCAGAACTTGCGGCGCTATAGGCCAGCCAGACGTGCACGCGGGCAGGTCGACAGTCGGACAGGTGGACAGCTGCTGGCACGAAAAAGGGCGCCCTCGCGAGGCGCCCTCTGTCTTATCTTGCTCAGTCCTACCTTCTACACCCTACGCCTTCCTCGCCGCCTTGGCCAGCCGGCTCTTCTGCCGTGCGGCGGCGTTAGGATGAATCAGCCGCTTGCGCCCTGCACGATCGAGCAGGCTGCTGGCCGTGGCCAGCGCCTCGGCATTCTCGGTGCCGGCTGAGCGCGCCTGCCGCACCGCTGAACGCAGCTGGCTCCGCTGGGTGCGATTGTGCTCCCGGGCCGCCCGGCTCTGACGCATGCGCTTCTTCGACGACTTGATTCTCGGCACAGCTTCCTCACCTTGGTGTGCCTGGAACGCCCACCGTTCCAGTGTAGCTGCGGAAAGTAGCTTTCGCACACCCTAAGGTCAAGCGCCATCGAATTTTGACTTGCGGGTGCAGGGCCGTGTAAACTCCCACCGCCCGGACACTGAGGACGGACTCTGGAAGCCCAGCTCGGCAACTTCATTCTTGCCCTCCCGATGCTTGTGTTCGCCATGGTGGCGCATGAGTATGCGCACGGGGCTGCCGCCTTTGCGCAGGGCGACGACACCGCGTACATGCTGGGCCGCCTCACCCTGAATCCGGTGCCGCATATCGACCTCTGGATGAGCATCCTGCTTCCGGCCATCCTGTGGTTCGGAAGTGGCGGTCGCTTCACCTTCGGCGGAGCCAAGCCGGTGCCGGTCAACCCGCGGAAGTATCGCAAGTTCAAGAAGGGCGACATCATCGTAAGCGCCGCGGGAGTTGTCACCAATCTCGGGATTGCGCTGGTGTGCACGGTGCTGTTCATCGCCCTGGGGCTGCTAGGCGCGGGAAGCCAGAGCGCCGTGCTCGACGCCGCGCAGCGGATGATGGCCTGGGGCGTGTGGCTCAACCTGCTGCTCTGCTTCTTCAACCTGATCCCGATTCCGCCGCTCGATGGCTCGCACCTGTTCTACTACCTGCTCCCGCCGGGGTTGGGCGCGCACTATCGGAGTCTGCATCGGTGGGGATTCCTCCCGTTGCTCGTGATCCTGCTGTTTCTTCCGGGCGTGACGAACTGGCTGCTGACACCCGCCTTCGCGAGCCTTCGTCTGCTGTTTGGCCTGATGGTGCCGTACCAGCTCAACACGGGATTGCAGATCTTCTGATGACCGGATCGATCACCATACCGCTGACCGACGTGGCCGAAGACGGCAGCGCGTTTGTCGTGGAGCTCGACCAGTTCACCGGGCCACTCGACCTCCTGCTGCACCTGCTGCGGGAAGAGCGCATCGAGATCGCCGACATCCCGATCGCGCGGATTGCGGACCAGTTCCTGGCGGTCATCCATCAGCTGGGCCTCAATCAGGCCGCCGACTACCTGGACATGGCGAGCCGGCTCGTGCGGCTCAAGGCGCAGCTGCTGCTTCCCCGGCACAGCGATGAAGAGGGCTGGGAAGATCCGCGCGCCGAGCTGGTGCGCCGATTGCTCGAGTACCAGCAGATCAAGGAAATTGCACTCTGGATGGGACGGGCAGCCGAGCGCCGCTCGCTGAACCTTGCGCGGGGCTACCTCCCGCCACCGCCGGAACTGCCGCCTCTTCCGCTCACGCTCGACATGCTGCAGCTCCTGTCGGCGGTGGAGCGAGTGATCGCCGGCATTCCGTCACCGGTGCTGCACAAGGTGGTGGCACGTCCGCTCGACGTGGACGGCGCGGTGCGCAGGATCGAGTCGATCCTCGCGGCGCAGGATGGCTGTACCTGGTTTGATGCGCTGGGTCCGGCACCCACCATCGTGGATGTGCTCTCGACCCTGCTGGCCCTGCTCGAAATGGCGCGCCGAGGCGCGCTCACCGTCACTCAACCGGCGCCGTTTGCGCCCCTCTGGATTGCCCGTGACTCCTCTCGCTCAGCTGCTTGAAGCCGCCCTCTTCTCGGCCAACCGCCCGCTGGCTGCGGAAGAACTCTGCCTGCTCGACGCTGACGCGTCATTGGCCGATGTCCGTACCGCACTCGACCAGCTGCGGGAGCACTATGATTTTGGCCAGCATGGGATCGAGCTGGTCGAGCTGGCCGGCGGTTATCAGCTGGTGACCCGTGCGGTGCACGCCGCGGCGATCGAGCGTGCCCAGTTTTCCCAGCGGGCGCCGCGGCTCTCCGCGGCCACGCTGGAGACGCTCGCGGTCATCTCCTACCGGCAGCCGGTGGGGCGCGCGGAGATCGAGGAGATTCGGGGCGTCTCCGCGGGCGGCGTGCTGCGCACCCTGCAGGAGCGCGGGCTCATCGAGGTGGTGGGCCGCGCCGAGGGACTGGGCCGCCCACTGCTCTATGGGACCACGCCGCTCTTCCTCGAGCTGCTGGGCCTTCGCGATCTTGCCGACCTGCCCAAGGCCGAGGAGCTCAGTATCGCCTTGCACCCCCATGCGCCCGAGGACCCGGAGCACGCCGAAGAAGCCGAAGTGGCGATGCCGGCGGAGTCATGAGCGAAATGCGCCTGCAGCGCGCGCTGGCGCGCGCGGGCATCGCCTCGCGGCGGGCCGCGGAGGAGCTGATCCGGGCTGGCAAGGTGAAGGTGGATGGCAAGGTGGCCGAGCTCGGCAGCAAGGTTGACCCGTCGCGCCAGCGGATCACCGTGGCAGGGAAAGCCGTGCGCCTCGTGCCCCGGCGCTGGCTGGCGATGCACAAGCCGCTCGGCGTGGTCACGACGGCGAGCGACGAGGAGGGCCGGCGCACCGTCATGGACCTGGTGCGCGACCCGGCAGGCCTCACCTATGTCGGCCGGCTTGATGTCATGACGACGGGCCTGCTGCTGCTCACGACCGACGGCGAGGCCGTGCATCGGCTCACCCATCCCCGCTACCACATTCCCCGACGCTACAGCGCCCTGGTCCACGGGCACTCCGCGAGTGAAATCGAAGCGCTGGTGCGGAAGCCGTTCGAGCTCGATGGCCGGCCGGTGCAACCTTCCGATGTGCGCGTGCGTCCGGGTCGGGAGGGACGCAGCATCCTGGATGTGACCCTTCACGAAGGCCGAAACCGGGTCGTGCGGCGCTGGTGCGAAGCGATGGAGCTCAAGGTCGAGCGGCTGGCCCGGCTGAGCTACGGCCCCGTGCGGCTTGGTGACCTGAAGCCAGGGGAATACCGTCCCCTCACGCCCGAGGAAGAGCGCGCGCTCTATCGGGCCATACGCATGGATTCAACCGAGGACTGACGATGGCCGAACCGGTGCTGGAGGCGGGCCTCATCCAGAGGGTCACCGCTGAAGTAGGCAAGCGCATCGTGGGGCAGGACGAAATGGTGGAACGCCTGCTCATCGGACTCCTGACGGGCGGGCATATCCTGCTCGAGGGCGTGCCGGGACTCGCCAAGACCCTGGCGGTGCGGACGCTCGCGCAGATCGTGCACGCATCCTTTTCGCGCATCCAGTTCACGCCCGACCTGCTGCCGGCTGACCTGATCGGGACCATGGTGTACGACCAGAAGTCCCAGGACTTCTACGTCAAGAAGGGCCCGCTGTTCGCCAACATCATCCTGGCCGACGAAATCAACCGTGCGCCGGCGAAGGTGCAGGCCGCGCTGCTCGAGGCCATGCAGGAAAAGCAGGTCACCATCGGCGGCACCACCTTCGAGCTGACCGAGCCATTCCTGGTGCTCGCAACGCAGAACCCGATCGAAAACGAGGGAACATACCCGCTGCCCGAGGCGCAGCTCGACCGGTTCATGCTGAAGGTGCGGGTGCAGTATCCCACCCGGGATGAAGAGCGCATGGTGCTCGAGCGCATGGGGTCGGGGCATGAGATCGCGGTCGAACCGCTGCTCGACCCGGAGGCCATTCTCGAGGCGCGCGGACGCATCGCCGACCTGTACATGGACCAGAAGGTGGCCGACTACATCGTGGACCTGGTCCGCTCCACTCGTGACCCCGCCAGTGTCGGCCTCGCGGACCTGAAGCCGCTGATCGCGTTCGGCGCCTCGCCGCGTGCGTCGCTGGCGCTCGCCGCGGCCGCTCGCGCATTCGCGTTTCTCCGGGGCAGGGAGTATGTCGTGCCTGAGGATGTGCGGGCCCTCGCGCCCGATGTCCTGCGTCACCGGATCGTCCTCACCTTCGAAGCCGAGGCAGAGAACGTGTTCAGTGATGACGTGGTCTCGCGACTGCTGGAGGCGGTGAAGGCTCCGTGACGGTCAACGGTCAACGGTCAACCGTCGACCGTCGACCGTCGACCGTCGGCCGTCGACCCATGCCCACCGTCTCTCCCGACGTCCTCGCCCAGGTCAAGGCCATCGAGCTGCGCACGCGCGGGCTGGTGACATCGCTGTTTGCCGGCGAGTACCGGTCGCTCTTTCGCGGGCAGGGCATGGAGTTCGCCGAAGTACGGGCGTACGAGCCCGGGGATGACTTCCGCTCCATTGACTGGAATGTGTCGGCCCGCCTCGCCAGTCCCTTCGTCAAGACCTTCACCGAAGAGCGCGAACTCACCGTCATGCTCGTGGTGGACCAGTCCGGCTCGACGCGGTTCGGCCGCCCGATGACCAAGGCTGCGCTCGCGGTGGAGGTCGGTGCTGTGCTGGCGCTTGCCGCCGCGGCGCAGAATGACCGGGTGGGTGCGCTGCTGTTTGCCGATGAAGTGGAGCGGGTCATTCCGCCGCGCAAGGGCCGGCGTCATGCCCTCCGCGTGATTCGCGACCTCATCGCGTTCGCTCCGGAAGGCCGGCACACCAATCTTGCGGCCAGCCTGCTCTACGCGACGCGGCTGCTGCGCCATCGAAGCATCGTGGTGGTCCTGTCCGATTTCGTGGCCGAAGGATGGGAGCGACCCCTCCGCCGGCTGGCCGCGCGCCATGAAGTAGTGGCCATTGCGGTGGAAGACCCGCGCGAGCGCAATCTTCCTGACGCCGGTTGGCTCGAGCTCTCGGACGCCGAGTCGGGCCAGCGGGTCCTGGTGGACACGGGGAACCGCAGGCTGCGGGACCGCATCCGGACGCTGAATGATCGCCGCCGTGAGGAGCGGGCGCGCATCCTCGCGGCCACCGGTGTCGACTCGGTGACACTGAGTACCGACAGCGATTATGCCATCCCCCTGCGACGGGCCTTTGCGCTGCGGGCCCAGCGGATTCGTCGCGGATGATTCCGCTGCTGTTGTTCCTGCAGGCTGCCGGGCAGGGGCCCACAGTGGGCGACACCGTCTGGGTGCGCCGGGCCGTGCGCCTGCCGGCGGGCTACACGGCTCGAGCGCCCGAATGGAAGTTGTCGGGCGACGTGGAGCTGCTGGGACCGCCTGCGATCGAACTGCGCGGCGACAGCGCCATCCTGCGCGCGCCACTCGTTGCGTGGACGCCAGGCGCACATGAGGTGGAGGTTCCGGCGCCGGAACTGCTCGCGCCTGACGGGTCGCTCAACGCCCTCCCGCAGACCACTGCCCGATTCACCATCAGGCCCACACTGCCGAATCGTCCCGTCACGGAGCTGCGGCCCCAGCCCGAGGCGGGCATCATTGGCCGACGCACCGTGAGCTGGCTTCCGCTCCTGCTCCTCACCGTCGTGGCCCTGCTGCTGCTCGTGCCGCTGCACTGGTACTGGCGCCGGAGGGGCAAGCCGTTGCCGGTGCCCGCCCCTCCGCCCCTGGCGGCGGTGCCGGCGTCGCGGTGGGCCGACGCGGGTGAAGCACGTTCGGTGCTCGCGGCTGCTGCTGCCCGGCTTCGGCGCAGCATTGCAGCGCGGTTTCCTGACGCGCACGAGGGACTCGACACGGCGAGCTGCCTGGCCGCGTTGGCGCAGGCTGGCCCTGACTGGCCGCTGGCGGACCTCGCCCGTCTGCTGACCACACTCGACGCCGCACGCTTCGCGCCTGGCACGCCGGACGAGGTGCTGGCACTGTACGCCGAGGCGGAGGTCCTGGCCGAACGCCTCGAGGGAGTGGCGGCATGACCTTCGCGCGCCCCGTCCTTCTGTTGCTGCTCGCGCTCATTCCCCTCTGGCTGTGGCGTCGCCGGCGCCATCGCAGCACCGTGAGCTTCAGCGACACCACGCTGCCCGCTGCCGTGGCCCGGACACCGTGGTGGTCACGGCTGCCGCCGGTGCTTCGCGCCATGGCGCTCGCCGCCCTGATCATCGGAGCCGCTGGACCCCGCTTCGGCGGTGACGCCGTCGAGATCCACCAGCAAGGCATCTCGATCGTGATCGCCATCGACATCTCGAGCAGCATGCTGGCTGAGGATTTCTCGCCCAGCAACCGGCTCGAGGTAGCCAAGCAGCAGGCCGTGAGCTTCGTCCGCGGCCGCCAGGCCGATCGTATCGGGCTCGTGGCGTTCGCCGGCCAGGCGCTGACCCAGGTGCCCCTTTCGCTCGACTACCCGGTGGTGGAGCAGGCCATCATGGGCCTCAAGATCGGGTCCCTGGAAGACGGC
>DASTFH010000129.1:0-32663 GCA_035708725.1 Gemmatimonadales bacterium | reverse complement strand
GCATACGGGCTTCACCGCGACGGCCGGAGCAAATGGGCGCACACCTCGTAGCTCTTCTCGTTGCCGCAGCAAGTTTCCACCAAGATACCGTTGTCACCTACGCATCCCCGGCCACCAGAACAGTGGTGGTCCGGGCGGCTGCGCGCTATCAATCCCAGGACACGACGGTCTCGGGCTACACCGCCAGGATTCGCTACCGGCTGAGCGTTGGCCTGCCGGGCCGGCGCTGGGCCCAGCCGCCCACGGCCGCCATCGAGGAACAGGTCGGGATGGTGGCATGGCGCCGTCCCAATAACCTCACGGTGGTGATGGAAGGCCGCCGGCACCGGTCGCTTTCCGAAGGTCTGGATCTCTCGAGTTCGTTTTCCCGACCCTGGTTCGTGCCGCGCGGTGCGGGGGACTCGCTGCGCATCTTCAGCGACGAGTTCCCCGCGACTGGCGCGCTGCATCCGCTCGCCGAGGGTGCATCGCGGCTGTACCACTATGACCTCATGGATAGCCTGGGTGTGGCGATGCCAGACGGTCGCATGCTGCGTCTCTACCAGGTGCAGCTCATTCCCAAGCACGCCGCGCCTGCGCTGGTGGCGGGCCAGCTCTGGATTGACGCGGCGACGTTCGATGTGGTCCGCTTCTCCTTCCGCTACGTTGGCACCGGACTCTTTGCCACGCCGGACTCGACGGATGACGACTCGGCCGGCGTCCGGCGGGTGAACAGGCTGGCGAACCAGTTCATCACGATTGACGTGGATCTGGAGTACGGCCAGCAGGATGGCCGCTACTGGATGCCATTCCGGCAGACGATCGTGGGCACGCTCACCATTCCGCTGACCCGCGGGAAGGTGATTCCGTTCCAGGCTTCCACGGAATTCTCGGATTACGAGATCGGCCCTGGCCATCGTGACGGTCTCGACGGTCTGGACGGTCGAGGGGTCGAGGGGTCGAGAGTTGAGACGGGTGAGTGGCAGGGAGGACGCTACGAGATTCGCCAGCCGCCCGACAGCGTGTTCGACACCTATGCCGGCTGGACCGATTCGCTGCGCCTGGATCACGAGTCCGAGCGTGACGCGCGGACGCGCGGCATGGTGGCGGATCTTGCCCGGATCATCGAAGAGCTGCCGCATGACATGACGGACCGGCGCTCCGTCTCCGTCGGCTACGAGCGGACGTCAGACGCCGTACAGTACAATCGGGTGCAGGGGCTCTCGCTTGGCGCCGGCGCCCGGGTGAGCGTGCCCGGCATGCCGTTCACCGACATCTTCCCGACGGTGCGCTATGGCTTCAGCGACAAGCGTGCCACCGGCCGGCTGGCGCTGGTGCATGACGGGCCCACTGGCCGCTTCACCTTCGCCGGCTACCGTGATGTGGCTGACGTGGATCCGTTCTCGCCGGGCCGCACGCTCGCCAACTCCGCGAGCGCCCTGTTCACGGCGCATGACTACGGCGACTATTTCCTCGCCACGGGCGCAGAGGCGAGCTTCGTCACGTCGGTGGCGCTGGGCACCGATCTTGGCATCTCGCTTCGCGGGGAACGTCAGCGCTCCATGGCGCGCGAAGCGCGGTCCTGGCTCAACGACAAGCTGGGAGGAGACGGGCTCATGCCCCTCAATCCTCCCGTGCTGGAGGGCGACTTCGGGATCATCGGCGCACGGCTCACGCACGTGGGCGGCTGGCGCTGGATGATTGCCGCCGAAGGCATGGCGGGAACGTCACTGACCACCGGCCGCGCGTACGCCGGGCTGCAGCGAAACATCGGCGGGCCACGCGGCGCCACGCTGCGGCTCAAGGCGGGGATCGCCGAGGCATCCGCTCCTTCGCAGCTGCAGTTCCGCCTTGGCGGTCGGGAAACGGTTCGCGGGTTTGACTACGCCGTGCTCGGCGGGCGTTCATTCTGGGCGGCGCAGCTGGATGTGTCGCCGCTTTCGGGAACCATCCGTCCCGTGCTGTTCATCGATGCGGGGCAGGCCGGCGAGCCCGATGCGCTGTTCCAGTCCAGGGCACTGGTGGGCGGCGGCGCTGGCGTCTCGATGTACAGCCCGCTGCTGCACACGACGCTCATCCGGCTCGACGTGAGCCATCCGATTACTCCGGACAATGGGGACGCATGGCGCTTCGATCTGGTCTTCTCGCCGGTTCGCTAGGCCTCCTGGCGCTGGCCATGGCGTGCGGAGGAAGCGAGCGCGTGGTGATCGAGTGGACCGGCGCCGATACCGGCCGGGCCACCCTCGACGCGAGTGCCGCGCGCTGTGCCGGCGAGATTCAGCTCTTCGCGACGTCGGGCGACACCGGCGTCGCCATGCTGCTCTATCCCAATTCGAAGCTGCGGACGACTGCCGAGCTCCCGATTCTCGCGCCGGCCGACGCGCGGCAGACGAGGCCCGCCGCGGCGGTGGCGGCGCGCTGGCTCGATTCTGCCAGGGTGGACGGCTACCGTGGCGTGAAGGGAACCGTGCGGCTCACGGCGGCAACGCAGACGCTCAGCGGCGAGTTCCGCTCCCAGCTGAGGCGTGAAGGAGACCAGGCCGAGGTGACGCTGACGGGCCAGATCCGCCGGGTGACGCTTGGCGCATGCGCGGACAGCGGAGGGTCGTGAGTCGTGGGTTGCACGCCCCACGTCCCACGTCCCAGGCCCCACGCCACGTTAGATTACCCCTCATGGAATCCACCTACTTCCGCCGGGGCTTTGGCCTCAAGCCGGCGATCGAAGGGCAGCTCACCGCCGACTACGCCAGCGCGGTGGTCGAGGCGTTGCGCGCCAGCCAATTCACGCTGACCGCGGGGCCGCTCACCTTCCGGCTGGCGCGGGAGTTCGGCTTCTGCTACGGCGTGGACCGCGCGGTGGACTACGCCTACGAAGCGCGCGCCAAGTTTCCCGACCGCCGGATCTTCCTGGTGGGCGAGATCATCCATAATCCGCACGTGAACGACAAGCTGCGCGCCATGGGGATCACCATCCTGGCGCACAATCCCGATCGCGCCTTTGATTTCAGCGCCGTCACCGTCAATGACGTCGTGATCCTGCCGGCGTTCGGGGTCACCATCCGTGACTTCGAGCGGCTGCGCGAGCTGGGCTGCGTGCTGGTGGATACCACCTGCGGGTCGGTGCTCAATGTGTGGAAGCGGGTGGAGAGTTACGCACGCGACGGCTTCACCGCGGTGATCCACGGCAAGCACTGGCATGAAGAAACCAAGGCGACCGCGAGCCAGGTCAACCGCCACCCCAATGGGAAGTACCTCGTGGTGCTCGACATGGACGAGGCGCGGCCGGTACTGGACTTCATCCGCCACGGTGGATCCGAGGAAGAGGCCGCGGCACTGGCGGAGCGTTTTGCCAGGGCAACCTCGCCCGGCTTCGATTTCCGCACGGACCTCACTCGCGTCGGCATCGCCAACCAGACCACGATGCTCTCCAGCGAATCCCTCGGCATCGCCGCGGCGTTCGGGCAGGCGCTGACCGATCGCCATGGGGCGGAGCACGCCGCCGAGCATTTCCGGAGCTTCGACACGATCTGCAGCGCCACCCAGGAGCGGCAGGATGCCGTCGAGGCACTGCTGCAGGAGCCGCTCGACGTCATGCTGGTGGTGGGCGGCTACAACTCCAGCAATACCTGTCACCTGGCGGAGCTCGCCCAATCGCGCGGAGCACGGACCTACCACATCGAGGACGCCGCCTGCGTCGAGCCGCAATCCGGCGCAATCCGTTTCCAGCCCGTGGGGCAGAAGCAGGAGCAGCGCGCGGAAGGATGGCTCGATGGTGCCCGCCGGATCGGAATCACCGCCGGCGCTTCCACGCCGAACAACAAGATTGGCGAGACGATTGCGCGGGTGTGTGAGAGCGTGGGGGTGGGGGACGCGCTGGCGGCGGCCATCAATGGTCAACGGCCAACGGTCAACGGTCGACCGTCGACCGTCAACGGTTGACCGCAACCGCCTCCGCCACCGCCGCGATCGTCAGCGGCGAGCATCCTTCCGCCCGGTTGTTCACGATCACGAACCCGGGCACACCGAGCTCCACGATGGTCTCCACCAGCCGCACGAGATCGGCGCGCAGTCCGGGATTGGGTTCCCGAATCCGGTCGAAGGGCGCGAAGGTTTCCACCGACGTCGCGTAGGTCATGCCGGGCGGCTGCAACGCCCGGCACACCACCAATGGCGCCAGCGCGGCCACGCCCTGATCCAGCTGCTCGCCGATGGTTGGCATGCGGGCCCATGAATTGAGCACGTGCGCGGTGCCATGGGCGCGGAGCACTTCGAGGTAAGCCGGTGTGAGATAGTCGGGGTCGCGCAGCTCCACCGCATAGGCTGCATCGGGTGGGAGCTGCTCAAGGAACCGGTCGAGCGCCTCGGTGAACAGCTCCGGCGTGATGCCGGAGCGCCGGCCGAAGGGTGAGAATTCGAAGATGAACGGCCCCATATGCCCGCGGAACTTCTCGCGGTAGGGCTCGTACACCGCTTCCCCGAATAACTCGGCATTCAGGAAGTTCTCGTTCAGCTCTCCCGCACGCCGCTTGTCCTGCCCCTTGGTCCACGTGTGGACCGTGAGTTCCTGCCAGACCTTGCTCACGCATTCGAAGCCATCCGGCAGCTGCTCGGCATAGCGCTCGAGGGTGTGCGGGGCCGGCGGCGCGTAGAAAGTGGAGTCAATGCCCACCGTGCGAAAGAGCGGCCAGCGTGTGCATTCGCCCAGCAGCGCCGTCGACGCGTCCTTGCTGGGATAAGGTCCCTCATAGACGAGCCCCACCCAGCCCGGATAGGTCCAGGAGGACGGGCCGAAGCGGACGTGGGGTGGGAGCCGGGCAGCGAGTTCCCGAAGGTTTTCGGTCGTCGGTCGTCGGTCTTCGGACATCAGTCGACCGATGACTGACGACTGACGACCCTGTACACTCCTCCATCTGCACTCATCAGGTACAGCTCGCCCCTGGCGTCCTCGCCAAAGCTTGGCACGCTGCCGCCCGGAGCGAGCGAAGGCCAGGAACGCTGCTCGGTCGCGGTTCCGTCCTCGAAGCGAAAACTCCGTACCCAGCCGCTGCAGAAGTCGGCGTAGAAGTACGTCCCCTGCAAGGACGGAATCGCGTCGCCGCGATAGACATAGCCGCCGGTGACGGAACAACCATCGGCGTGGGTGTACTGCGTCACGGGCAGCACCAGTCCGCTCCTGTCGCAGCTGCCCGATGAAAAGCAGGAGTTGCCTTCCATGATGTTCCAGCCATAGTTGGCTCCCCGGCCCCGGCTCCGGCCGCCAGCACTGGGCGAGACATTCACTTCCTCGATCTCATTCTGGCCGACGTCGGCGATGTAGAGATCGCCATTGCCGCGGTCGAAACTGAAGCGCCACGGATTCCGGAGCCCGATGCTCCAGACTTCGCCCCGAGCGCCGGAGCTGTCGACCCACGGATTGTCGGCCGGAATCGCGTAACCCGTGTCCGAATCGACATCGATCCGGAGCAGCGAGCCGAGGAGGTCGCCGGCGTCCTGGCCGTGCCCCTGTGGGTCGCCGCCGGAGCCGCCATCGCCCATGCCAATGAAAAGATCGCCGTCCGGCCCGAACGCCAGCTGGCCACCGTTGTGGTTGCTGTACGGCTGCTCGACTGTGAGCAGGATGTGTGCACTCGCGGGATCGGCGGTGTTGGCGTCGCTGCTCACGTGATACTGCACGATCCGCGTGTCACCGTTGGTGTCGGTATAGTCCACGAAGAAGCGGCCGTTGCTGGCATAGTCCGGGTGGAAGGCAAGGCCGAGCAGCCCCTGCTCACTACCGCGTGAGACCAGGGAGGAGACATCGAGGAACGGCGTGGGCAGCAGCGCGCCATTCTCGACGATCCTGATGCGCCCGCCCTTCTCCACAACGAAGAGGCGGTCATCGCCTGGAGGCGCGGTGAGGTAGAGCGGGAAGGCCAGGCCGTCGGCCACCGGCTGGAGCGCGAGCGCCGAGGTGTCGGGTGGCGGCTGGTCCGATGGCGCGCCGTTTCCATTGGAGCACGCGGCGAGGAACAGCGACATGCTGGCCGCGACATATCCGGACAGCAAGGACAGCATGCGAACTCCCGGCTGGTTCTGCTTCAATATTACCGGATTCCCGGCGCGGCGGGCACTCGCCATGAGGGCGGAGTTGGCCCAGATTGCGTCCATGACAGCCTCAGCGAAGGAGACGCCCAGCATGCGCGAGGTCCACTACGCCGGCGCCGGTGGCCCCGGTGTGATCAAGGTGCGCGACGTGCCGGTTCCCGAGCCTGGAGAGCACGAGGTGCGGGTGCGCGTCGCGGCATCGGCGCTCAACCGCGCCGATCTCCTCCAGCGGCAAGGGCACTATCCCGCGCCGGCGGGCTGGCCCGCCGACGTGCCCGGTCTTGAGTTTTCGGGCGTCGTTGATGTCGCTGGCCCGGATGTGACCCGCTGGCAGCCGGGTGACCGGGTGATGGGGCTCGTTGGCGGCGGCGCCCAGGCCGAGCTGGTGCTGACCCACGAAGCCGAGCTCCTGCCCGTGCCGGACAGCATGGACCTGATCGATGCCGCTGCGGTGCCCGAGGCCTTCCTCACCGCGTTCGACGCGTTGCGCATCCGGGCTCGGCTGCAGGCCGGCGAGCGACTGCTCATTCACGCGGTTGGAAGTGGCGTCGGCACTGCGGCGGTCCAGCTGGCCAAGCTGGCAGGCGCCACCGTGGTCGGCACGTCGCGTACGGCGGAAAAGCTCAAGCGTGCCTCGCAACTCGGGCTCGATCTCGGGGTGAACACCGCCGGCCAGTCGTTTCGCGATGCCATGCGCGAGCCGGTGGACGTGGTGCTCGACGTGCTGGGCGGGCCGGCCCTGGCCGACAATCTCGCGGTGCTCGCGCCCCGGGGCCGACTGATCCTGGTGGGTTTTCTTCAGGGGAGCGAGACCGACCTGTCGCTGGAGCCGCTGCTTCGCAAGCGGCTGGAGGTGATCGGTACCGTCATGCGATCGCGCTCCCACGCGGAGCGGGCCGAGCTGGTGCGTGCGTTCGCTGATGCGGTCCTGCCGGCGCTCTGGGATGGCCGCCTTGCGCCGGTGGTGGACAGCCGTTTTCCGATGGAGCAAGTCGCCGAGGCGCACGAGCGGATGGCAAGCAATGCCGTGTTCGGGAAGGTAGTGGTGGTGATTGACGCCGAACGCCAGACGCCGAACGGCTGACGTCACACGTCCGACGTCTCGCGCGCGGCGTCGGGCTCCCGGCGCCCGACGAATATGCTGGCCTGCTCGATCGCTTCTTCCAGTGTATTGCACCAGACCGCGCTTGGCACCTCGTGTGTCCAGGTGTCCCAGAGTGCGCGTACCTTGCCGAACTGACTGTCCATGACACAGTGAGGCAGTCCCAGCAGCGTGGCGAGCACGTGTCCATGCAGCCGGTCAGTGATGACGACGCGGCCGCTGCCCAGCATCTCCATGCCATACTGCAGGCGCCGTCGAGCCGCGCTGCGAAAGAGGTGGTGGCGGATGGTGCCAGTCACCGCTTTCCACAGCTTCGGACGCCGGTGCAGGGTTGCCATCATCCTCAGCGCCGGCCCACCCGGCTGGCCAACCCAGTCCACTCGCTTTATCCACGTCGGCACGCTCCTGAGTGGCAGCCCCTGCGATTCGTGATCGGTCCGGGCCAGCAGGACCGCGGCATGAGTCGGTGTGCGTGGCCGGTCGAGCATGCCCACGGTCATGCCGAGGTCGGGGCAGAGAAGTGTCGGGACGCCGAAGACCTCGGCGCGAGCGAACGATCGGTCGGAGCGGACCAGGATAGTGAGATCGCGGTGGCCGCCGAATACACGCCGGGCGCGGTCGAGTGCCTGGGGTGAGCTGAACTCAACGGATTGCGGCAGTTGGATGACGCGGTTGGCGGGAAAGTCACGGATGACCTGTTCACGGAACTCCTGATGGGCCGGCCAGAGGTCTCCCAGGTTGCCACCGCCCTGGATGCAGATGACACCGTCGCCCACGGCCCGCGCCATTTCGTCACGCCGATAGGTGCGCTGGCTCGCGACATAAGCTGGGGCATCCACGCCCAACAATTCCAGCGCCTTGAGGCTGCCCAGCCAGATGAGGCTGTCACCCACATTGGTGTAGTCCGGAAAATCGACCAGCGCCACGCGCCGCGAGTCGCCGATCAGCGGTCGCAAAGCGCCGAGCACCAGCCCGCTCATGCGGGACAGGAACTGCGTCGTGCGGGCTCGAAAATCCATGGTGAAATGTGGCAGGCCGGCGTTGCGGCGATGGTGATGGATCTCACAGGGAGGTCGAGGAGTCGAGATGGACGAGAGGTCGAGCGTCCTGACTTCTCGACCATCTCGACTCCTCGTCCCTACATCAGCTCCATCTGCGCCCCGCCACTTGCCCCCGCTTCCGCCTCCAGGAAGCGGTGCTCCCCCGAGGTAAAGCCGTACGCTGCCTTGAGCCGGGCGAGACGCAGGCGCAGTGCCTCGCGATACGCATCGGGGGCGTGATCGTGCCGGGCGTACGCCCGCCGGTAGCGGCTGGCGAGTTCAGGAAACTCGCGCTCGAGGTGAGGAAGAAAGGTGCGGCGTGCGGCAGGTCCGAGCCGCAGCGAGGAGCCGCCGGCGAAGCACGCGCCAGCCGCTCGCGCTGCCTGGAGCAGCAGCGCGAGATCACGCGCCGAGTCGGTGATGCCCGGAATGATTGGGGCGATCAGGACGCCGGCGTCGAGTCCGGCCTGGCGAAGCCGGGCCAGTGCACGAAGCCGGGCGGAGGGAATGGCGGTGCGGGCCTCGAGCCGCCGGGCGAGCGCACGATGTACCGTGGCGATGGAGACATAAACCCGCACGGCGTTGCGGACAGCGAGCTGGCCCAGGAGCGCCGTGTCTCGCAGCACCAGCGGCGACTTGGTGATGATTTCGACGCTCAGGCCGCTGTAGGGTAGCATGCACCGGAGCAGTGATCGGGTGATGCCAAAGCGGCGTTCGGCGGGCTGGTACGGATCGGTGGCGGAGCCGATGACCAGCGACTGGCCCGCGAGGTTCCTGCTCGCGAGCGCTCGGCTCAGCAACTGATCGGCGCGGTCCTTGACCAGGATATTGCGCTCGAAGGACTCCGCCGCCGGCAGGAGCGGGAGGGTGGGGGGAGCGAGGCCCGAGTCGGCGGCGCGCTGGAGCGTATGGCGATGGGTATCCCGAGCGTAGCAGTAGGTGCAGCCGAACTCGCACCCTATGTAGGGGTTGACCGACCAGAACGGCATGCCGGTGGCTGCCGGTGTATTGAGCACGCCGCGCGCCGGAATGCGGTAGAACCGGGTCCCCCGGGCGCGCTCGTCCAGGAGGGTCCAGTGCGCGGCCGGCGCCTCAAGCAGGGGAAGCTGGCGGCCCACTGGTTACCCGCAGCGGCCCCATCCGCAGTGGGCGCACGCAATGCAGCCGGAGGCGTGTACTAGCGGGCCGGCGCACTCGGGACAGACGCGGAGCAGGACGGTGGGCGCGAGCCTGGAAGTAGAAGCGGAAGACGGGATGGACGCGGACTGCGGGCAGGACATGGACGCCTCGTCGAGCGGTGTTCGGGAAAGATACCCGAAGAAACACCGAAAGACAAGGTGGGTGGTCACAAAAAGACGCAGGCCGCAGGTCGCATCACTCGCGACCTGCGGCCTGCGACCTGCGTCTTGCGACCTGCTACGGACAGCTTATCGGCGCGTTCCCGTTCTTCATGTTGAACAGCGTCGAGGTGACGGAATCGGCCTGGAATGACGTCACGTCGGGATCGGTCGTCGAGGCGACCGTATGGGCCACGATGCGATATCCCCCGGCCTTGTTCAGGATAGCGCCAGAAAACGTGGCGATGCCGGCTTCGTCGGTCTCAGCCATGTCATTGCAGACAGCCACGAACGATCCGTTGTTCTTGAGGGCTGCCAGCTGGACCTGAACCCCTTCCCATGGAGTGCCGTTGGCGCCGGTGGCCTTGACCGCAAGCGCGCTCCCATTGGCGCCCATCAGCAGGTCACCTGACGCGCCGTTCACCGGCTGTGCCACGAAGGAGAGATTCACGCTGCCGGGAAACACCACTTCG
The DNA here is from genome assembly GCA_035708725.1 of Gemmatimonadales bacterium. Lineage (GTDB taxonomy): Bacteria > Gemmatimonadota > Gemmatimonadetes > Gemmatimonadales > GWC2-71-9 > CAMLHP01. The sequence goes on along the minus strand of DASTFH010000129.1, from coordinate 22,648 downwards.
TGCGGGCTGAAGTTGCGCACGGTGCCGCCCACGCCGCCTGAGGCCACGGCCAGGGCAAGAAGGGAGAAACCTGTCGGCGTGGTCCGTGCCACACTCGCGGACGTAGACGGGCAATTGAGGAAACCGTCCGCCACCGGCAGGATGTGCGAAACCTTCGTCACCCGGAGCTGGTCGACCGTGTAGTTCCCCGGATTGCTCACAGGACAGAGCGCCACGACGCCGGCATCCACCAGATCCGCCGGTCCGGTGGCAGGCGGGAAGATGGGCCGCGCCAGCGAGATGTCCATGGCATAGCCACCGAACTGTTCCACGGCGAAGGTACTGATTGGATAGCCGTAGAAGAGCCCGCGACCGCTCAGCCAGGTGCCGAAGCCCGCTGCTGGCGCGGCCACGCCGCCCAGGCCATCGTGGGCAACCGCCGGGGCTGCTGCGTCATTGGCTCCCCCGCGCACCTCGTACAGGCCGGATGCGTCCAGTGCGGCCTTGAACGTCTCGGCGGTGCTGGCACCGGTCAGCGAAAAAGTGCCGCAGGCGAGGCCCAGGACCGTGAGATTGCCACCATCGGTTGAGTTCTGTGCGGTCCACGTTCCGGCAGCATGCCCCGCATCCGCGAGACGCGCCAGTTCGGCAAACACGTCCACCACGGCGGCCGTGGCGGCGGGTGTGCCGGCATTCCGGTTGGTAACCAGTGAGGCAAGATCCACCAGGGTGCTCGGGCGTCCGGCCACAGCGGCGGCGGCTCTCACAAACTCACTCGGGCTGCAGGTCGCCGAGCTGGCGGATGCGAGCCGAGTGGCTTCAGGGGCAGTAGGGGTGCCTGAATCACAGGCACCGAGCAGCAGAGCGGTGCCCGCTGCAAGCATCAAGGGGAGGGCTCGGCGCATGGGGGTTGCTTCTTTCCCGGTACAAGTCAGTTGTAAGAATGGTGAGAGCCTTTGATACTGCTAGTTACGACAGATTCCCGCAAGTGGCTCAGCGTCCGGACGCCACCAGGGCCAGGAAGCGGGGATTGTCGCGGAGGGGCTTGAACCAGGGGTCCGTCGTGAGTGACTTCCGCATCTGGGGGTTGGCGGCGGTGTAGATGGCGAGCTGCTGCAGCGCGTCATCGGTGTCGCCGATCATGGTGCGCGTCATGGCCTCGAAGAGCGCCAATTCGCGGGGCGGGTCGTCATCCGCCTCCACTCGGGAGCGGACCACGACGCTGCGGGCGCTGTCCTTCATTCCGGCCCGGGCCAGCGCCCACGAAACCAGCATGGCGCCTCGCTTCCGCATGAAATCCCGCTGGTTGGGCGGATTCAGCTCCACATACTGGTCCAGGAGCTTCCAGACGCGCGGGATGTCCGGTTTGACGTCGGTGAGCGCGAACAACATGATCTGGCACTCGACCGAGTGCGGATCGGACGGGAAGCGCGACTGCTCCTCCTCGCACCAATGGGTCGCCTGAACCGACTGCTCGAGGTCGAGCGAGGTGGTGAAGAGGCGCCACAGCGTCTTGTCGGCGTTGGTGAGATACGGGTCGAGCTCGTACGCCCGGCGCGCGTAGAGGTTCGCCTCGTTCAGTTCCGGCTTGTTGTACATGAGGTGGCTGAGGGAACTCCACGCCGAAGCCTGATCGGGATTGGCCGCCACGGCGGCCCGATAGTCCCGTTCGGCCTGGGCCATGGCGCTGTCGGCGCTGGCGGCGTCGGGCTCGAGGCCCACGAGCCAGCCGTAATAGCGGATGGTGCCGCGGAGCTCCAGTGCGTCGGGATCGTTGGGATCGAGCTTGAGCGCCGCGGTCGCAAACGTCATGGCGTGATCGAGCGCACGCGCATTGTAGCCCCGGTCCAGTGAGCCGGTCTGACGCAGCCGGTTGAACACCAGCCAGCCACGCTGGGTGACTGGTGCAATCCACTTCGGATCGAGCGCCTGCGCCACGGCGAGCAATGAGTCGCCGCGATCATACTCCCGGGTAATCAGGGCGGTGTCGCCCTGTGAGATCAGCTGGTCGACGGCGCGGATCTCTTCCTGGCCCTTCTGCAATGCCTCCCAGGCGTCCGGATTCCTGGTGCCCGAGCGGGTCTGTTCCAGCTCGATTTCCTGTCCCAGTTGCCGGCGGAGGAAGTTGGAGACCTGATTCGCCATGTCGTCCTGCAGGGCGAAGATGTCGCGCCTGGGCCGCACGAGCGGAATGTTGCTGATTTCGTCGCCGGTGGCCGCATTCACCAGCGATACCATCACCCGAAGCGAATCGCCGAGCTGGCTTACTGTTCCGCTCACGAGCGTACCCACCTTGAGTGCGCGCGAAATGCTGTCGGGGCTGACCGGCGAATCGCGATAGGGGCGGACACCGTTCTGGGAGATGACCTGCAGCGGCTTGACCCGGCTGAGTTCGTGGATCAGCGCCTCGGTGAGACCGTCAGCGAGGAAGCGCAGGGTATCGGAGCTGGAGTTGGTGTTGAAGTAGAGCACCGCGATGCGGCGGGGGTCGGGGCCGCTGGGTTGCGCCACTTTCGGCTGGCGCGACCAGAGACTCCATGCACCGAATCCGAGTCCGGCCGCGACCACCGCGCCCGCCACCCATGTCAGCCACCGGGGTCGGGCGCCACGACGCGCTCGAGCCGGCGCCGGGCGCACTTGGCCGCTGCGTCGAGCCATGGTCTGCGAGCGGCGGGCGGCGGGGCTCAGGTCGGCGCGCTTCAAGGCGTCGGCAAACTCGGCCACGTCACGGAAGCGGTCCGCCGGCGTCTTCTCCAGTGCCTGCAGGATGGCTTCGTCGATTTCATCGGGCACCGACTGGCGCACCACCTGGATGCTGGGCGGCGGCTCCATGGCGTGCTTGGCGAGGATCGCCATGGTGGTGGTGCCCTGGAAGGGCGGCTGGCCGGAGAGCAGCTCGAACAGCATGCAGCCCAGGCTGTAGAGGTCGCTGCGTGCGTCCACGCTGCTGCCCGCCGCCTGCTCCGGGCTCATGTATGCAGGCGTGCCAATCGACATGCCGGTTTCAGTCAGCTTTTCCGCGCCGGCCTGGCTCGCGGCGCGGGCGATGCCGAAGTCGGCCACAATGGCGTGGCCCTGCTCGATCAGGATGTTTTCCGGCTTGATGTCCCGGTGGACGATGCCGCGGCTGTGCGCGTAGTGCAGCGCGTCGGCCACTTCCACGGTGATGCGGATCGCGTCGGGCAGGGGCAGCTGCTGCTCGCGGTCGAGCCGGTCGCGCAGCGATTCACCGGTGATGAACGGCATGACGAAGTAGAGCACGCCGTCGGCTTCGCCCGAGTCGTAGATGGCCAGGACGTTGGGATGCTGCAGCTGGGTGGCAAGGTGGATCTCGCGCAGGAAGCGGTCGCCGCCCAGCGCCGCCGCCAGTTCGGGGCGCAGCACCTTGACGGCGACAGTGCGATCGTGCTTGAGGTCGCGCGCGAGATAGACGAGGGCCATGCCGCCCTGTCCGAGCAGGCGCTCGATCGCGTAACGATCGGCCAACGCCGTGCGAATCCGCTCCAGGGAATCGCTCACGTCCGTCCTTCCATCCGATGCGGCTGGCTCTGAAGTGAGCCCGGAACATAGACCGGCGGCGAAGGCCGCGCCACATCAATCGGGCGGGTGGCCGGGCTCGTGCGGCAGGACAAAATCCTCCGGCGTGGCGGGCCGCACCCAGAGGTCAAACGCCAGGAACAGTGTGCGGGAGTAGGGGAACCCGAGCGGCGGCACGATCAGCATCAGTGCCAGCGTAACGACGAAGAAGAGGAGCCAGTCAGGCCGGGGCCAGGTGAGCAGCAGGTAGCCCACGAACCAGACGGTAAAGGTGGTCTCCATCAGCACCAGGTTGATGAAATACGCACCGACCCAGTAGCCCCGCTCTCCACGCTCGAACCGGAACCCGCATACGGGGCAGGTGGGCAGCATGCTGAACCAGCTGGTGAACACCGGATGACCACCGCAATGGGGACAGTGGCGGCGGAGGGCGTGGGAGAGGAGCTGGGAGGCGTGCGGCATGCGGATACGGTCGACGGTCTACGGTCGACCGTCGACTGTTGACCGTCGACTCGCCTCCACGACCACCGGCGCCCCTTCCTCGAGCCACGAGCCCGGATACGCACGCACCGCGCCGAGTGGCAGGGACACGGGGCTGGCCCCAAGGCCTTCCCCGTGGAGCGCACCGGGAGAGAATTCACGATAGTAGAGCGTGGCGCCGGCGTTTCGCGCATGCTCGGACACGAAGGCAGCGAGCAGTGCCTGCCATGTCGCCGGCTCCCGCAGCGGGTGCCGGCCGCGCCGATGGCGATCGATCGCCTGAATGATGGTGGTGCGGTTGAGTTGCAGTGCGCGGTATCGCTGGCGAAGGACCGACTCTTCGCGGTGGTGGATCGGGTCGCGCTGGAGGTAGAGATCGCACGAGCAGGCACCAACCAGAAGACGAGCGGCGGTCTGTGCGGCGGGAAGGAGCGAGCGCAGTGCGTTGGAGGGTGCCGGCGGGAGGAGATCGGCGGTCAGTCCAGCCGGCAACATCGAACGCACCTCGCTCAGGGTGAGCGGGCTTGCGATGCAGAGGAAATGACACATTGCGGCCGGACGTTGCCGGCGTCAGAGCGGCAGGTCGTCGCGCACCAGCACCAGGATCGCTGCCTGCGGAACCACGAGATATTTCTGGTCCCCGTAGGTGATCTCGACGGCTGCCTTGCGGAAGTAAATGGCATGGTCGCCGACCTGCGCCTGCATGCCGCGCCGCGTGGTCCTCCGGGCTTCGGACTTCCACGGTTCGTCGTCGAGCGTTGAGAAGTCGGCCACCGGCTCACCTGGACCCACGGCCACGATGAGACCGCCCTGCACCTGCTGGCCTTCGATTGCCGAGGCCGGCAGGTAGAGCCCGACGCGGGTGCGTTCCTCGCCCTCTTCGGGGCGGATCAGCACCCGGTCACCCACCACCAGCAGTTGTGGCGGCGGCAGCTTCATGGGATCAGGGATCACTCGTCGGCCGCCGCTTCCATCTGATGCACGGTCACGACCTCGACCACCCGCAGGCTGCGGCTGCCGTTGGGCAACCGGAGCGAGATCTCCTCCCCCTCCTGGCGGTCCTTGAGGGCCCGGCCCAGCGGGGAAGCGAGGGAAATGTGGCCGGCGTCGATATCCATCATCTCGGCCAGCACCAGCATGTAGGTGTCGCTCTCCCGGGTCTCAAGGTCCAGCACGGTGACGCGCGATCCGAGGCCCACGCGGTCGGTGGGCGCCTCGGTGCTCGCCAGCTGGGTCAGCTGGTTGAGCCGGGCATGCAGCTGGCCCAGCCGGGCCTGGACAAACTGCTGGCGCTCGAGCGCTGCCTTGTATTCGGAATTCTCGCGCAGGTCGCCGAGCTCCACCGCCTGGGCAATGGCCTGCGGAAGCGTCACATTCAGTTCACGGCTGAGCTCGTCAATTTCCCGACCCAGCTTCTCGCGCATTTCACGGATCATGGGAGTATCGATAAGGGACAATAAACACAGGGCCCGGGACCGCTCGGCCCCGGGCGTCGAACATTGCACTCTCAATAGTATAGGGTGAGGTGCGTTGGGGGGCTAGAGGGCATGGGGCATGGGGCATGGCGCGGGAGCGTTGTGCCGGGGAACCTTCAGCTTTGGCCCCGGTTCTTTTAGCGTTCAACGTCATTACCCGACAAGGATATCGCCGTGCGCCTGTCTCAGCATCGCTTCTTCACGTTCATTCCCTTGGCCGCGGCCGTGCTGGTCCTCGGCGGTTTTGCCTTCATGCACCTGCACCTCAAGGCCAGCCTGCCGGCCGCCGACGCGACCGTGAAGCATGCGCCGTCGCAGATCGTGCTGATCTTCAGCGCCCATCCCGAGGCGGCGTTGTCGCGAGTACAGCTCATGGGTCCGGACAGCGCGACGGTCGCGACCGGCCAGCCGGCGGCCGGCGCCGACTCGCTGTCGCTCGCGATTCCCGTTACCGGCAAGCTGGCCGAAGGGCGCTACACCGTACGCTGGCGGGCGGCCGGGCGCGATGGACACCCGGCCACCGGGGACTTCGCGTTCACGGTGGGTGGATCGGGTGGGGGCAACGCGGCGGCGTCCGCTGCGGTGTCGAGGGATCATTCTGCTGACTAGGACGTAAGGCATGGGGCGCGGGAGGTCATCGGCCCTTCGTCCCACGCCCCACGCCTTACGCCCCACGCCCTATGCCCCTCATCGACGCCGCTGCTCCAGTTCGCTGGATTGCCTTCCTCTCGCTCTTTCCCCTTGTGGGCGTGGTGGCCTATGCGACGTTGGTGCGCCGCCGGCTGGGCGCGGCGGATCCGGCGCTGGCGCGGCAACTCATTGAGCGGGGTCGCGTGGGCGGTGTCGTCGCTGGCCTGGTCCTGCTCTCGGCGCTGGCGCTCAAGCTGTATTTCCAGGTGCGCGCGTTCAGCATGCCGGGTGAGCCCCTTACCTGGGCCGACGCGCAACCGATCCTGACGGGCACGAGCTGGGGCCATGGCTGGGAGTGGCAGGGCGCGGCCGCTCTGGCGACGCTCCTCGGCCTCATCATCGCGGGGCGCCAGCGCATTGGCTGGCTGGTGACGGTAATCGGAGTGCTGGCGCTGCTGGCGAGCTTTCCGCTCACGGGGCATGCGGTGGAGCATCCGCTGGGACCGCTAATCGGGGTGGGGCTCCAAGGGCTGCATGTGGCCGGCGCGGCGCTCTGGCTGGGGACGCTTGCGCTTCTCGTGTCCGCGGCATTGCCGGAACTCAAGCGCCGAGCGGACGGAGAGGCGAACCTGGCCCGTCTGGTCGAAGGGTATTCGCCGCTCGCGCTGGTGGGTGCCGGTACCGCCACGGGCGCGGGCGTGCTGCTCAGCCTCACCACGGTTGCGTCCTGGCCGGCGCTCGTCGAGACCGTCTACGGCCGGACGCTGCTGGTCAAGCTGGTCGTGCTGGCGGGAGTGATGGCACTGGGCTTCTACAACTGGCGGCGAGTCCGGCCGGCGCTGGGAGCGGAGCCGGGCGCGCGCCGGCTCACCCGTTCGGCCGCGGCTGAACTCGTCATTGGTACCCTGTTGCTGGCGGTGACGGCGGTACTGGTGGCCCTTCCTGCACCGGGACTCAACCACTGATGATGCGACGACGTCGTCCGTTTCTCCCGTTGTGGCTGCTGGCAACAGTGGCCTGCGCCGGCAGCAGCCAGACTGCCGCGGTTGCGCCGGCAGTGGCGTCGGACGCCGCGGCCGACACGCTGCTCATGGATGTTCACGCCGCTGATTCCACAATCCAGGTGGAACTGCGCTATGCCACCCGCAACAACTTTACCGGCGCCGTCCTGCCAGGTTACGAGGGGAACAGGGCGTATCTCAGGCGGGAAGCGGCGGAGGCGCTGGGCCGGGTGCAGCGCGAGCTGCGCGCGGAGGGGCTCGGGCTTCGGATCTATGACTCCTACCGTCCCGTGCGCGCCACGCTGGGGATGGTGGAGTGGGCCGAGCGGACCAATCAGGTGCACTACCTGGATGACGGTTATATCGCGCGGCGGAGCCAGCACAATCTGGGCGTGGCGGTGGACCTGACCCTGGTGGACCTGGCAACAAACCGGCCGCTGGAGATGGGTACGCCGTTCGACACTTTCTCCGAGGCGGCCCACACCGCCAACGCCACCGGCAGCGCGCGGACCAACCGGGATCGGCTAGTGCGCGCGATGGAACGTGAAGGCTGGACCAACTACGCACAGGAGTGGTGGCACTTTACCTTCAAGGTTTCGAATCCGGTTCCGTTCGATCGCGTGATTCGATGATTCCTTGATTTTGAGAGACGGACGCGATAAGATGCCACCTCTTGGACCGGCCCCCGGTCCCATGTCTTCATTCCGACAGGAACCGTCTGTCATGGCTTTGTGGACTCGTGTGGCCTGCCGTTTTCGCCGGTGGGTGCCCGCCGTCCTGATCCCGCTGGCCACCGCGGCCTGCATCGGGACGTCGACGCAATACCCGCAGAGCACCCTGCATCCGAAGTCCGATTTCACTCGCCTGATTGACGGTGTCCTGATGAACACCGTCTGGGCGGCCATCGTGGTGTTCATCCTGGTCGAGGGTGCGCTGGTCTGGGTGGTGTTCCGCTATCGCGGCAAGCCCAACGACCCTGAACCGAGGCAGGTTCACGGCAACACCACGCTCGAGATCATCTGGACCGCCATTCCGGCGCTGCTGCTGGCGATCATTTCCGTGCCCACGGTCAAGGCCATCTTCCAGACCTATGAAGTGCCCAAGGACGCGCTCACCGTCGAGGTGATCGGGCACCAGTGGTGGTGGGAGTTCCGCTATCCGGAGTATGGCGTGCGCACGGCCGACGAGATGCACGTGCCGGTCGGGAAGATGGTGCTGCTCAAGATGAAGACCGAAGACGTCCTGCACAGTTTCTGGTCGCCGGAATTCGCCGGCAAGCGGGATCTCTTCCCCAACCGGACCAACACGCTCTGGTTCACGGCCGACACCACGGGTTATTTCTCGGGGCAGTGCGCCGAGTTCTGCGGCACCCAGCATGGCCGCATGGGCTTCGAGATCAAGTCCACCTCACCCGAGGAATTCGACGCGTACATCAAGGGGCTGCAGGCCACCGCTCCCAAGGCGGCCGCGGATTCGGCCGCCACGGCCCCGTCCGCGGGTGAGCCCACGCGGGTGAGCACGCTCGCCGCGGCCACCCGGCAGCTCGATCCTGCGGAGCAGGCGGCGGTGGACAGTGGGGCCAAGATCTTCCGGATGTGCAGCGCCTGTCATTCGCTGGACGCCACGACGACGGCCAACATGATCGGGCCCAACCTGGCCAACATCGCCAGCCGCCGCTACCTCGCGGCGCGCACGCTGCGCAACACCCCGGAGAACCTGGCCAGCTGGATTTATGATCCGCAGGCCATCAAGCACGGCGTCATCATGCCCAAGCTCGGGCTCACGCACGAGCAGGCCACCATGGTGGCGAAGTACCTCCAGACGCACCGGTAACCCAAGGCGATCATGGCAACCTCCGCGATTTCGCACGCTGACCAGGTCCCTTCCGACCACGCGGAGAAGCGCGGGCTGTGGAGCTGGATCACCACGGTTGATCACAAGCGGATCGGCATCCTCTACGGCGCCACGGCCTTCATCTTCTTCCTGATGGGTGGCATCGAGGCGCTGCTGATCCGGTGGCAGCTGGCCCGGCCGGAGAACACGTTCCTCTCCCCCGAGCTGTACAACGAGCTGTTCACCATGCACGGCACCACGATGATCTTCCTCGCCGTGATGCCGCTGAGTGCCGCGTTCTTCAACTATTTCATTCCGCTGCAGCTGGGCGCGCGCGATGTCGCCTTTCCCCGGCTCAATGCCTTCAGCTACTGGGTGTTCCTGCTGGGCGGGCTCTGGCTCAACATCAGCTTCCTGTTCAATGCCGCCCCGAATGCCGGATGGTTCGGCTACGCCAACCTGACCACCAACCAGTTCTCGCCGGGCCTCAACATCGACTTCTGGATGATCGGCCTGCAGATCCTCGGCGTGGCGTCGCTGGCGGCGGCGGTGAACTTCTTCACCACGGTGGTGAACCTCCGGGCCAAGGGCATGAAGTTCATGCGCATGCCCATGTTCACCTGGATGAGCTTCATCACCCAGGTCCTGCTGCTGCTGGCGTTCCCGGTCATCACGGTGGCGCTGATCCTGCTGATGTTCGACCGATTCTTCGGGACTCATTTCTACATTCCGGCGAGCGGCGGCGACCCGATCCTCTGGCAGCACCTGTTCTGGATCTTCGGGCACCCCGAGGTCTACATCCTGATCCTGCCGGCCTTCGGCGTGGTGAGCGAGGTGCTGCCGGTCTTCTCGCGGAAGCCGCTGTTCGGCTACGCGGCCATGGTCTTCTCCGGCATCTTCATTGCCTTCCTCGGCTTTGGCGTGTGGGCCCACCACATGTTCGCCACCGGCATGGGCCCGATCGCCGACACCGCGTTCAGCCTCACCACCATGCTGATCGCCATTCCGACGGGCGTGAAGATCTTCAACTGGCTCGGCACCATGGCCGGCGGCTCGCTGCAAATGAAGACGCCGCTGCTCTTCTCGATCGGCTTCATCGCGATGTTCATCATCGGCGGGCTCTCGGGCGTGATGCACGCCTCGCCGCCGGCTGACCTGCAGCAGACCGACAGCTATTTCATCGTGGCGCACTTCCACTACGTGCTGTTCGGCGGGTCCATCTTTGCGCTGACGTCCGGGGCCTACTACTGGTGGCCCAAGATGTTCGGCCGCATGCTGGACGAGAAGATCGGCAAGGTGCACTTCTGGCTCATGCTGATCGCCTTCAACCTGACGTTCTTCCCGATGCACTTCGTGGGGCTGCACGGCATGCCGCGTCGGGTGTACACCTATCCCGCGGGGCTTGGCTTCGAGACCATGAACATGCTGGAGACGGTGGGTGCGCTGCTGCTGGCGCTCTCGCAGGCAATCTTCATCTGGAACATCATCAAGGCGTGGCGCGGGCCGCGCAACGCGCCGGCCGATCCGTGGAACGGCGCGACGCTGGAGTGGGCCATTCCGTCGCCGCCGCAGGAGTTCAACTTCGCGGTCGAGCCGGAGGTCCACAGCCGCGATCCGCTCTGGGAACAGAAGCGCCAGCAGGGTCCGCTGCCGGAGCCCGAGCGCGTGGGCGGCCAGGGCATCCACCTTCCCAATCCGTCGTTCTGGCCCCTGCTGACGGCCACCGGCGTCGCCGGCATCTTCATCTCGATGATGATGATCCAGTTCCTGGGGTGGTGGTTCGTGGTCGCCATGGTGCTGTGGTTCCTGTTCAGCGTGTATAACTGGATTTTCGAGCCAGCGTGAGGAGCGTCGTCGGTCTTCGGTCTCCGGTCGTCTCGCACGACCGTTGACCGACGACCGACGACAGACGACAGACGACTAGTCCCGGAGTTTCCATTGTCCGACCATAGCCACGCCCTGGAGCACCATACCGCCACCGGCCTCGACAGCCGCAAGGTGGCGATCTGGACCTTCATCGGCTCCGAGTGCATGTTCTTCGCCTCGCTGATCGGGACCTACCTGGTCTATCACGGGAAGAGCCTCAGCGGCCCTACCGCGGGCGAGACGCTGGAAATCCCGCTGGTCACGGGCGGCACCGCGGTGCTGCTCTTCAGCTCGTTCTTCGTGGTGATGGCGCTCAACGGGGCGCAGCGCGGCAACCGCCGCTCGCTGCTGTTCTGGCTCAGCGCCACGGTGCTCGCGGGCCTCAGCTTCGTGGGAATGCAGATCTACGAGTTCTCGCATTTCGTGCACGAGGGCCTCACGATCAAGACCAACCTGTTCGGCGCCACCTTCTACACGCTGACCGGCTTCCACGGCACCCACGTCTCGATCGGCGTGCTCTGGCTCGCCACGCTGCTCATCCTGGCGTTCCGCGGCAAGATCACGCCGGAAAAGGCGATCAACCTCGAAATCGCCGCGCTTTACTGGCACTTCGTGGACGTGGTGTGGGTGGTGATCTTCCCGGTCGTGTACCTGATGAAGGACTGGAAGCCCTGAGGAGACCCGAATGGAAGCGCATGTAGCCGAGGCGGACGCTCACAGCCATCCGACCGCGGGACTGTACGTCAAGATCGCGTTGGTGCTCTTTCTGGTGACCTTCCTCGAGGTGGCGGCCTACGAGCTGTCGCACCGGGGCGGAAACGCCGAAGCGGTCATGGGCCCCATCCTGATTCCGGTCCTGCTGGTCCTGAGCGCCGTCAAGTTCGCGCTGGTGGCCATGTTCTATATGCACCTGAAGCAGGACAGCAAGCTGTTCACCGGCCTGTTCGTGTTTCCGCTCATCATTGCGGCGGTCATCGCCGTGTCGCTGATGGTGCTCATGTCCTATCACCTGCACTACAACGCGGGGCTGGTTTGAGCCTGCTGCCGGGCCTGCTGCTGCACGCGCGGGCGCCCGCCACGGTGCCCTGGTCGCCGGCGCTGTCGCTGCACTGGAGTACAGTACTGGGCACCGCGATCTTCGGTGCCCTTTACGTTTGGGGTATCACGACGGCGCGGCGCCGCTGGAACCTGGGCCCGCCGGTGGGACGGCTCCGCATCGCCGCCTTCGTGGCCGGGCTGCTCCTGCTGCTGGGCTCCCTCAACGGTCCGATCCACGACCTGAGCGACGACTATCTCTTCACGGCGCACATGCTGCAGCACCTGCTGCTAACGATGGTGTTCCCGCCCCTGATCATCTTCGCCATGCCCGGATGGCTGCTCCGGCCGCTGGTGCGCCCGGGCTGGGTGCAGCGGCTGGGGCGCTTCGTGGCCCACCCGATCATGGCCGGCGTCATCTTCACGGTCGTGCTGTCGGCGTGGCACCTGGTGCCGGTCTATGACCTGATGATGCAGGACCACGACGTGCACATCATCGCGCATCTCCTGTTCATCATCGCGGCGTTCATCATGTGGTGGCCGGTCATGAGCCCGATCGAGGAGGTTCCGGCGCTGCCGCACGGACTCGGCATGCTGTACCTCTTCCTGGTGAGCGTGCCGATGCAGATCCCCGCCGCCCTCATCACCATGTCCGATGTGCCACTCTACCGGTGGTATGTCGAGGCGCCGCGCACCTTCGGGCTCACGCCGCTGGAGGACCAGCGGATCGGCGGGCTCCTCATGTGGATCCCAGGCAACCTCTGGCTGTTCGGCGCCATCGCCGTGCTCTTCTTCCTCTGGAACCGGGAGCAGGAGCGGGAGGATGTGCGGGCGGGAGGGTTGGCGCTGAGTGCCAGGAGCTGAAGGCGGAAAGCTGCAGGCCGCTGGACCTAGTTTCGCGACCCGCGACCCTCTTCAACGCCGAGCATCATGCGATCGCTACGTACCTGCTGCCTCCTGCTGCTGCTTCTCCTTTCCAGGTCGCTCAGCGCCCAGGCTGCCTGTACGCCTGACTTCGACGCGCTGGCACGGGAAGCGACGAGCTGGCTTGCCGATTACCTGAAGATCGAGACGGTCAATCCGCCAGGGAACGAAACCGCGGGTGCGCGGTATCTTCAGCAGCTGCTGGCGAAGGAAGGGATCGAAAGCCACATCTACGAGTCGTCCCCCGGGCGCGGCAACATCTACGCCAGGCTCAAGGGCACCGGCAAGGCTCGACCCATCATCCTGCTGCATCATATCGACGTGGTACCGGTGGATTCCGCCGAGTGGACGGTACCCGCCTTCAGCGGGAAGATTCGCGACGGGTACCTCTATGGCCGAGGCGCGCTCGACGACAAGGGGTCGGGCATCGTGGACCTGGCCGTGCTGGTTGCGCTCAAGCGTCGCGGCGTACCGCTGTCACGGGAGATCATCTTCATCGGCAATGCCGACGAGGAGACCAGCTCCACCGGCGCTGACTGGTTCACCACCGAGCATGCCGACCTGGTGCGGGGCGCCGAGTTCCTGATCAACGAGGGCGGCGACAACCGGGCCGATACCACCGGGCACACGCTCTACTACGGCCTCGACGTGACCGAGAAAGTCCCGTCATGGATTCGTCTCACGGCCCATGGCACGGGCGGCCACGGTTCGATGCCCGTCGCCGACAATCCGGCGGCACGCATTGCACGGGCCCTGGGCCGACTGGCGGAATGGGAGACGCCGGTGACGCTCACCCCGCCGGCGGAGAGCTTCCTCAAGGCCGTGGCCCCCATGGAAAAGGACCCGCGACATCGCGCCTGGCTCGCCGATCCCGCGCGTGCCCTGGCCGATTCAGCGGGACGTGCCTGGCTCCTTGCTGATCCCTACCGGAACGCGATCTTGCGGAATACGGTGTCGATCACGATGATGCAGGGCTCCAACAAGACCAACATCATCCCGTCGCGCGCCTCGGCCGAAGTAGATATCCGGCTCCTGCCGGGTGTCGACCATCAGGAATTCCTGGCGGCGGTGAGGCATGTCATCAGCGATCCGCTGGTGGAGGTGACGCTGATCTCCACGCCCAGGAAGGCCACGAGCGCGCCGTTGCGCGGGGCGCTGGTGGATGCGCTTCGCGCGACGGTCGGGGCCATGGATCCCGGCGTGCCGATCACCACGCCGATGCTCACCGGCTTTACCGACAGCTATTACTATCGCCGGCTGGGCATCGGGGCGTACGGAATTGATCCCTTCCGGCTCACCGAGCGGGACGTGGAGACGGTACACGGCAACGACGAGCGCGTGAGCCTCGAAAACATCCGGTTCGGGGTGGAGTTTTTTTACCGAATCGTGGAGCAGGTTGCAAAATAAGGGTGAGAGCTGAGAGCCAAGTGCACTACTCTCGCACAGCTCACAGCTCACCGCTCACCGCTCATGACGTTCCGCCCTCAACCCTGATCCCATGACCCACACTCCCAGCACCGACCACCGCCTCCTCGCCATCGGCGGCGCACTTGCAGGCCTCGGCGTCGTCATGGGTGCCTTCAGTGCGCACCTGCTTCGCGACCGGCTCGCGCCCGACATGCTGGAGGTGGTGCGGCTGGGGGCGCAGTACGAACTGCTCCATGGCATCGCCATCGTCGCCGTGGCGGGAGCGATGTCGCACTTCCATCGTGCCCGGCTCCGCGCCGCCTGCTGGCTTTTCATTGCGGGCATTGTGCTGTTTTCCGGGAGTCTCTACGCCCTGGCGCTAACCGGAAATCGCGCGTTCGGCATGGTGACGCCGCTGGGCGGGCTTGCGTTCATCGCGGGATGGGTGATGGTGATGCTCGGAGCCAGGCCGCGCGAGAAGACGGCGCACAAGGACTGATCCGCAGATGACATAGATGGAAAAATGGGAAGCCGGGAAGTTGGCAAAGCGCGAAAGGCGACCTTCCCAGGCCGCCCTTACATGGGCCTGGGACGATCGTTGCTCACCCGTTTCTCACTTGCCCGTCTTGCCCGTCCTGAAGAGCCATCCCCATCGCATGATACCCGTTGTCGACGTAGACCACGGTGCCGGTGATCGCCGCGGCAAGCGGGCTCGCGAGGAACGCCGCCGTGTGGCCCACGTCGTCCGCCTCGAAACGGCGGGTGAGGGGCGAGTTGGCCTCCGAGTACCTGATCATCGTGTCAATGAAGCCGATGGCGCTGGCGGCCCGTGATGCCCACGGCCCCGCGCTGATGCTGTTGACCCGGACGCCCCAGCGTCGGCCCGCCTCATAGGCCAGCGTCCGCGTGTCGGACTCCAGCGCGGCCTTGGCCGAGGACATCCCGCCGCCATATCCGGGGATCACCCGTTCGCCCGCCATGTAGGTGAGCGAGAGGAACGACCCACCTTCGCGCATCATGGGGGCGAGCGAGCGCACCAATGAGATGTTGCTGTAGGCGCTCACGCTCACCGCTTCGAGGTAGCCCTTCCGGCTGGTGTCAACCAGCTGCTTCTTCACCTCGGGACCGTTGGCCAGGCTGTGCACCACGATGTCGAGCCCGCGCTCCCCGAAATCGCTCCGCAGCCGCTCGGCGAGCCCGGCTATGGTGAAGTCTCCCCGCTCAGCGTAACGCTTGTTACTCCGGATCTCCTCGGGCACGTCCTCCATCGCGTCGAAGGCGGCGTCGAGGGGATAGATCTTCTCGAATGCCATCTTCTGCCCGTCGCTCAGCATCATCGACTGGTCCATCTTGCCGCGCTCGAGCAACTTCTCGAAGATGCCCATGGCCGGCGGCCAGGTGCCGACGCAGACGGACGCGCCGGCCTCCGCCAGCGACTTGGCGATGGCGAATCCAAAGCCGCCATCATCAGCGACGCCGGCCACGACTGCGCGTTTTCCGGAGAGGTCGATTGGGAGCATGGGATGGGGGTTAAGAGTTGAGAGTTAAGAGTTAAGAGCCGAGAGCTGAGAGCTGAGAGCTGAGCGAAGCTAACACCCTCAACTCTCAACTCTCAACTCTCAACTCTCAACCCCTCATTCCAGCATCCCCCTCAGCACCTCGAGTGGCGTCTGCCGGGCGACGTCCAGCGCGGTCCAGAGGCCCACCAGCATCGTGACGACAACAGTGGCCATGACGAGCATGACCGCCGAGCCCACGGGGACACTGAACGCCACCTGGAAAATCCAGTGGCTGAGCGACCACGCAGCAAAGCCGCCCAGGAGAAGTGCTGCGGCGCCCGCGACGATACCGAGGGCCGCATACTCCGTCAGCGCCACCGTCACCAGCTGGTGGCGGCTCGCGCCCAAGGTACGGAGCAGGGCGGCCTCACGGACTCGCTGGAATCGGCTCGTCGCGATGGCGCCGACCAGGACCACGAGCCCGGTGAGCAGGCTGAACAGCGCCATGAACCGGATTGCCAGCGTCACCTTGCCTAGAAGGGAGGTGATGGCTCCCTGGATGAGGGTGAGGTCCAGCGAGGTGACGTTGGGATACCGCTCCGCAATCCGCCGGGACAGGAGGCCGCGGGACTCGGCGGCTGGGATGCGCGCGAGGGTGACCCACGTGTGGGGCGCCGCTTCCAGCACGCCCGGCTGGAAGACGACGAAGAAATTGGGCTCGAAACGCGTCCAGTCCACGCTGCGGATGCTGGCCACCACAGTGGGGATCAGGGTGCCCTGCACGTTCCAGACGATCCCATCGCCCACTGAGACGCCCAGCTCTCCTGCCACATCCTGTTCCACCGAGATGCGCGCGGTGTCACCGGCTGGCGCGCTCCACCAGCGTCCTGCCACCAGCTTCTCCGACGCGACCATCGTGTCGCGCCAGGTGGAGCGATACTCGCGCCGGAGTGCCCAGCGCCCATCCCGCAGCGTGTCCGCCTGCAGGGTGGAAACCGGAATCCCGCGCACCGAGGCAATTCGCATCGGGACGATGGCCACGGAGGGCGATGCAACGATGCCCGCAGACCTCAGCATCGAATCGGTTCCGGCCAGCTGTGAGGGCTGAATGTCGAAGAAGACCATGTTCGCATTGGCCGACGACGGCGACGACACATCCAGCGTGCGGAGGAGCGTATGCTGCACCAGCAGCACAGTCGCCAGCAGGAATGCGCCGAATCCGATCGCCAGGATCACGGTGCTCGTCTGGTTTGACGGCCGGCGAAGATTCAGGATCCCTTGCCGCGCGGAGAAGGGCAGGGCCGGCGCCAGGGCTCGCGCCAGTCTCATGAGGAGCGCCGCCGCGATGCGGAGCATCGCCAGGACTACGAGCACGGCGAGGGCGAAGATGATTCCGGTGCGGACGCTCCGGGACTGCCACGTCGAGAGCAGGATGATCGTGAGCCCGAGGGCAGCGAGCGTGCCGATCCGCCACCAGTCGCGACCACCGGAACCAGCGCTTGCATCCTGGCGGAGTGCCGCCAGGGGCGGGACTCGCCGGACTTCCAGCAAAGGCAGGAGGGCAAACACCACCGCCACCCAGAGCCCCATCACGGTGCCGACGGCGGCGGCGGCCCACGAGGGATGGAAGACGACGTCCACCGGGACGAAGTCACCCAGGAGCGCCGGCAGGGCCTTCTGCACCAGCAGGCCGATGGCCGCTCCGGCAATGCTGCCGCCCAGTGCGAGGAGGCCGGCTTGCACCAGATACACGCCGACCATCTGGCCGGACGTGGCACCGAGGCATCGGAGCATCGCCACCGACTGCAGCTTGCCCTTGATATGCACGTGCACGGCGCTCGCCACGCCGAGGCCGCCCAGGAGGAGCGCCACCAGCGCCACCAGCGCGAGAAAATTGCCGAGTCGGGTCAGCGCGTTGTCGAGCCGCACCTGGTCATCCGCCACCGTGTGAATGCGGACACGCAGGTCCCTGAGTCGCGGGCGCCATGTTTCGGCAATTGACTGGGCATCGGCACCCGGTGGCAGCCGGACAAAGACCGCGTGTTCCGCACGGGCCCCGAACCCGAGCAGTCCGGTGGCATCGAGATCGGCACCGCGCATGAACGCCCTCGGGCCAAACGCATTGCGCACTCCCACATCACCCGGCACGGCGGCAATCGTGCCGATGACCCGCAGGCGCGTCTCTCCCACGGTGATGCTGTCGCCCAGGCGCACGCCAAGCGATGTGAGAAGCGACGGATCCACGATGACGTGGCGGCCGGACTGCAGCTGGCCCCACGCGCCGGCGGGAGAGGTCTCGATGGTGCCATAGAATGGCCAGCCGCCGGTGACCGCGCTCATCTGGGTGAGCCGAGCGGTTTCACTGCCTCCGGTGTACGCCATCGCGCTGAAGCTGGTCACAGCCGATTCGGTGCCACCAATCGAGTCGAGCGCGGCGCGCGCCTGGTCGGGCAGGGGGCTGCGGGACTCAAACGACAGGTCGGCGCCGAGGAGTTGCCGAGCCTGGCTGGCGATGGAATCGCGCAGGTTGGCGGTGAAGCCGTTGATGGCCACCAGCGCTGCGACGCCGGCAGTGACGCCCCCCGCGAGCAGGAAGAGTCGCCGCCAGCCCGCGCGGGTGTCGCGTCGTGCCATGCGCAGGACGAATGAGAACATCATGCGGCGCTGTCGCTCACGATCACGCCATCCGCGAGATGCACGATGCGCCGAGCCTGGCGGGCCAGGTCCTGGTCATGTGTCACCAGCACGAGCGTCGTGCCGTGGGCTTCGTTGAGCTCGCGCATGAGCGCAATGATGGTGGCGCCGGTCGCGGCATCGAGATTCCCGGTCGGCTCATCGGCGAAGAGAATTCTGGGGGTGTTGATGAAGGCCCGGGCGAGCGCCACCCGCTGCTGTTCACCACCCGAGAGCTGTGCGGGATAGTGCTGTTCCCGGCCCGCAAGGCCGACCGATCCGAGCAGTTGCCGGGCGCGCGGCTCATCGGAGCGACCGAGCAGCTCGAGCGGTACCAGCACATTTTCCAGCGCCGTGAGTGTCGGTACCAGCTGAAACGACTGGAATACGAAGCCCACCCGTTCGCCCCGCAGGCGGGCTCGGCCGTCCTCCGTGAGCGAGTCGAGGCGCACACCGTCCAGTGTGACCTGGCCACTGCTGGGGCGGTCGAGCCCGGCCAGAAGTCCCAGGAGCGTCGTCTTGCCGCTGCCACTGGGACCTACGATGGCCAGGAATGCGCCAGCCTCGACGGCGAGGGTGATATTCTTGAGGACGATGAGCGGCTGCCCGCCCGACTGATATTCCCTGGTGAGGCCTTCACACCTGATCATCATCAACCCTGGGGTTTCGGAATCCTGCAAAGATACCTGACCATGTCGCTGTTGATGCTGGCGGCTGCGTGCGGCGAGGGGCCGCGTACCGCCGATCATGCCAGCAGGGCTTCGACTGATTCGGCGGATACGCGCCCGGTTGTCCTCTTTCTTGGCACCAGCCTGACGGCGGGCCTGGGACTCGATCCTTCACAGGCGTATCCCGCGCTGATCCAGCAGAAGCTCGATTCCGCGGGAATGGCCTACCGCGTCGTCAATGCCGGCGTGAGCGGCGAGACGTCATCGGATGCGCGCGCCCGGATCGGATGGCTGTTGCGGATGAATCCTGCGGTGCTCGTCGTCGAAACCGGCGCCAACGACGGGTTGCGCGGCCTCAGCGTGGACGCGCTGCGCGCCAATCTCGACACCATGCTCGCTGTCGCGGGGCGCCATCAGCCACCACCTCGGCTCGTCGTGATAGGCATGCGAGCGCCGCCCAACCTCGGCTCGCGCTATGCCGAGGCGTTCCGTGAGGTGTTTCCGGAGGAAGCGGCAGCGCACGGCGCCGCCCTCGTGCCGTTCCTGCTCGACGGGGTGGGCGGCATCGATTCGCTCAACCAGGGAGACGGGATCCACCCCACGGCAGCGGGCCAGCGAGTGCTGGCGGAGACGGTGTGGGAGGTTCTGGAGGGAGTCATCAGCCGTCGGTCGCCGGTCGTCGGCAGCCCGTCACCCTGACCCCCGCTTTCGCGGGGGTGACAGAAGCGAAGGGATCGAGCCTCACCCATGGCTGTGGACCTTTCGCTTGCGTTGCTCGCTCAGGTGACACGACGACCGACGACGGACGACCGATGACGTGCAGTTGCGGACCGACGACCGACGACCGACGACTACTCCCCCAGCGTGACTGCCCCGAACCGCGCATCCGGTGTCCTGGCATAGCGAAGATCCATGATGTGCACGGTGTGGCGGCCGGCACTGCTGTCCACGCTGAAGGTGGGAAACCGCGCCCAGCCCAGGAATTCGCGCCCACGCAGGGAAGCCATCGCGCTGGTCACGGCGGGATCCGATGGTGGCAGGGCCGGGAAACGCTGGATCGACGCCGGCGCGATGTGGGGCTGGCGCAGCCAGTCGAATCGTGCCGTTCGATAGACAGTTCCCTGCTGCACCACCACGTCGCGGCGCAGTGGATTCAGGAAGACCGGCGCGGCCATGACCCGCTCGACGGCGCCGGGGTAGAGCGCTTCGAGCTCGCGCGCCGCCTCCTGTTCGGCCGCGCGGCTGCTGCCGAGCATCGCCACGATGTAGGCCAGTGTCACGGCCAGGGCCAGGCGGGCCGGACGCTCCGGAGTGACGTTGCGCTGGCGTGAGCGCCGCTGGGAGCGGCTGGCCCACACCCCGATGCCCAGGATCAGGATGATCCAGGGGTCCACGATGAAGAGGGCGTCGCCATAGGTCCACTGACGGGTCCACGGGAGCAGCCAGCGGACGCCGTAGGTGTTGAGCGTGTCGAGCAGCGGGTGACTCAGGATGCCGGCGTACGCCAGCAGCAGGAGCTGGCCCGGACGCATGCGCGAGGGCAGTACGGCAGAGCTGAGCTTGCGGGACAGCGTCTCCAGCAGGAGCAGGGCGAGCGTGAGGAGCAGCGGGAGCACCACCAGCGCCACGACACCGTGGGTCCACCCCCGGCGCCAGTAGAGTGCTGCCTCCGGCCCGTTGGTGTAGGAGAGGACATCGATGTCGGGCAGGTTGGCGGCGATGAGCAGGGTGGCGTAGCCCATCGCCGTCCGGCGCGCGAGGCCGCTCTCGGCCAGGGCCGCGCCGGCGAGGGTATGACAGAGGTTGTCCATGCGCTCAGGCGCGCTGCTGGGCCATCATTCCAGCGCCGCGTCCAGCTCCATGGGGACATTGTTCTTGAGCGCCTGGGAGACCGGACACCCATTCTTGGCATCGTCAGCGGCCTTCTTGAACGCGGCGGCGTCCATGCCCGGCACCACGCCGCGCACCTTCAGCTTCATGCCGGTGATGCGGAATCCGTCGCCCACTTTTCCGATGGTGCATTCGGCGTCGGTGGTAATGCGCGTCGGCGGCGAGCCGGCCGATTCAAGGCCCAGCGACAGCGCCATGCTGAGGCAGGCCGCAAGTGCCGCCGCGATAAGCTCTTCCGGATTGGTGCCCTTGGCACCCTCGAACCGGGTAGCGAACGAATAGGGCCCGCTGAACGCGCCGGATGCCGCCTCGAACCGGCCCTTGCCGGACCTGAGCCCGCCCTCCCAAACCGCCTGTGCCTTGCTGCTTGGCATGTCTGCTCCTTGCAAAGTGACCATCGGAAGGTAGCTGCCTCCATGCCGGGGAGCATCCCTTCCGGGCCAGCAGGGGACCGGGATAGCTTGTCCACGTGATCGTGCCTCGACTGCCTGGCGCCGCCGCCGCACTCATCCTGGTGTTCAGCGCCACGAGCTGCCGGGATGGACACCCCACGCTTTCGGGCGGCCTGGTGGTGCGCGACAGCGCGGGCGTGCATATCGTGCTGAATACCGCACCGGCATGGACGCGCGACTCCGCGTGGTCCGTGGTGGATACTCCATTCTTTGATGCCGGTGGCTCGCCGGGCACCGACTTCCAGCATGTTGTGAGCGTGGTGCACACGCGCGACGGCGCTCTTGCCGTCGCCGATGGCGGCGACCAGCGCGTCCGGGTGTTCAACGGGGCGGGTGAGGTGGTGCGGATCCTGGGTGCCCGCGGTTCGGGCCCCGGCGAGTTCCGCAGTCTTTCATGGATGGCCTCGGCTGGCGATTCGCTGCTGGCGTATGACGCGGTGGAGCGCCGGCTCACCCTGTTCGGTGCGTACGGCCGTGTGCGCACTGCGGCGCTGAACGTGGGCAATGCGCTTTTCAGCATGCCGGTTGGCCGGTTTCGTGATGGCACCCTGCTGGTCGAAACCGGTGGGCCCCTCTTTCCCTTTCCCGGGCGTCCTGGCCAGGTTCGGCGTGACTCCGCACTGCTGCTCCGGGTGGACGCGGAGGGCCATGTGCGCGACACACTGGCCCGTGTGCCATGGAGCGAGAGTTTCGGCGTTGCGCTGGGCAGCGGCGACCGGCGCTTCATGGCGCCCATGCCCAGGCCCTTTGCGCGGCGCACAAGCGCTGTTGTCCTGCGCAATGGATTCGCGGTGGGCGAGGGCGGTGCCTATGTGATCGACGTATACTCGCGTGACGGCACCTTGCAGCAATCGATGCGGCGCAACGTGAGCGGGGCACCGGTGACACCAGAGGCGATCCAGGCCTTCAAGGACGCGCGTCGCGCCATGCCCGCGGGCACCGGCCTGCAAGGATCGCTCGATTCTGCGCTGGTCATGGCGCTCGACAGCGCTCCCTTCCCGCAAACCATGCCAGTCTACGAGCGAGTGCTGGCGGACGAGGCCGGCAACCTCTGGGTGGAAGACTACTCCATCAGGGGCGGCCAGCCTCGCCGGTGGAGCATCTTCAACGATTCAGGCCGGTGGCTGGGAGACGTGACCACACCCGCGCATTTCGACCCGCAATACATCACGGCGAACGCACTCTACGGCGTGTGGCGCGCCGGGGATGATGTGCCGAGAGTACGGGGATATGCGTTGGTGAAGTAGGAGTCAGTGGGTCGAGGGGTCGAGGAGTCGAGGGGTCGAGGGCTTCAGGGTC
>DASTFH010000128.1:0-4912 GCA_035708725.1 Gemmatimonadales bacterium | reverse complement strand
CCGTTGGCGCCCATCGCCGTGGCACTGTCGGCGTAGGCCCAGAGGTAGCGCGAGAGGTCGCCCCGGTTCCAGCCGGCCGCCGTGGAATCGAGCACGGCCCGGATGTCGGACGCCGCCGCCTCCGGTGTCGGCGCGCTCGTCACGGGCGGCCGGGCGCAGGCGGCGATGAGGAGGGTGGTGAGGATCGCGGTGCGGAATAGCATGGATTCTCCCAAGGGGTGTGGTCAAGGGTCGAGCGTCGAGAGTCGAGAATTTCCCGGAACCTCTCGACCCTCGACCCTCGTCTCTCGACCTACTTCGCCGCCTTCGCCAGCTTCGTGATCGCATCCGCCATCGCCTGGACCCGCTCGGCATCCTTGGCGCCCTTCATGTCCTTCTTCACCTGGCTGGCGAGCGTGGTCAGCGCGTCACGCTGCGCCTTGCCGCTCTGCTTCTCCGCCGCGTCGAGCGCATGTCCGATCGCCGTCGTCCGATCGGACGAGAGGCCGTTGTCGCGCACCAGCTGGTCCAGATACGACCGCACGACGGGGAAGGCGGCCGGCCACTCGATATGCGGCTGGCTCTGCGGGTTGTATTGCTCCAGGTGCACCAGCTTGGCGGCCGCGATCTCATTCGCCGACAGCATGTCGCTCGGCTTCAGCTCGAGGATGTCGAAGCCACGATCGAGCTCTGATGAATAGATCAGGCCATTCCACCAGTACGCGCCCCACGAACCGCCGATCGTGCCGCTCATGCGCCGGCCACCAGCGGCCTCGCTGGCAGCGGCGGCCGCGGAGTCGGCAGCCGGCGGCGCATCGATCGGGCCGCGATCGAAGTACGCCAGTTCCCGCGGGTGGTCGGGATCGGTGAACTCCATCACGCTGATGCCGCCCTGGTACCAGCCCTGCACCATGATGTCGCGCCCGGGAACCGGGACGAGCCCGCCGTTGTGCGAGACACAGTTTTCCTGGGCGCTCTGCGCCGTGGGGATCTTGTAGGAGGCGTGCTCGGTGTATTTGTCATTCTTGCCGATGGTGAGCACGGTGTTGCCACCCATTTCCATCATGGACGTGGCCTGGCACATCGGGCCGGTGCCGCCGCCCCACTCGTCGGTGAACACCACGCTCTTGCCGTCGTTGCTGAAGACCGCTGTATGCCAGAGCGAGAAGTTGGTGTCTGCCACGGCGTCGAGCCGCCTTGGCTTGAGGGGATTGGAGATATCCACCAGCAAGCCATAGCTGGCGCAGGCGCCGGCCAGCAGGTTCATGGCCGGATACGCCGTCACGTCGTGGCAGTTGCGGGGGCCGGTGGGCGGCGGGGCCTGCCGGTCCGGATTTGCCCGGGCGCGCTCTTCCATGCGGGACTCCCGCGCCCCGGAAAGCGGCGCAGGACCGAGCCCCGTAAAGATGCGCGCGCCGGTCACCACTTCTGCCTGCTCCGGATGGGAGAGCGGCACCTTGATGACGTCGAGCCGGTAGAGCGAGTTGGTCACGTCCGCCGGATCGTCACCGTTCTTGCAGCCGGCGAGCTCGCTGTCGGGGCGCGCACCCTGGTTGCCCGAGACGTAGATGTAGATCACATCCTTGTCCTTGGGGTCAGGGATGATGGTGTGGGTATGCGACCCCTTGCAGGTCTGCACGTTCTTGATGAGGCGCGGCGAGGCCGGATTGGAAATGTCATAGATGCGGACACCGGCCATGTGGTCCTTGGGATCCTGGACGCCGCCCTTGTCACAGTCGGTCCGGTTGGCCCGGCCTTCCGCCGAAACGAACAGCAGGTTCCCGTACACGGACGGGTCGCCCTGCGCGGTGATGCACTGGACCACCGCCACGGTCCTGGGCGACGAGGGATTGCTCACGTCCCACACGGTGAAGCCCGCGAAGTTGCCCTGGTAGACGTAGTGGCCGCTGAAGGCGAGGTCGGAGTTGATGAACATCAGCCCGCGCGCCGTGTCGAACGCGGCCGGCTTGGGCGAGAACGACACCAGGTCCATGTTCTCGCTGGCGACACCGGCATCGAGCCGGCCGGGCTTGAGCCCGCTTCGCGGATCAGTGGTGCTGGGATACGTCTGCGCCGAGAGGAACGACGGCGCGGCGATCAGGGCTGCAAGGAGGGCGAATCGCATACGGGAGACGTGCATTGCGGAAAGCTCCAGGTGGCGAAAGGGAGTCACGGTCGACGGCTGTCCATGGTGCGTCATTGCGAGGGTGCGAAGCACCCGAAGCAATCGGGTCGCTTGAGCATCGGTGACAGGCTACCCGATTGCTTCGGGCCTGCGGCCCTCGCAATGACGCGTAGGCCGTCGACCCATGGCTCACGACCCATTTCGAGCTTTCGTGTCTTTCGTGCTTTCGTGATTCAGCATCCGTTCCATTGCGCCAATCTCCGCCGTCTGCACGGTCACGACGTCGTTGGCGAACACGTTCACGTCAATATCCTGTGCGGCGCCGGGGGTGGCGAAGAGATCCTTCACCATCTGCAGCGCGCCCTCATGGTGCTGGATCATGTAGGTGAGGTACGCGTGGTCGAAGGCCGGGCCCCTCGCGGCGTCGAGCGAGTCGAGTTGTGCGGGGCTCAGCATGCCGGCCATCTGCATGGTGCGCCAGGACGAGCTGTCGGGGACGGCCTGGCCATTCCTGGAGAGCCAGTCCTGCATGATGCGGATTTCGGCGATCTGCGACTGGGCAATTTTCTCGGCGAGGCGCAGCACGCGGGAGTCGGCGTGGTGGGCCTCCGCCATGTTCGACATGTAGATGGCCTGCGCGTGGTGGGCAATCATCCCCTGCATGAACTCGACGTCCGGCACGGTGTAGAGCACGCCGTCGGGAATGGTGATGTGGGTGTGGCCATGCATCCCCGCCATCGAGTCCTGCGCGTGCGCAGCGACGGGCCGGGCCGCGAGCGCCAGGACGGCAACGGCGGTGCCAAGGACGGCGAGGCGGGAGTAGCTCACGAGAGTGCCAGGACCAGCGTGGGCAAATGACATGGGAGAAAGGTAGCTGAATTACTACGGGAAGGGCGGGTCGCAAGTCGGGCGTCGAGCGTATGGCGCTGGACGCCTGACGACTGACGACTGACGCCCCCACTTGCCGGCCGGAAGCCACGCTCCAGATTATCCCTGCTCCGTCGGTTCAACCATCCAGTCGCGGAGGGACCATGCGACGCCGACTCACCCACCCGATTTCCGTTGTGGCAGGGCTCTTCTGCGTGTTCCTCACCAGTGTACCGGCCGCAGCACAGTCACCCGCGCCCTGGGTGTGCATGACCCGGGACTTTGCCAACCGGGTGGCCTACGTCAGTCCGGTCTTCAACGTGGCGCAGGCGGACGAGATGAAGGTCAACCCCGCCTGGCACAAGGTCATGACGGACAAGTACGGCATCACCGCACTGCCATACCGTTCGTGCCAGGGTCCCTATCCGAGCGCCCTCCTCGCCGACTCGGCGCGCATGCAGTTCATGCAGTTCATCCGCACCAACTTCCACCAGCAGGTAAACGAGCTCGGCTGGACCTACGCCGGGGCAGCACCGATTACGGTGGCCCACGCGCCGCCGGCGCCCGCAGCGGCTCCGGCGCAGCCCGCCGCGCCTGTCACTCTCACAGCGGCGGATCGCGCCGAGTTCCAGGCCGAGGTGCCGCAGGCCAGGGGCTACTGCGAGCAGAACTATCGCGGGTTGTACGACTGCGACCGCTTCGCGCAGGCGGTGCTCCAGCACCGGCTGGCGCATCCGGAGGAATGGGAGGGGCAGAAGGGTGGGCAGCGCCGCCGGCCGCCCATTCACGATTTGGCCGTCGGGATCCAGTTCAAGCTGGACTGCACCGAGTGCCTGGACGACAACCTCCTCGCGTCCTGGGCCCGCCATCAGGTCGAGGGCAACATGAGCCAGTTGCTGATGACGAAGATGACCACCCAGGCCAGGGTGGACGCCCGGGCGGCCTGCGTGAGCAAGGCATTCGTGAAGCACATGCACGCCGATCCCTGGCTGCACCATGTCCAGGCCAACTTCAACGCGGCGGGGCTGGATTGCGGGAATCCGAATGGGTGAAGCGCTGTGCGCTGTGCGCTTGTCACCCTGGGCGAAGCGAAGGGGCCGAAGCAGGACCCAGGCTCCGCCTCTTCGGCCGCGTTGCGGCCTCAGAGTGACACACTTTTAGCGCACCGCGCATAGCACACAGCGCTTGACTTTCCTGCTTCTTGACTCTACTTTGCCATATCAAGTTCTTTGCAAAGTCGGAGCCCATGAAACGCCGCTGGCCCCTCATCCTGCTGGGCATCGCCGCCGCCCTCGTGGTGGTGCTCGGCACCCTCTGGCGCTCGGCCATCAGCCGCAACCGAGGGCGGCCCGACGAGCCGTTTCGTATCGCCGGCAACCTCTATTCTGTCGGCGGTGCCGGCGTCACGTCCTTCCTCCTCACCGGCCCGGAGGGCCACGTCCTCATCGACGGCGGCTATCCCGAATCCGCGCCGGGCATCATTGCGAACATCGCGAGGCTGGGTTTCGAAATTCGCGACGTGAAGGTGCTGCTCAATACCCACGCGCATAACGACCACGCCGGCGGACTTCGTGCCCTGCAGGCGGCGTCCGGCGCCCAACTCTGGGTCAGTGCAGGCGACGCGCCCGTGATGACCGCTGGGCGCAACTCCTCCGACCCCGCCCTGGGCCCGCTGAGATACGTCGGCCTGCTGGGTGTCGGGCGCTTTCCGGCACCGCGCATCGACCACACGTTCAACGATGGCGACACGGTTCGCGTTGGCGCGATTGCGCTCACCGCCCATGTCACTGCCGGCCACACGCGAGGCTGCACCTCATGGTCGTTCCCGGTCCACGACGGCGATCGTGAACTGCTCGCCGTGGACATCTGCAGTCTCACGCTGTTTCCGTTCGTCTCGCTGGTGGAACCGGAGGCGTATCCCGGCATCCGCAACGACTTCGA
>DASTFH010000127.1:0-23200 GCA_035708725.1 Gemmatimonadales bacterium | reverse complement strand
GGGCTGCGGCTTCTCGGTCCGCGCGTCGGCCACGTGGGTGGAGAGCCGCACCTCGTCCAGCGACTTGACGATGGAGGTGGGCGTGATGTTGTGGACCTTGTTGAACTCCTGCTGGATGCTGCGGCGACGGTCCATCTCGTCGAGCGCGCGCCGCATGGAGCCGGTGACACGATCGGCGTAGAGGATGGCACGCCCGTTCACGTTGCGCGCCGCTCGGCCAATGGTCTGCACCAGCGAGCGGTCGCTCCGCAGGAAGCCCTCCTGATCGGCATCGAGGATGGCCACCAGCGACACCTCCGGCAGGTCAAGGCCTTCGCGCAGGAGGTTGATGCCCACCAGCACATCGAAGTCACCCAGCCGGAGGCCGCGCAGGATTTCCATCCGCTCGATGGCGTCAATGTCGGAGTGGAGATAGCGCACCCGCACTCCCGCCTGCTGCAGGTAATCGGTCAGGTCTTCCGACATCCGCTTGGTAAGCGTGGTGACCAGCACCCGCTCGTGCCGGCGCTCCCGCTCGCGGATTTCCGCCAGCAGGTCATCCACCTGCCCCCGCACCGGCCGGATGTCCACCTCGGGATCCACCAGCCCGGTGGGCCGGATGATCTGCTCGACGATGACGCCCTCAGAAAGCCGAAGCTCCAGGTCCCCGGGCGTGGCCGAGACGTTGATCATCTGGGGCACGAGCGACATGAACTCGTCAAACTGGAGCGGGCGGTTGTCGAGCGCCGACGGCAGCCGGAAGCCATAGTCCACCAGCGTGAGCTTGCGCGCGCGGTCGCCGTTGAACATGCCGCCGATCTGTGACAGCGACACGTGCGATTCGTCCACGACCGCGAGGAAGTCGGCGGGGAAATAGTCGATCAGGCAGGCGGGGCGTTCGCCCTCGCGGCGTCCGGTGAGATGGCGCGAATAATTCTCGATGCCCGCACAGGTGCCGACCTCGAGCAGCATCTCGATGTCGAACTGGGTGCGGGATTCGAGCCGCTGTGCTTCCAGCAGCTTGCCCGCCGTCCTGAGCTCGAGCAGCCGCTCGGAGAGCTCCGCGCGGATCAGGCCCACCGCGCGTTCGATGGTGGCGCGCTGGGTCACGAAATGCTTGGCGGGATAGATGACGCACGTGTTCAGCGTGGCGATGGTGTGGCCGGTGACCGGATGGATCTTGCTGATCCGCTCGACCTGGTCCCCCCATAGCTCCACCCGGATGGCCTGTTCGGCGTAGGCCGGGAAGATTTCGATCGAATCTCCCCGAACCCGGAAGGTGCCCTGCTCGAACGAGACGTCGTTACGCTGGTACTGGATGCGCACCAGCTCTGAAAGAATGGCGTCCCTGCCCCGCTCCTCGCCCCGACGGATCTCGACCAGCAGCTTCCGGTATTCCACTGGATCACCCAGGCCGTAGATGGCGCTCACCGTCGCCACAATGACGACGTCGTCGCGCTCCATCAGGCTGGAGGTGGCGCGCAGCCGAAGGCTCTCGATGTCGGCGTTGATCGAAGCGTCCTTCTCGATGTAGACATCTGTCGAGGGGACGTACGCTTCGGGCTGATAGTAGTCGTAATAGGAGACGAAGTACTCGACCGCGTTCGCTGGCAGGAACTGGCGCAGCTCGCCATAGAGCTGGGCGGCCAGGGTCTTGTTGTGCGACATGACGAGCGTCGGCTTGCCGTACGCCGCGATGACATGGGCCAGCGTCATGGTCTTGCCCGAGCCGGTGACGCCGAGGAGGGTCTGGTACCGATCCCCTCGGCGCAGACCGGCGGTCAGCTCAGCAATGGCCTTTGGCTGGTCCCCCGCCGGGGCAAACGGGGCGACGACCTCGAAGCGCGGTGACATGGGGGAAATATAACTGGTTTTCGGTGTTTGTTCAGGGTGGTCGAGGGGTCGAGAAGGTCGAGAAGGTCGAGAAGGTCGAGGTGGTCGAGGGCAAGGGGTCGAGGTGGTCACCTCCGACTCTTGACCTCTCGACCTCTCGACTCCTCGACCATCTCCATCAATCTCCCCCACTGCTTCCCCGTCACCGGCACCACCGACAGCCGGCCCATCCGGACCAGGGCCAGGTCCTTGAAGGCACCGTCCTCCTTGATGTCACCGAGTGAAACACTGCGCTTGGCCGGCCGCACCGGCTCGATATCCACGGTCGCGAGCGTGCCGCTGGCGGAGCCGGGTTCCGGGTAGGGTGCGCTCACGGCGCGAGCCAGCCCCACCACCCGCCGCTCTGTGCCGGTATGGTAGATCAGGATCTGGTCGCCCTTGGCGACAGTACGAAGATGCTTCTGGGCCAGCGCGTTCTTGACGCCGGACCAGGCGGTCCGCTTGTCCCGCACCAGGTCATCCCAGGAGTAATCGGTGGGCTCGGTCTTGAAGATCCAGTAGCCGGCCATCAGCTCTCGGCCACGACGGCTGGTGGCGCCGCGTCGCGACGGTCGATGGTGCTCACGCCTTTCACCCGGCGCACTGCCTTCAGCACCTTGGCCAGGTGCGTGAGGTTGTCCACTTCCACGTAGACATTGCCGAACACGTTGCCATCCTTGGACTGCAGGTCGGCGCCGCGGATGTTGGTCCCGCTCTGGCTGATCGCTTCCATGATGTCCGCATAGAGTCCGCGACGGTCTTCTCCGGTAAGCACCAGCCGCACGGCGAAGGTCTCGCCCGCGCTCTCATGCCAGTCGATGTCCACCCGTCGCTCAACCGCCGAGAGCGTGAGCAGGTTGGGGCAGTCGGCGCGATGGATGGAGATGCCGCGCCCCTGGGTGACGTACCCCACCACCTTGTCGCCCGGCACCGGCTGGCAGCACTGCGCGTACCGCACCATGAGCCCGTCGGCGCCCTGGATCTTGATGCCACGCCCCAGCCGCAGCCGGTCAATCACCCTGCCAAACACGGTGGGCTTGGGCGCGGTGAGCTCGTCCGACGGAAGCTCGGGGTAGAGTGCGTTGATCACCTGCGAGATCGGCACGTCGCCCCGACCCAGGGCCACTTCGAGCGCGCGTCCATCCGCGAGCGACAGCGTGTGCGCCGCCTTGAGCAGTCGCGCGTCGTCGGGCGAATCGAGCCGGCGGCGCCGCACCTCGCGGGTGAGCAGCTCGCGACCGAGCGCAAGACTCACAGTCTCTTCTTCGTATCGGACCCACTGCTTGATCTTCTGCCGAGCCCGGCCGGTGCGCACGTGCGCCAGCCAGTCGCGACTGGGCCGCGCGCCAGGTCCGGTGAGAATTTCCACCGTATCGCCGTTCTTGAGCTCGCGATGCAGCGGGGCGATCCGGCCATTGACCTTGGCACCCTGGGTCTTGAGCCCGACCTCGGTGTGCACCGTGAACGCAAAGTCGATCGGCGTCGCACCCTTGGGCAACCGCTTCACGTCGCCCTGCGGCGTGAAAACGAAGATCTCGTCCTGATACAGGTTGATCTTCAGGAACTCGAGAAACTCTTCCGGGCTGTGGGTGTCCTGCTGCAGTTCCAGCAGCTGCCGGAACCAGCCCAGCTGTTCGTCGAGCTCATCGGCGCGCTCGCCGTCCTTGTACAGCCAGTGGGCCGCGATACCGTACTCGGCGGTGCGGTGCATCTCCAGCGTCCGGATCTGCACCTCGAAGAGCTGGCCGCCGGGCCCGAAGATGGTGGTGTGGAGCGACTGGTAGGCATTGGACTTGGGACTGGCGATGTAGTCCTTGATCCGCTCCTGCAGAGGGGTCCACCGGTGGTGAATGATCCCGAGCACGTGATAGCAGTCCGGGATGCTCTTCACCAGCACCCGCACCGCCATGAGGTCGTAGATCTCGTCGAACGCCTTTTCCCGGGTCTTCATCTTCCGGTAAATGGACCAGAGGTGCTTGGGCCGGCCAGTGACCTCGAACCACTCGATGCCGGAGTGCCGCAGTTCCTCCTCCAGCGGTCCCCGGAGCCGCTGAATCATGGACTCGCGCTCGGCCCGCTTGGACGCCACCTGCTGCACCAGCTCGCGGTACTCGTCGGGTTCCAGGAACTTGAAGGCGAGGTCCTCCAGCTCGGCCTTCATCCCGGCCATGCCGAAGCGGTGCGCCAGCGGAGCGTAGATCTCCCGCGTCTCCTGGGCAATGCGCGTGCGGCGCTCCGCCGGCAGGTGCTCCAGCGTCCGCATGTTGTGCAGGCGGTCAGCCAGCTTGATGATGATGACTCGCGCATCGCGCGCGATGGAGAGCAGCAGCTTGCGGTAGTTCTCCACCTGCTCTTCCGCCGAGGAGCGGAAGGTCAGGTGGGAGATCTTGGTGAGTCCGTCCACGATCCCGGCGATCTCCGAGCCGAACTCACGCTCGATGTCCGCCGTCGAGACGTCCGAATCCTCGACTACGTCATGCAGCAGGGCCGCGACGATGGAGGTGGTATCGAGCAGCTGTTCGGCCAGGATCTGGGCCACGGCGATGCTGTGCGAGATGAAGGCCTCGCCCGACATCCGCTTCTGCCCCTGGTGTGCCGAGGAGCTGAAGCTGAGGGCCCGGTCAATCAGCGCCAGGTCGAGACGGTCGGCGTGCCGGAGGAGCGCCGTCCGGAGATCGGACGAATCCTCCCGTGCAGCGCTGGACAGGGCTGTTACGGGGCTTCGTTGGGGCGTCTGGCGCATGCCGTAGGATGGAGCCGGGCGGGGAGTCTCGTCAACTGGCTGCTGGCTGCTGGCTGCTGGCTGCGCACGGCTTGCCACTCGCGTGTCATTGCGAGCCCGCCCGTGGCGGGCGAAGCAACCTTGCAGCCCGACCGGGATCTCCTGGTCGTTGCCAGCTTTCTTAACACAGAGACGCAGAGGACGCGGAGCTGCGCAGAGGGTTACGGGAGTCCGCATTGTCCCGCTTTCCGAGTCGAGCATCAACAAAATGTTCATGGGCTTGCGGGGAGGATCAGGGCGTCAGGCACATACGGAGCCCCCCGCGATCCTCCGCGTCCTCTGCGCCTCTGCGCCTCTGCGTTGAAAAGGGCCGGCTACGGGCAGCCAGGAACCAACAGCCAGCCGCCCTCCTAGAGCAGCCCCTGCGCCGCAAAGCTGGTGAACCGGTCGCCGGCGATGATCACATGATCATGCAGGGGCACGTCGAGCAGCTGGCCGGCGGCAACCAGCTGCCGGGGCACGGTACAGTCGCAACACCGACTGAAGCTTGTTTCATGCAGAATTCCAGCGAGCTTCATACCTGCTTCGCCAGCTTGCCGACGTCAATGTGGGATATGGGCATGGTCGGAAAGCTCCGGAGGGTGAGATGCGGCTACTGCGTGCAGTTGCTGGCAGCCTTATCGGCATGTTGTCACTGACCCAAGGGTGCACGGACTCGACAGGCCCGAGCCTCGAGCCGTCCGTGCAGCAAGCGCCTCCAGACGCAAGCGCTGCAACCCAGGATTTCGACCATATGAAGCCACTTCACCGCTACAGTATCACAGTAACGCCCGAAGTCCTCTCGCGAGCAGGAGCAGCTTCTCGCTTTAATATTCACGTGGTGGCAAACTATTCCAGCCCGACAACCCGGATTGACATCGTGTTCCCCGAGCTTGCCCGCGCCAAGCTCCCCATAACGACACCCGCGGATAACCAAGAGCTTCCGGCGTCCGCGTCGGTGCAGTCCGTCCTCGGTCGCGGAGCGCGCCTGACGATCCCGGCAGCGGCGGAGGTTCCGACGTCCGGGCTTTACCGCATCGCGGTCACGGCCCGCGACGAACGCGACACGACTGAGCTTCTCGACGGCCAGCCCATTTCCCAACTCGAGTACGTTGAAGCGTGGATCTACGTCGACGAGCACGGGGCAGCCTTTGCCGACTCGCTCTCGGATGCCCTAATTCCCGACACCGTGCTCGTTGCGCCCGGACCTCGAATGCTCAGGCATCAGCCTCGCCAAGCATCGTCGTCTCTCGCTCCTAATCGCGCGCTCAAGCGCCCGGGCCCTGGACTGGAGCTCGACCGCCTGTTCGGCGACTGTGATCAGTTCCATTTCGTCTATTACAATGGCAACACCTTGAGCTACCTTCCAGCGGCTGGGCTGTCGGTCCAGGGCGATGTGACTGATGATTGGACAGGACAGGTGGTGCAGAGTATCAACACGGCCACCGATCAATTCGGCGATTTCTATGTCTGCACTGGGCCGGGCACCGGCTATTCGGGACACGTGAATCTGCAGGGAAATGGGCTCAAGTTCGAAACCCCGCTCGTGGACGGGAGCTTCGGCGGCGGCGAGTCGAATGGCTATTACACCGAATTACACGCCACGCAGTCAGCGGACACATGGCTTTTCTTGAACCTTTCGACGACGAAGCAGACGTCGCTGACACGCTTCGGCTATTCGCGGCCTGAGCTGAAGGTGACGGTATCTACCAATGCTTCGAGCACCATCCGCTATAACTCAGGTGAGGACCGGGTGTACCTGGACCGCACGAGCGGATTTGACCCATACTACGGCTGGTTCGCACCTGCCCATGAGCATGGCCACGCCTATCACGAGAAGGCCCTGGGCGGCATCCCCTCAGTTACGAACTGCAACCCGCACTATCTAAGCGGTGCAAGTTCGCTGAGCTGCGCATACGTTGAGGGCTGGGCTGACTTTTTCGCGGGCTTTGTGCGCGGTGACTTGCTCGTTGCAACCGACGGTTCGGACTACAAGTTCGAACACAATAGTTACTACACCGCTTCGGCCGACGGCTCCAAGATCGAGGGCCCCGTTGCCGCGTTCTTCTACGACCTAGTCGACGGCTCAAGTTCTCCCGATGGTATCACGAATGGCACTGATGGTGACGACGACGCGATTAACTACGTAGCGTCCTATCTGGCGCAGATCGTGAAGACCTGTACAGTAAGGAATGGCCTGACCTGGATTCGACCCAACGGCGTGGACCATGTGATCTACTGCATGGAACGCACTATTGATCCTACTATAACTGGCTCGTCGACCTACTTCCCAACGCGCTCACCCGATCCGTCCGACTTCGCTGAAAGCGCGACAGAGCCGACGGGATGGAGCCAGAGCGCGATTCGGATCCTGTGGAAGCACAACCTCTACGGAGAGTGAAGCGTATGGGTGCCACGGCTTTGATCACCTCAACGGGAAACCCTCGACTTGGGTCGCTACTCCTGATCGTTGGGCTTTCAGCGATGCTGTTAGGTTGCAGCAACGCCCAGGATATTGTTGAGCCGCCTCCAATCGCCGCGATCGTTACCGGTCGTGTCGCAGATGCCGGAGGGGCTGGGGTTCCGCAAGCCACCGTCACGCTGCGAGTTGATCGTGTGGATGCGCCTGCGCAGGTCGGCATGACGAGCAAGAATGTCGTCACCGCGAGTGACGGATCCTTTACAGCGACAATGCTGGTGGGTGGGTGGCCCGAAATGGACGCGGTCGTCCACGTTATCGCCGAGCCGCCAAGTGCGAGCGGACTTGCGGCTGACAGCGCGGCTGCCTCCGTTCGGCTCAAGGAGTTTCCCATGCCGAACAGCGCCATTGACACGGTGAGCGTGGAAGTGA
Organism: Gemmatimonadales bacterium; assembly: GCA_035708725.1. Lineage (GTDB taxonomy): Bacteria > Gemmatimonadota > Gemmatimonadetes > Gemmatimonadales > GWC2-71-9 > CAMLHP01. Next base: position 15,737 of record DASTFH010000127.1, on the reverse strand, counting down.
CGCTGGACCAGAATTGACCTGATGCAGGGGCTCATAGCAGCCCCTGCGCGGCAAAGCTGGTAAACCGGTCCCCGGCAATGATCACATGGTCATGCAGCGGCAGATCCAGCAGCTGCCCGGCAGCAACCAGCTGGCGGGTAACAGTGCGGTCTTCGGTGGATGGGGTGGGATCACCGCTGGGATGGTTGTGCACCACGATGATGCCGGCGGCCGCCTCGGCGATGGCGGCGCGGAAAACTTCGCGGGGATGCACGAGCGAGCTATCGAGGATGCCGCGAGTGACGAGCACTTCGCGCAGCACCCGGCTCTGGCTGTCGAGGGCCAGCAGGTGGAATTCTTCGACGGGAAGGTCACGGAGCCGAGGCGCGAAGCGGCGTGCCACGTCTTCGGGCTCGCGGATACGCGGCGCAAGCGGGCGCTGCTCGCGGGAAAGTCGGGTGCCAATTTCGAAGGCAGCGACGAGACGCGCGGCCTTGGAGGGACCTACGCCAGGCTGCTTGAGCAGCTCGGCGGGCGGCCGGGCAGCGAGCCGGCGGAGCGATCCGCCCTGCTCCAGGAGCCTGCTGGCGAGCGCCTCCACCCCCACACCGGCGCCGCCGGTGCCAAGGAGGATAGCGAGGAGTTCAGCAGCAGTGAGCGACCCCGGCCCCAGGGTCCAGAGCCGCTCGCGGGGCCGGTCAGGCGTAGAGGAGAGTTCGACATCAGGCATCCGTCACGGTAACACGTGACGGGCGGGTGGGCGGACCAGTTCAATGCGGGATGGAGCGAAAACAGGGCGAGCAGGCGGCAAGGCGAGCAGGCCGAGCACGTGGTCGCTGGACTTGGTCCGTCCCGTCCGCCCTGTTCGTCTACCTGCTCGCCCTGCTGACCTGCTCGCCCTGCTGACCTGCTGACCTGCTGACCTGCTGACCTGCTCGCCCTGCTGACCTGCTCGCCCTGTCAGGCCACCGCTCCGTGACACTTCTTGTACTTCTTTCCTGACCCGCACGGGCACGGATCGTTTCGGCCCACCTCGGGCACATTGCCCTGTGCGGAAGTCAGCCGGCCCAGTGAGGTGTTGACGGCCGCGGGCGCTGGTGCCGACGGTGCCGAGCCCATGAAGAGCGCGTCCGCCGTATCCTTGGCCGGCGTCGGCGGTGGTGGTGGCGGCGCGGGCCGGCGCGGCGGCTCGGCCTGCACCTGCACCTTGAGGAAGCGCTCGGAGAATCCGTTCTGGATGTCCGCCATCAGCCCCTCGAACATCTCGTACGCTTCCTTCTTGTACTCCACCAGCGGGTCGCGCTGGCCGTAGCTTCGGTAGTGGATGGCATTGCGGAGCTGGTCGAGGTCGTACAGGTGATCCTTCCACTTGTCGTCGAGGACCGTGAGCATGACCTGCGACAGGATCTGCGCATCCACGTCGGGGATGCCGATCTTCTGCCCGAACTCGTGCAGGTACGTCACCTTCCGCCCGAACGCCGCGCGGCCCTCGTCCGTCGCGGCCGCGACAATGTCCTCGAGGTCCGGCGTGGCCTCGGCGTCGAGCACCTTTTCCGGGTTGACCAGGAACTGGAGCATGATCGACTGCACCAACCCCTGTCGGTCAAACTCCTCCGGCTTCTCCGTATCGGCGAGGAAGGTGCGTACGTGCCGTTCGATGGCACCCTCGATCATGCGGATCGCCTCCGCCTTCACCTGCTCACCGCGCTCGAGCGCAAAGAGCCGCATCGAGTAGACCACTTCGCGCTGCTGGTTCATGACGTCGTCATATTCCAGCAGCCGCTTGCGGGACTGGAAATTCTGCAGCTCCACCCGCTTCTGCGCCGTCTCGATGGCGCGGGAGACGAGCCGGCCGGTGATGACCTCGCCCTCCTCCGCGCCGCTCTTGTCCATCCACGCGGCGATGCGCTCGGAGCCGAACAGCCGCATCAGGTCGTCTTCCAGGGAGAGGAAGAAGATGGACTGCCCCGGATCGCCCTGGCGGCCGGAGCGGCCGCGGAGCTGGCGGTCGATGCGCCGGGATTCGTGCCGTTCGGTGCCGATGATCTGGAGGCCCGCCTCCTCCGCGGTGAGGTCAAGCGTCTTGCCGAGTTTGATGTCGGTGCCGCGGCCGGCCATGTTGGTCGCGATCGTGATCGAGCCAGCCTGCCCTGCCTGCGCCACGATCTCCGCTTCGCGCTGGTGATACTTGGCATTGAGGACTTCGTGCCGGAGGCCACGCCGCTTGAGCATCTTGCTCAGTGTCTCCGAGACGTCCACGTTGACCGTACCGATGAGCGTGGGCAGCTGCGCCTTTTGCAACCGCTCGACCTCATCCACGATGGCGTTGTACTTCTCCCGGCGCGTCTTGTAGATCCGGTCGGGCTGGTCGAGCCGCTTGATGGGCCGGTTGGTGGGCACGACGTTCACCTCGAGGCCGTAGATCTGGAAGAACTCACCCTCCTCGGTCTCGGCCGTGCCCGTCATCCCGGACAGCTTCTCGTACATCCGGAAGTAGTTCTGAATGGTGATGGTGGCGAGTGTCTGGGTTTCGCCCTTGACCTGCACGCCTTCCTTTGCTTCCACCGCCTGGTGTAGTCCGTCCGACCAGCGCCGCCCCGGGAGCACGCGGCCCGTGTACTCGTCCACGATCAGCACCTGGCCGTCCTGCACCAGGTAGTCCACGTCCTTTTCATACAATGCGTGGGCCTGCAGCAGCTTGTGGATGATGTGCAGCTTCTCGCTCTTGGCAGCGTAGGCGCCTTCCAGCTCGGCCCGCGCCTCCACCTTCTGGGCTGGCGTGAGATCCGGGTCATGATCCACCCGGTGGATCTCTTCCGAAATGTCGGGCACGATGAAGAGCTGCGGATCTCCCGGCGAGAGCGCCTCGGCGCCCCGGTCGGTCAGGTGGACCGAGTGGCCCTTCTCGTCGAGCACGAAGTAGAGCCGGTCCTCGATGTCGCGGAGGCGCTGCTGCTTGATGGGCAGCTTCCGGTCGGCGAGGGCCTCGAGTTCCACTTTCTGCACCAGCTGCTTGAGGCCAGGCTCGTTCAGCATCTTCAGGAGCTTCTTGTTCTTGGGCATGCCGAGCTGCGCCTGGTAGAGCAGCACACCACCGTCATGGCGGGTCTTGGGATCCGCCAGCAGCGGCTCGGCCTCGGCCAGCAGGCCGCTCACCACGGTACTCTGCTTCTTGGCCAGCTCGGCCACCTGTCGGTCGAACTGCTGGTACTTGTCATCCTCCGCGTGGCCGACCGGGCCCGAGATGATGAGCGGCGTACGGGCTTCATCGATGAGGATCGAGTCCACTTCGTCGATGATGGCATAGATGTGCTCGCGCTGCACCCGCTGGTCCAGCGTGAACACCATGTTGTCACGCAGGTAATCAAACCCGTACTCGTTGTTGGTGCCGTACGTGATGTCCGCCATATAGGCGGCCCGGCGCTCCGGCGACTGCGGCTGGGTGTCATCGAGGCACGCCACCGTGAGGCCGAGATAGTTGTAGAGATGACCCATCCACTGCGAGTCGCGGCGGGCGAGGTAGTTGTTCACCGTAATGAGGTGACAGCCGCGTCCGGTCAATGCGTTGAGGTAGAGCGGCAGCGTGGCCACCAGCGTCTTGCCTTCACCGGTCGCCATTTCCGCGATGCGCCCCTCGTGCAGGACGATGCCACCGATGAGCTGGACGTCATATGGCACCATGTCCCAGGTGAGCTCCGTACCCGTCACCATCACCTTGGTGCCGAGCAGGCGCCGGCAGGCCTCGCGCACGGTGGCAAAGGCCTCGGGCAGGAGCTCCTCGAGCACCGCCGCGATGGCCTTCCGGTACTGTTCTTCCAGATCGGCGCTGTGCTGCTCGAGGCGGTCGCGCTCGCCTGGGTCGGCGGTATCGCGCTTGGCTTCCTTGGCCTCACGGACGCGATCGGCCAGCTCGCCGGTGCGCTCGCGAATGATGCCCCTGAACTTCTCGGTCTGTGCTCGCAGCTCGGCTTCGTCGAGCCCGGCAAGCCGTTCCTCGTGCGCCTTGATCGCCGCGAGCCGGGGACGGATCTTCTTCACGTCCCGTTCCTGCCGCGTTCCGATCACGGCGGTCACCAGCTTCTGTATCATGCTCCGTCACCCTTGTAGAGTCCGTTGGCCGCGACGTAGGCCGCCACGGCGTCCGGGACCCAGTAGCGAATCGAGTGGCCTTCGCGCACCCGGCGCCGTACGTCCGTGGCGGATATCTCCACGAGCGGCACCGTAATCCGGCACCACACCCCATCCCTCAGCTCGGGGTGTGATCCTGGCCGGGCAAAGACCGCGATACGGGCCAGCCGCGCCACCGTGTCCGGTTCCCGCCACTTGGCGAAGTCCCGGGCGGCATCATCGCCGAGCAGCAGCACCCATTCGGTGTCCGGCTCGGCGGCGCTCAAGGCCCGCAAGGTATCCACAGTAAACGAGGGACCAGCGCGGTCGAGTTCCGCAGCCTCCACCCGGAAGCCCGGAGCTCCCGCGATGGCCAGCTCCACCATGCGTGCACGATGCAGCGCCGGCGCCTGATGGCGGCCGGCCTTGAACGGCTGCTGGTGCGCGGGAACGAACCGGAGCTCGTCGAGCTCCAGCTGCTCCATTGCCGACCGCGCCGTAATCAGGTGCCCGTGATGGATCGGATCAAACGATCCCCCGAAGAGCCCCACCCGCATCAGGGCCCCTGGGAAATCGTGGGAGGACAGACGTGGTCGGTGCCCGGCGTCCCCGGATGGAAGCGCCGAAGATAACCGCATGTCTGCTCCGCATCCTCGACATAACCGAGGGTGCGCTGCGTGCCGATCAGGTCGATCAGTGCCTGCGGCGCAATCTTGGCCTGGGGATAGGTGGAGAGGAGATCGCGCAGGTAGATGACGGCCGAATCCCACGCCTTCATGCGCAGGTAATACTTGGCCGCCTTGAATTCCTTGATGGCGAAATCATCGTTCAGCGCCGCAATGCGCGTCCTGGCGCGCGCGGCCGCGTCCGACCCGGGATACCTGTTGAGCACCTCTTCATAGGTGCTGAGGGCCGAGCTCCCATAGGTGGGATCGAGCTCCGGGCGGCGCCACAGGTCGGCATAGGCATCGCCCACCCGCACCAGTGCATCGGCGGCGAGCGGGTGGGTCGGGGTCTCATCGCTGACACGCCGGAACTCACGTGCCGCCTCGAGTCGGCGGCCCGCCGCGAAGTTCGCCTCACCCAGCAGGAAATGCCCTTCGACCCGGCGCGGGTCGTTGCCCGGCGACTCCAAATTGAAGCGTTCCACCCGCTCGATGGTCTTGCTCCAGTCGCCCTGACGAAAGGCGACGTGGGCGTTGACCCAGAGTGAATCCAGCTGGGCAGGGCTCAGCGATTCGGCACCACTCACTGGCGCGACCACGGCGCCGCGGCTCGTGGCAGAGCCGCACGCGCTCGTCAGGAGAAGCCAGGGCAGGAACCGGCGTACCGTCATTGCACATCCATTCGTGTAGTTTCCCCTGCCGAATCGGCAGGGGAAAGTGTTGCAAGTCGGTCGCGGGCAAGCTGGCTGAGCGAATCGCCGGGGGCGCCTGTCGTGATCGCTCGCTGCCACGCGATCGCCGCGGCAATCGGGTCGCCCTGCTTCACTCTCGCATCGCCCAGCCCAAGCAGGGCCCGTCGTCCGGTCCATCCGGCCGGATCACCGCGCGAGGCTCGAGCGAACCAGCGATCAGCCGAGATGACCTGGCTGGAATCGAGTGCAGCCAGCCCGAGGCGCAGCGCGCACGTAGCATACCCCGTTCCAGCTGAATCGCGCATTCCAGCATCATTCGACCGTCGCATCACTGCCCGATAGGCATAGGCCGCTTCGGCGCACTGGGTACTGCTCGTGAGCGCACCGTACTGGAGCAGTAGCGAGTCGAAGGTTCCCGCATCGGGCGCCCCGGCGAGGGCCAGGGGCAGCATTCGAGCACGTGAGGCCGGCGGAAGCGTGCCACCCTGCACCAGGGCATAAGCATATCCGGTGACCGGCCACTCCGGTGCGACCCGCTCCAGCCCGGCCACCGCGGTGGCCAGCGGGCCCATCGTCCGCGAGCGGAGCGCTTGCCGTGCTACCTCGGCCAGGCCATCGCTGGCCTCCGCATGGCGCGAGGGGTCCGCCGAGGCCAGGGCCAGGAAAGCGCTCGCGGCCGAATCAAGCTGGCCCGCCCGCAGCGCCGCAGCACCGGCCTTGGCCCAGAGGCGTGCGGCTTCATCAGACGCGGCCAATCCGGCGTAAACTGGAAGCGCTTCGGCGTACCGGCCACTGAGGTAAAGCTCGTCCGCGTCCCGCTCCCGCTGCCCGCTCCCCGAGCAGGCAAGGCAGGCGCCAAGCAGCAGCAGGACCAGCCGCGGCTTCACGTGGGACGGCCAACCATGTGCAGGTAGGCCTGCACTCTCGGGTTGTCGGGCCTCCGTGCCAGCAGATGCTCCCAGACCTCGCGCGCGCCTTCGGCGTCGCCCGAGAGGTAGCGTGCAAGCCCGAGAGCGGCACCGGCATCCAGAAATGCGGGCCGCGCCGTGACGACCTGTTCGAGCTCTTCCCGCGCCTCGAGCGCCCGACCCGCCTCGAGCAGCACGCGGGCCAGCCGGTACCGGAGATCATGAAAGGTCGGGCCCAGCTCCAAGGCTCGCCGATACTGCTCGGCGGCAAGCTCGAGTGCTCCCACTTCGGCGTAGGAATGCGCGAGCTCGGCGTGACGGTTGGCGAGTTGTGCTGCCACCGGCGCCGCAAAGCCCTTCACGTTCCCGGTGTCGGCGAGCGCAGCACGCCGGAAGCACTCCTCCGCCTCCGTGGAGCGTCCGAGCTGATTGAGCAGCAGGCCGCGATGAATCAGCGCCTCGAGATAGCGTGGGTTGAGGTCGAGAGCGCGATCAAACTGCTCCAGCGCCCGCTCGGTGTGTCCCAGCAGGGACAGCGATACGCCAAGGAGATGGTGAGCATCGGCGAAGGCATTGCCCTGTGCCGTGATTTCCTCGAGCAGGTGCACGGCACCGTGGTAGTCCTGGAGCACGAACCGCTCGCGGGCGCGCAGCATGAGCTGATCGGTGCTCGGCTGCATGGGTTCACGCATGCTCACCGCACGCCTCCACCGGCGAGCCACGGCGGCCGACACCGCTGTAGCGGATGCCAGCCCGCGCGACGCGCACGGGGTCGTAGAGATTCCGGCCGTCCACGATGGCTGGCCGGCGCATGGCCGAGGCAATGCGGCCGAAATCGGGCGTGCGATAGACCAGCCACTCGGTCATGACGGCCAGCACGTCGGCGCCGGCGACAACCGCGTAGGGATCGTCGGCCAGCGTCACCCGCTTGCCGTAACGTTCCCGGACCGAGGGCATCGCCTTGGGATCGTGGGCGCGCACGTGGGCGCCGGATTCGAGCAGGGCGTCGACCAGCGCGATCGCCGGACTCTCGCGCACGTCATCGGTCTCGGCCTTGAAGGCGAGGCCCCAGACGGCGATGGTGCGCCCGTCCAGCCCGCCCGCGGCACGCCGCACCTTGTCCACGATGCTATGGCGCTGGCGCTGGTTGACCCGTTCCACTGCCTTCAGGAGATCCGGCTCCACGCCGAGCCGCTCAGCGGTGTGGATGAGCGCCTGCAGGTCCTTGGGAAAACAGGAGCCGCCGTAGCCCGGGCCGGGATAGAGATACGCGCGCCCGATACGCCGGTCCGAGCCGATCCCGTTGCGCACCATGGCGACGTCGGCGCCCACGGCCTCGCAGAGCGTGGCGATCTGGTTGATGAACGACACGCGAGTGGCGAGCATGGCATTGGCGGCGTACTTGGTAAGTTCAGCCGAGGCGGGGTCCATGAAGAGAATCCGGTCGCCGCCACGCCGGGTGTAGGGCCCGTAGAGTTCGTTCATGAGGGCGCGCACGGCAGGACTCCCGGTGCCGACCACCACGCGATCGGGGTGCATGAAATCATCCACCGCCGCGCCTTCCTTCAGGAACTCCGGATTGGCTGCGACCTCGAACGGGACGGTGCCGGCTTTGCACGCCACGGCCGCCACCTGGGCGGTGGTGCCGACCGGGACCGTGGACTTGAGCACCAGCACCGTGGGTTCGGTCGCCTGGCGCGCAATGGACTCGGCCACGTGCAGCACGTGGGAAAGATCGGCCTCGCCGCCCGCGCCGGGCGGTGTTCCGACGGCGACAAAGATGACGCGCGCATGCTTCACCGCTTCGGCGAGGTCGGTCACGAAGCGAAGCCGCCCCGCCACCTGGTTCTGTCGCACGAGCGGCTCGAGGCCCGGCTCGAACAGCGGCAGGTCGTTGGCGCGCAGCCGCGCCACGCGCGCTGCGTCGCGCTCGACGCACACAACGTCATTGCCCGTCTCGGCGAAGCAGGCGCTGGCCACCAGCCCCACATAACCGCTGCCGACGACGGACAGCCGCATGTCAGTGCCCTGCCATCGCGTGGCGGGTGTCCACGATGAGCCTTGCGTGGCGGCGGATCAGGCCGTAGTCGAGCGCGGAGTGATCAGTGACGATCAGTACGCAATCGGCCTGCTGGAGCGCCTCGGCTGTCAGCGGCACGGAAGCGAAGCGGTGTCCGTTCTCTTCCAGCGTCGGCACGAAGGGGTCGTGGTAGGACACATCCGCGCCGTACTGCTCCAGCAGCTTGATGATGTCGAGTGCAGGGCTCTCACGCATGTCATCGATGTCCTTCTTGTAGGCTACACCCACCACCAGCACCCGGGCGCCCCGCATGGCCTTGCCCTGCATGTTCAGGCTGTCGATCGTCTTCCGTACCCAGAAGAGCGGCATTTCCGAGTTGACCTCGCCCGCGATGTCGATGAAACGGGTCTTGTAATTGAGGCCGCGCATCTTCCACGCGAGGTAATGGGGATCGATCGGGATGCAGTGCCCACCCAGTCCCGGGCCGGGCGTGAACTTCATGAACCCGAACGGCTTGGTACCAGCCGCCTCGATGACTTCCCACACATCGACGTCGAGCTTGTCGCAGACGATGGCCATCTCGTTGACCAGGCCGATATTCACGCTGCGGAAGGTGTTCTCCAGCAGCTTGACCAGTTCGGCCGCTTCGGTGGATGAGACCGGCACCAGCGTGTCGATGGCGGGCTGGTAGAGCGCGCAGCATACCTCGCGGCAGGCCGCGGTAATGCCGCCCACCACCTTGGGCGTGTTGCGGGTATGGTAGCGCGGATTGCCGGGATCCACGCGCTCGGGGCTGAACGCGAGAAAGAAATCATCGCCGACCGTGAGACCGGTGCTCTCGAGCGCGGGCAGCATGATCTCGCGGGTGGTGCCGGGATAGGTGGTGCTCTCGAGGATGATGGCCTGGCCCCGGCGCAGCGTTGCCTTCACCGCCTCGGTGGCGGCGACGATGAAGCTGACGTCAGGGTCCTTGTACTTGGACAGGGGTGTCGGCACACAGATCGAGATGGCATCCGGCTCGGCGAGGCGCGCGGGGTCGGTCGTGGCCTCGAACTTCCCGGCCGCCAGGATCTCCTGCAGGTCCGAGTCCTTCACATCCTTGATGTGGGACCGGCCGGCATTGAGGCCCTCCACGACGCGCTGGCTCACGTCGTAGCCCAGCACCCGGTAGCCGGCTCGCGCCAGCTCCACGGCGAGAGGCAGGCCCACGTAGCCCAGCCCGATGATGCCGAAGAGCGCCTCGCGGCGCTCCGCTTTCCGGATCAGCTCCGCTGCAATGGTCATGCAGTCAATACTCCAGGGGAAGCGCCACGCGCCGTCCGTCCCGCGCGGACAGGTACGTGGCAATGAGAATCTCGAGCGAATTGAGCCCTTCGCGGCCGTCCGTGTCAGGCACCGCTTCGCCACGAAGGCTCTGGATCACATTCTCGTAGTAGGCCGGGTGGCCAAAGCCGTACACCGACGTCGTCTCATAGCTCGCGTCGGCCACCCGGGCGTCGTCCGGATGGCTCTCGGCAAACTCCCAGTGGTCGATGTGATTGACGGCCACGCCGCCGACCCTGACCGTGCCCCGCTCGCCGATGATGGTGATGGAGCCTTCGTAATTCCTGGGGTACGCCAGCATCGTGACATTCATGCTGCCGAGTGCCCCGGTGCGCCACCGGATGGAGACGACACCGGTGTCCTCCACCTGGATGTGTCGTGCCAGCGTGGCCGTGTATGCCTGGACGCTCTCGACCGGCCCGATCAGCCAGTCGAGCAGGTCCACGTAGTGACTCGCCTGATTCATGAACGCGCCGCCGTCAAACTCCCACGTCCCGCGCCATGGGGCGCTCTCGTAATACTCCTGCGGCCGTGACCAGAACACGTTGACGTTCACCATGAAGATGCGGCCGAACCGGTCCGCGGCGACGGCCCGCTTGAGCAGCTGAAGCGTGGCGTTGCGGCGATTCTGCTTCACGACAAACAGCTGCACGCCGGCGCGGTCGCAGGCGGTGACCATCGCCTTGCCATCCAGCCACCGGGTGGCCATGGGTTTCTCGGTCACCACATGCCGGCCCGCCGCCGCACATCGTACCGCCTGAATGGAGTGGAGCCCGCTGGGCGTCGCCAGCACGATGACATCCGCGTCCGAGCCGGCCAGCAGCGCGTCGAGCGAGCGAAAGCCGCGCGCGCCAGTGCGTTCCTCGGCGCGTGCCAGCGCCGCCGGATCAATGTCACAGACGGCCACCAGGTCGGCTCGGTCCGCGTGGCGCTCGAGGGCGCCGAAATGGTTGGCGGAGATGCGGCCGCATCCCACAACGGCGAACCGGATTTTCCGGTCCGTGATGAACGGCTTGGTGACGAACATCAGCTCCGGCACTCCTCGGTGCGGGTCACGTGTAGAACTCGCGGATGGCCGCCACCACCGCATCCTGCTGTTCGTCGCGGAGCTCGGGATAATTCGGGAGCGACACGACTTCCTCCATGGCACGCTCGGTTTCGGGCAGGCTGCCGCGAGTGTAGCCCAGGTCCGCGAAGCACGGCTGCAGGTGCAGGCCGACGGGATAGTAGACCGCGCATCCGACGCCGCGACTCCGAAGGTGGTCCACCAGGCCGTCACGATTTTCCGCCCGGATGGTGTACTGATGGAAAATGTGCTCGGCGTCGGGATCGACCACGGGGGCTCGGACCTGGCCAATCGGGCGCAGCAGCGCGTCGTACCGCGCCGCCCGCTGCCGCCGCGCCTCGCTCCAGGCGGCAAGATGCCGGAGCTTCACCAGCAGGATCGCTGCCTGCAGCGTGTCGAGGCGGCTGTTGTACCCCACTTCATCGTGATGGTATTGCTTGGCCCCGCCATGCAGGCGCAGCCGCGCCAGCCGGCTCGCGAGTTCCGCATCCTGCGTGAGGACCATGCCACCGTCGCCCCAGCCACCGAGGTTCTTGCTGGGGAAGAAGGACAACGTGCCCGCGTGCCCCAGCTCGCCCGCCATGCGCCAGGCACCAGCCACCCTGCGCCTGGCGCCGATGGCCTGCGCGGCATCCTCGATCAGCGCGAGCCCATGCCGAGCAGCGATGGCCGTGAGGGCCGCCATGTCGGCCATCTGGCCGTAGAGATGCACGGCGATGATCGCGCGGGTTCGGGGCGTGACGGCGGCCTCGACCGCCTCGGGTGACAGGTTATATGTGCCCGGCTCGATGTCCACGAAGACCGGCGTGCCGCCGGCGTTGTGCACGGCGCCGGCGGTGGCAAAGAACGTGAACGCCGGACAAATGACTTCGTCGCCCGGCGCCAGGTTGAGCGCGCGCAGGGGAAGCAGGAGTGCATCGGTGCCGCTGGCGCAGGCCACCGCGTGCCGTACATGGGAGAGCGCCGCGACGGCATCCTCGAGCTCCGTCACCTCCGCCCCCATGATGAACGCCTGTCGCTCGATCACCGCCATCGCGGCCGGGACGATCTCGTTGGATATGGTGGCGTGCTGTGCCACCAGATCAAGCAGGGGTACGTTCACCGGGTCACCGGAGAGGGGGTCAAAAAGGCTGCAAAGCCTTGTAAATTATCGAGATTGAGATGCCGGGTCAACGAGCGTCAGGACCCCATTCGACTCCGCATAGCGACTCTGGCAGGCCCCACACCGGGCTGCCCCGGCGGTCACCGACAGCCGCTCGCCGCAGCGGCACATCCAGCCAACCCGTCGGGCCGGGACGCCCACCACCAGGGCAAAGGCGGGCACGTCGGTGGTGACGACGGCCCCGGCGCCCACGAAGGCATAGGCACCCAGGGTCGTCCCGCAGACCACCGTGGCATTGGCGCCGATCGTGGCGCCGCGCCCGACTCGGGTAGCGCGATACTCGTGCTTCCGGGACACGTGGCTGCGCGGGTTGGTCACGTTGGTGAACACGCAGCTGGGCCCGCAGAAGACGTCGTCTTCCAGCTCCACGCCCTCGTAGACCGAGACGTTGTTCTGGATCTTCACGTTGTTACCGATCCGGGTCCCGTTCATGACCACGACGTTCTGCCCCAGCGAACAGCCCTCGCCGATCACGGCGCCCGGCATGATGTGGCAGAAGTGCCAGATGCGGGTGCCCTTGCCGATCCGGGCGCCCTCGTCGATGAAGCTGGAGGGGTGAGCTGTGAAGTCAGGCATGAAAGCTCCAGTAAAGAGATGGACAGATGGACAGCTCGCACGAACAATCCATCTGTCCAACTGTCCGCCTACCCTGCCCACTCCGCACTCATCTCCCGCGCCATCTCGTGCCACTCCTGCAGGGAGCGCACCTCGCCGACCCGGCTCCGGAGCGCAATGATGGCGTCGCACGCGGCTGACGCCGCGGAGAGCGTCGTGGTGTACGGCACCCGGTGCTGCAGCGCCGCCCGGCGGATGGCATAGTCGTCCTGCTGGGTGAGCTTGCCAAGGGGCGTGTTGACCAGTAGCTGGATCTGACCGGACAGGAGGAGGTCGATGGCATTGGGCCGGCCTTCGTGCACCTTGAGCACCCGCTCGGCGGGGATGCCGCGTGCGCGCAGGTGCCGAGCCGTGCCCTCGGTGGCACGAATCCGGAAGCCCAGGCCGTGGAAGCGCCGCGCGATCGGCACCACGTTGTTCTTGTCGTGATCGTTCACCGTGATGAAGACGCTTCCAGCGAGTGGCAGCGCACCATCGGCGCTCGCCTGGGCCTTGGCGAACGCCATGCCAAAGGAATCCGCGATCCCCATCACCTCGCCGGTCGAGCGCATCTCCGGCCCCAGCACCAGGTCCACGCCGGCAAACTTGCTGAAGGGGAAGACCGCTTCCTTGACCGCCACATAGGGCTGGACCACGTCATCCGAGAGCCCCAGCTCGTCGAGCGTCTTGCCCGTCGCCACCGCCGCCGCGAGGCTGGCGAGCGGCACGCCGGTGGTCTTCGAGACGAAGGGAATGGTGCGTGAGGCGCGCGGGTTCACCTCCAGCACGTACACCACGCCGTTCCGGATGGCGTACTGCACATTAAGCAGCCCCACCACCCCCAGCTTCAGGGCGAACGCGCGGGTATGCTCCCGCATTTCCGCCACCTGTGCTTCCGTGAGGAGATAGGGCGGCAGGACGCAGGCAGAGTCACCCGAGTGGACCCCGGCATCCTCGATGTGCTGCATGACGCCGCCGATGACGCAACGCTGCCCGTCGGCGATGGCGTCCACATCCGCTTCGAACGCGTCCTCGAGGAACTGGTCAATCAGCACCGGGTGCTCTGGCGCCACCCGTGCCGCGCGCTGGAAGTAGTCACTGAGCGTGTCGACATCATACACGATTTCCATCGCCCGGCCGCCGAGCACGTAGGAGGGCCGCACCAGCACCGGATAGCCGACCCGCTCAGCGACGGCGAGCGCTTCGGCAACCGAAAAGGCGATGCCCGCCGGAGGCTGGGCGACGCCCAGCTCGCGCGCGACCTGCTCGAAGCGACCGCGGTCTTCCGCGATATCAATCGCCTCGGGCGACGTCCCGAGAATCTTCACGCCGGCAGCTTCCAGCCCGCGGGCCAGCCGCAGTGGCGTCTGTCCGCCCAGCTGCACGATGACCCCGAGTGGCTGCTCCAGCTCCACGATCTCGAGCACATCCTCGAGGGTCAGGGGTTCGAAGTAAAGCGCGTCCGAAATATCAAAATCCGTCGACACGGTTTCCGGATTGGAATTGACCATGACGGTCCGATAACCCATCTCGCGAAGCGCAAGCGCGGCGCGGACACAGCAATAGTCGAATTCGACTCCCTGCCCGATCCGGTTGGGGCCGGACCCCAGGATGACGACCGTGCGATCGCCGACCGCGTGGGCTTCGTTTTCCTCGTCGTACGATGAGTAGAGATAGGGCGTGGATGACGGAAACTCGCCGGCGCAGGTATCCACGGTCTTGTAGGCGGGACGGACGCCCAGCCGGTGACGGCGGGCCCGCATCTCCTGCTCGGACTCGCCGCGGAGCGCCGCCAGCTGCCGGTCGGAAAAGCCCATCCGCTTCATCGCGCGCATGAGCGCCACGTCATCCACGCTGGCCGCGGCGGCCCAGCGGCGTTCCGCCTCCACCAGTTCCGCAAGCTGGTACAGGAACCAGGGATCGATCCCGGTGCGCTCGGCGATTTCCTCCACCGGGACATCGAGCTGGAAGGCACGCTTCAGCTGGAAGACCCGTTCGGGAGTCGGCGTGCGCAGCGACGCGAGCACCGACTCGCGGGAGGCGTCGCCGAGCCGATCATCCGCCAGCACGGCGGCGGCGCTCCAGCCCGGGCGGTCGGTTTCCAGCCCGCGTAGCGCCTTCTGGAACGCTTCCTTGAAGGTGCGGCCAATGGCCATGACCTCACCCACTGCTTTCATCTGCGTGGTAAGCGAGGGATCGGCCTTGGGAAACTTCTCGAAGTTGAAGCGCGGCACCTTGACCACCACGTAATCCAGCACCGGCTCGAAAGAGGCCGGCGTGGTCCGGGTGATGTCGTTGGGCAGCTCATCGAGCGTGTAGCCGACGGCGACCTTCGCGCCGATGCGCGCGATGGGAAACCCGGTGGCCTTGGAGGCGAGGGCGCTGCTCCGCGACACGCGCGGGTTCATCTCGATGACAAGCTGCTCACCATCCGCAGGATTGACCGCAAACTGGATATTGCATCCACCGGCAGCCACGCCAACCTCGCGGATGATGGCGATGGCCGCGTCCCGCATCTGCTGGTATTCGCGATCGGAGAGCGTCATCGCCGGTGCCACGGTGATGGAATCCCCCGTATGCACGCCCATCGGATCGAGATTCTCGATGGAGCAGACGATGACGACGTTGTCGCGCCCGTCCCGCATCACCTCGAGCTCGTATTCCTTCCAGCCGATGATGCTCCGCTCGATGAGGACCGATCCGACTGGTGAGAGCTCGAGCCCGCGCCGCACCATCTGCTCGAACTCGTCGGGATTGTAGGCGATGCCGCCGCCAGTGCCTCCGAGCGTAAAGGACGGGCGGATGATGGCCGGGAAGCCGGTATGGGCCACCGCGGCCCGCGCCTCGTCCACACTCTTGACCGTCCGGCCCTCCGGCGTGGCGAGTCCGATGCGGCGCATGGCGAGCGCGAATTCGTCGCGGTCTTCGCCCATGCGGATGGCACGCTCGTTGGCGCCGATCAGCTCGACGCCGAACTGCTCGAGCACACCGCTGGTATGGAGCGCCATGGCGCAGTTGAGCGCTGTCTGCCCGCCCATGGTCGGGAGCAGGGCGTCGGGGCGCTCACGTTCGATGACCTTGGCCACCCACTCGGGAGTGACGGGCTCGATGTAGGTGCGGTCCGCCAGCTCCGGGTCGGTCATGATGGTGGCAGGATTGGAGTTGACCAGGATGACCCGGTAACCCTCCTCCCGGAGCGCCCGCACCGCCTGCGTGCCGGA
>DASTFH010000126.1:0-36525 GCA_035708725.1 Gemmatimonadales bacterium | reverse complement strand
GTCCTGCGCCAGGACGGGCCGGGCGGGCAGGGCGAGCAAGGCGAGCAAGGCGAGCCGGAGGGGGTGTCGGTGCATCGTTTGGCCTGCGGTTCAAAGTCGACGGTCTACAGTCAACGGTCGACCGTAGACCGTTGACCATTGACAGTCTCTCACGGGCTTCGATTGAGATTCGCCTGCACCGCCCGCGCCACGGAATCGGCGCGCGCGCCCAGCACTGAATCCCCGCGTTGCTCCAGTATCGGCGCCATGCCGCCATAGATGATGGCGTAGAGCTGCAGGATGCTTCCCGAAGGCGGATCCACCCAGCCGAACGGCCGCCTCCGTGTTGCAGTCTTCCAGTGGTACGCGTTCCACATCAGCTCGTTCGTCCGATTGACATTTACGAACCCGAGGAAGGGCGAGGCCACGACCGAATCGGAAGGCTGGATGGGCGCGGGCATCAACCGGCGGACGAAGCCCTCGGTTTGCAGGTACGCGCTCAGTCCCAGCGTCTGGTCGGGATAGCCGCCGTCGCTCCAGGCGAAGTAGATCGGGCGCTTGCCAAGGTTGTCCTTGATGAGGATGGCGCTCATCACATCCTGCAGCAGCAGGTACTCGCCGCCAAAACGAATGTCGACACCGCCGACCCGTACCACGCCTTCCGGCGCCTTGGTCACGTCGGGCAGGTGGACCGTGTCACTCAGTTCTTCCGGCGTGAGCGAGAGCACCTCGTTCATCGGCCTGGGCACGTTCACGCCCCGGAGCGGTGAGCGTCCCGAGTCGGAGAGTACCATGCCGGGCTGCTCCATGTTCTGCCAGAGCGGAATGCTGCCTTCAGGGTCGAACGTCGGCGTCTCGCGTCGCTGGATCTGCCGGAGATGCCAGCGGGTATTCATCAGCGAGAGGTTGGCCAGCGTCACGTCACGTCGCACCCCTTCCACCTCCTGGGCAAACCAGAGGGGGAAGGTGTCGTTGTCACCGGCGGTGATGAGAATGCCGTACGGCGCGATGGACTGCAGCAGGTCCACGGCGAAGTCGTTGGCCATGGTCTCGTGCGCGCGCGACGCGGTGATCCAGTTGCCCAGCAGCGGCACCAGCCCCAGCGCCAATATCGGCGAGGCCAGCGCCCATGCGCGTGCTCCCGAGGCCCGGTCGCCGAGCCACGCCACGATCTCGCGCATGTACACACCGAGCCCAACCGCGACGAGGACGCCGAAGAAGGAGAACGAGGCGATGAAGAAGTAGTCTCGCTCGCGCACCTCGCGGGACAGGTCCTCCTGCGGGTGGTACGAGAACCCGTACTTGAAATTGAGGTAATAGATGAGGGCGAAGGTCAGCGTGAACAGGAGTGCCGCCGCCGCCCAGCCCGCAACCCGCTGGCGGCGGATCAGCGTCCAGAGTCCGGCCAGTCCGGTGATGGCGAAGACGGCGGTCGCGATCTGGCGCACCGGCTGCCAGTCGCGGGCAAACTGCCAGCCGAAGTACTGCCAGTAATTGCCGACCTGGGAGAGAAAGTCCGCCTGGCGCTGCGTAACCGAGGGCTTGCCATACTGCACCCGGTTGAGCACATCCTTGAGCGCCTGGCTGAAGAAGCCAACCGGCTCGCCTTCGTTGATGGGTGGGTATTGCCCGGCCCGCATCGGCAGGTAGACGTAATTGAGCGAGACCCCGATGATCAGGGCCACGACGATGGCCACGAGTAGCTGCGGCTTGAGCAGGCTGCGCCAGTCGGTAAAGACGACGTAGATGCCCACCAGCGAGATGGCCAGCAGCCCCATCATGTGGTTAGTGGTGGTGAGCGCCAGCAGATAGGCGACCAGAACGAGCTGCCGGTCCCGGCGTGGGCCAGGTTCGAGATCGGCCCAGCGCACGGTGAGCCAGGCGATGGCGGCGATGAAGAGCAGCGACACCGTGTACACCTTCTCATTCACCACCGACTGGTTCCACACCGTCCAGCTGAGTGCGCCCACCAGCGTGCCGGCGGCTGCGGCACCAAGCCGTGCCCACCGCGCCGGCACGACCGGGACGAGCCACCGCTCGGCGACCAGGAACCAGAAGGCCGCTGTTCCCGCGCTGGTGAAGGCGGCGAACAGGTTGATGCGCGCGGCGTACGCCGCGGCCAGTGGCAGCAGGCCCCAGACGTGCGCCAGCAACGTGAAGAGCGGATTCCCGGGCGGGTGTGGAATGCCGAGCACCTTGGCGGCAGCGATGTACTCCGATGTGTCCCAGAAGGCCGTGGTCGGCGAGAGCGTCGCGACGTAGATCGCGAAGATGATCACGCCAATGACGGTGGCCCAGAGGTAGGGCGGGCGGTGGGGTTCGGACGTCACGTATGCTCCAATGAATGCGGATCCCGTAGGGGCCCGGCTTGCCGGGCCAGGCAAGCCGGGCCGCTACCTAATGCCTGAACTGCCGTACACCCGTCATCACCATCGCCATGCCGTGGCGGTCCGCAGCCGCGATCACTTCGGTATCGCGGATGGAGCCGCCGGGCTGGATAATCGCGGAGATGCCGGCGGCCGCGGCCTGCTCGATGCCGTCGGCGAATGGAAAGAACGCGTCGCTCGCCAGGGCCGCACCGGCCGTATCATGCGATTGTTGTCGGGCCTTGTGCACGGCCAGGAACGCGGCATCCACGCGGCTCATCTGCCCGGCGCCGATCCCGATGGCCATCTCATCGCGCGCGATGAGAATGGCGTTGGACTTGACATTGGCCACCGCGGCCCAGGCGAAGCGCAGGTCCTTCCATTCCTGCTCCGTCGGTGCGCGCGATGACGCCACCTGCCAGGCCCTCTCATTGGGGTCGAAGCTGAAGGCGTCCTGCACCAGGAAACCGCCGCGTACACGTTTGAAGTCGAGCGCGCCGGCAGGGCGAGCCACCGGCAGCTCCACCACCCGAAGGTTCTTCTTCGCGGCGAAGCGCGTCAGCGCTTCTTCGTGGAAGGACGGCGCCACGACCACCTCAACGAACAGGTCCGCCATGGCTGCGGCGGTGGCGTCATCCACCACCGTATTAAAGGCGATGACCGAGCCATACGCGGACACAGGGTCCGTGGCGCGGGCCCGCTCGAAGGCCTCGGCTGCACTGGCGCCCAGGGCGACACCGCAAGGTGTCGTGTGCTTGATGATGGCGCATGCCGGCCGGTTAGTCCAACAGGCCGCCGCCGTCATGGCGGCATCGAGGTCGATCAGGTTGTTGAACGAAAGTTCCTTGCCCTGGCGCTGCGTGAGGTCTCGCATCCCGCGCGGCTCCTCCGTCACGTAGAGCGCCGCACGCTGCCCCGGGTTCTCACCATAGCGGAGCACCTGCACCCGTTCCATGGCGAGCCCGATCCGCGCCGGCAGCCCGTCCTTCGGCGACGTAAGAAAGCGGGCGATCGCCGCGTCGTAGTCGGCGGTGTGCGCAAAGACCTTGGCGGCGAGTTCTCGCCGCACCTCGAGTGGCACCGCGCCCCGGCTCAGGTGGTCGAGCACCACGCCATAGTCGGTGGGATCGACCACGGGGAGCGTCCACTCGAAGTTCTTGGCCGCCGAGCGGAGCATGGACGGCCCGCCGATATCGATGTTCTCGATCGCGTCTTCAAGGGCGACGCCGGGACGGGCAATCGTTGCCTGGAACGGGTAGAGATTGACGGCGAGGAGATCGATCGGAACGATGCCGTGTTCCGCGAGGGCGGCCCGGTGCTCGGGCGCGTCGCGGCGGGCGAGCAGGCCGCCATGCACCTTGGGATGCAGCGTCTTGACGCGGCCATCCAAGATCTCGGGGAAGCCGGTGACTTCGCTCACGCCAAGGACCGTCAGGCCCGCCTTCCGCAGCGCGTTGGCGGTACCTCCCGTGGATACCAGCTCCCAGCCCAGGTGCGCGAGGCCCTCGGCGAACGAGACGATCCCACGCTTGTCACTGACGGAGAGAAGGGCCCTGGGCATGACGGTGGTTGTTCCTTCATTTCTGGCGTTCAATAGGGTCAGCGGAGCGGCACCGGACGCCCTCGGCGCGCCGCTTCCCGCACGACGGCGGGCAGGAGTTGATGTTCGGCTTCCAGGACGCGTGCGGCCAGTGATTCCACCGTGTCGTCCGGCAGCACCGGTACGCGGCGCTGGGCCAGGATCGGCCCCCGATCGTACTCTTCATCCACGAGATGCACGGTGCAACCTGACTCGCGGCGTCCGCTCGCGAGCACGGCGGCGTGTACCCGTTTCCCGTACATCCCCTGGCCACCGAACGCCGGGAGCAGGGCGGGGTGGATGTTGATGATCCGCCGGGAGTAGTGCGCGACCACTTTCGGCGGCACCCGCTTGAGGTAACCGGCCAGCACCACGAGGTCGATCTGGTGCGCATCGAGCAGGTGCAGCCATTCCTCGCCATTTTCCGGGCTGGTGAGCACCTCCGCCGGCACCGCACGCCGTCGGGCCCGCTCCAGGCCACCCGCCGAGGCGCGGTCGCTCAGCACCAGCGCAATGTCCACGGCGTCGTCCGGCGACGCGAACGCATCGAGGAGCGCTTCCAGGTTGCTGCCCCCGCCCGAAACACAGACCGCCACCCGCATTGGCATGGCGGCAAAACTAACGGACGACTGGACATTCGCATAGCAGGCTCGCATGACGCTTGAGGTGCGTTCGGTGGCGCAACCGCAGCCGACCGCCAAGTGGTTGCGAAGTGGCGACTTATCGTCCACTGTAGTGGCAGGCCCTGCTGGTATGGTCATTGCCTTCCCAGGCGGCATCGCACTCGTCCTTCGTACTCAGTCCAGAGGATGCCCGCCATGATCCGGCCGTTTCACCTGCGACCCTCCCTCCTCGTGGTCGCTGCCGGCGTAGCCCTTTCCGCGTGTGATGCTCCTGCCGCGCTCGGTCCGCAGGGCTCGCTGTCTTCCGTAGTGACCCGCGTCGCCACCGCTGGCGGTGATGCCACTGCCAGCTATCACGCCGGCCCGGCACCAGTCGCCGGGAATTCGGCCGCGCCCGGGAGCAGTGGCACGGCGTCAGTCGTGAGTGGCGGCAGCGCCAGTCTCACGCTCTCTGCCGAAGCCGCCTTCGAGCGCGTGATCGTGAGCGTGAATGGCCTGGATGGCTTCTACGAGCTCAGCCTGCCCGCGAACTCCTCGGTGGCTGACATCGTGCTGGGCGTCGCATCGGATGCCGGCGACGCCGATATCCAGTTGCGGCTCGCCGTCGAAACGGATGGCGTCGTGAGCAGCTACGCGCTGCAGCCGTTGAAGGTCCATCATGTCGGAACGGGCGACGTACAGATCAGCGTCAGCTGGACCGGCGCGAGTGACGTGGACCTCAGGGTCACCGACCCGGCAGGCGAGCTTGTCTACTTTGATAATCCGTCGTCCGAGAGTGGCGGAACGCTCGACCTGGACTCGAACGCGAGCTGCACCATCGACGGGGTCAATAGCGAGAATATCGTCTGGCCCGCCGGCCACGCACCGCACGGCGATTACCAGGTGACGCTCGTATACCATGATGATTGCGGCGTGGCACGGAGCGATTACGTGGTGACGGTGGCGATGGCCGGACATGAGCCCAGGACCGTCACCGGCTCATTTGTGGGACCGTTCGGCGATAATCCGGATGTACAGGTGGGGAAGTTTGCCTATTAGACGGTTAGACGGTTAGACGGTTGGACGGTTGGACGGTTGGACGGTTGGACGGTTGGACGGTTGGACGGTTGGACGGTTGGACGGTTGGACGGTTGGACGGTTGGACAGTTGGACAGTTGGACAGTTGGACAGTTGGACAGTTGGACGGCTGGACAGTTGGAGGGTTACTTCCGACGTTTGAGCAGTAACCGACAGACGCCCTACTCCGGCACCGAGTCCGCCCGGACCGAATCCGGACGCACTGAATCCCGCGGCAGGGAATCCACGCCCAGCGAATCCGGGCGCGATGGGCGCTCGACCGGCCTGGGGGCGGCGAATACCCCCCGCGTGCTCCCGGAAATGCCCGTCACATTCCGGATGCTATCCACCAACACCAGGTACTGCCCCGCTGTGTCCATCGGTGCCGCGAGCACAAGGATAAGGCGGTCGGAGAGCGTCGGCCGTCCGGGTGTGCTGTCACTTGCCGGCGAGACAGCCGGCGGCCGGCCGGGTGGAGGTGCGGCGGGCGACAGTGAGTCGGGCCGTACTGCCTGCCGCAGACTGTCGTAGACCCGCTGGGTTGCGAGCGACGCGAGCGGAACCGCCGCCGAATCGGGCAGGTGACGAACGGTGACAAGACCAGTGTCGATGCGCTGACTGGGGCTCAGCGGCTGGCTGAACTGCAGCTCGACCGTCACGCTGTCCCGGACCGTCGCCTGCTGCAGGCGAGGCGGAGTCGTATCGTGAGGAAAAGTCCAGAGTGTGAGGGCTGGGCCGTTCCCGGTTGCCGCCAGCGAGTCGTACGCCTCCCGAGGTTCCCGCCGCCCATTGCTGTTCTGGTCAACTGAGCCGAAAACCAGGTACGTCCCGGCCGGCAGCGGCGCACCGATGAAATTGCCCGCGGAATCAGCACCGATCCGATAAGGCAGGCTATCGGGCTGCAGCACCGCTTCCACCAGGGCACGAGGCACCGGCTGTCCCGTGGTCCAGTCGATCACCTTGCCGCGCAGGGTGTCGGCGGGCAGTGGCCCACCGGTCGTAAAGGTGATGACCTTCCGCGCCGACGTTGCCCTGTTATTCCGCAGGTCCATCACGCCCGGGAGCAGCTCGATCCGGTAGGTGCGGTTCGGCTGCCAGCCCTCACCGGGCCGGACGGCGATACGCGCGCGCTTCCAGCTGACATCGGCCGCCCGGGTGGTTGGGGAAAGCAGGATGAGTCGCTGGAGATCGCCCGTGCCATTCGCGTTTCCGGGCGCCGAGCCTTCCGACACTACCTCATCGAAACGGAATTCGACTTCGCCATCGAAGCCAGGCAGCGCTACGAGGGATTCGGGATATGTCCCAATGAGCCGGGGCGGTGCCGTATCCGGAGGGCCGCCCGGTGGCGCCTCGATCTTGGCACATGCCGCGAAGGTTGCCATGGTGGCAAGGGCCAGGGCATGGCGCGCGAGACGCCGGGCGTCGGAGCTCGGGCGCATTCGTGTCCCGCCTCCTGCGTCCCGAGTCCAGTTCACCCGCACCCCAGCAGCTTTCGCTTGCCGCGCAAGGTTGCGGCCTGTTCGCGCCACGAAGCAAGCTTCTGCCGCTCATTCTCGACCACGTGCGCCGGCGCACGGCTCACGAACTGCTCGTTGGCCAGCTTCCGCTCCTGCTGTACGAGCAGCGCATCGAGCCGCCTGACTTCGTCACCCAGCCGGCCGCACTCCCGGCCCAGGTCGATGGCGCCGCCCAGCGGCACGAACACCGCAGTGCCATCGTCGAGCACCGCGTGCCCGCCTGGCTCAGCGCTGGCCTCGGCGAAGGTCAGCACCGACGCCTTGGCCAGCCGCATGACGGTGCCGCGTTCGGCATCGAGTGCGCGCTCCGCGAGGGGCGACGACGGCGCCACGAGGACGGGAACGCCAGCACCAGGCTGCACGCCATACTCTGCCCGGATCTGGCGCACCGCGGTGACCAGCTGCTGGACCAGGCCAAACTCGCGCTCGGCGTCCGCGCTGATGGCGCGATCATCAGCGGCCGGCCATCGGGCGATCATGATTGTATCGCCCTCGCGCCGGCCCGGGAGGCGGGTCCAGAGTGCCTCCGTAATGAAGGGCATGATGGGGTGCAGCAACCGCAACGCGACATCAAATGTACGGGTCACGACTGCGCGGGCCACATCGCCGCCGGGCTGGTCGCCATACAGGCGCGGCTTGATCTGCTCGATGTACCAGTCGGCCAGGTCTGACCAGATGAAATGGTAGATCGCGTTCGCGGCCTCGTTGAGGCGGAACTTCTCGTACGCCGCCGTCGCCTCGCGGACCGTCGCGTCACAGCGGGCGATGATCCAGCGATCGGCAAGCGTGAATTCATGCGGCCGCACGGTGTCGGCGTGCTCGCCTGCGATGGGACGAACCGGCCCGTCGAGGTTGCTGAGGATGAAGCGGCCGGCATTCCACAGCTTGTTGGCGAAGTTCCGCCCCGGTGCAAAGGACGTTTCGAGGTCGGCCGGGTCGAGGATCAGGTCGGTGCCGACGGCCATGCCTGACAGCGTCACGTAGCGCAGGGCGTCGGCGCCGTAGCGCGCAATCACGTCGAGCGGGTCAATGCCGTTGCCCAGCGACTTGGACATCTTGCGATGCTGGGTGTCGCGCACCGTGCCGTGGAGATAGACGGTGCTGAACGGGATCTCGCCCATGAACTCGCAGCCGGCCATCACCATCCGCGACACCCAGAAGAAGATGATCTCGGGTGCCGTGACCAGGGTGTTGCCCGGATAGTAACGGACCAGGTCGGGCGTCTGGTCGGGCCAGCCGAGGGACGAGAACGGCACCAGCCAGGACGAAAACCAGGTGTCGAGCACGTCCTCGTCCTGTCGCACGTTCCCGCCGCACGCAGGACAGCGAGCCACGTCCGTGCGACTGGCTGCCACGTGGCCGCATTCTTCATTCTCGCAGTACCAGACGGGGATGCGGTGTCCCCACCAGAGCTGCCGGGAGATGCACCAGTCGCGGATATTCTCCATCCACTGGGCGTAGTCGTCGCCCCGGCGTTCTGGAATGAACGTCAGGCGTCCGTCGCGGTAGGCCTGCAGGGCGGGGGCGGCGAGCGGCGCCATGCGGACAAACCACTGGTCCGACAGGCGCGGTTCCACCACCGTATCGCACCGGTAGCAGCGTCCCACCGCGTGCTGGTGGTCTTCGACCTTCTCCAGCAGGCCCAGCTCCTCGAACTCAGCCACGACCTTGCGCCGTGCCTCGAAGCGGTCGAGTCCGCGATAGCGCTCCGGCACCTCATCGTTCATGTGCGCGTCGGGCGTCATGACGTCAATGGTGGCGAGGCCCGTGCGACGGCCGATCTCGAAGTCGGTTGGGTCATGCGCCGGTGTCACCTTCACGGCGCCCGTACCAAATGCAGGATCCACCGCATCGTCGGCGACGATCGGAATCCGGCGGCCGGTGATCGGCAGGATGACGTCGCTTCCGACGAGATTCCTGTAGCGCGCGTCATCCGGATGCACCGCGATGCCCGTGTCGCCCAGCATGGTTTCGGGACGCGTCGTCGCCACGACCAGGTGGCCGCCCCCGGCGAGAGGATAGCGCAGGTGCCAGAGCTTGCCCGGCGCCTCGTGCTTCTCGGCCTCTTCATTGGATAGCGCGGTGAGGCAGCGGGGACACCAGTTGATGATGTAGTGTCCCCGGTAAATGAGTCCCTTGTCGTACAGGCGGACGAACGCCTCGCGAACCGCGCGGGAGAGACCCTCATCGAGGGTGAAGTAAGTGCGGGACCAGTCACAGCTCGCACCCAGCGCTCGGAGCTGGTCGAGGATCGTGGCGCCAGTCTGGCGCACGTAGTCCCAGACCCGGGTGACAAAGGCGTCACGCCCGAGATCAAACCGGGTGCGATCCTCCGCCGCAAGCAGTCGCTCGACCACGTTCTGCGTCGCGATGCCGGCGTGGTCGGTGCCCGGGAGCCAGAGCGTCCGGCGTCCGCGCATCCGCTCGAACCGGACCAGCGCGTCCTGGACCGTGTTGTTGAGGCCGTGCCCCATGTGCAGCTGCGCCGTCACATTGGGCGGCGGCATCATCACGACGTAGGGCGTTCCGTCGGGCCGCGCCTCGGGCTTGAAGAGCCCGAGCCCGACCCAGAGTGCATAGAGAGCAGCCTCGATGTCCTGCGGCTCGTACTGCGGTGCGAGCGGCGCGCTCATGCGGTCTGGTTGGCAGGCAGCGGCAGGTGCTGGCGCGGGCGGTCATCCTCGCCGCGCACCAGGATACTGTTGATGACCGTCTCGATGCCGGCAGTATGGCGAACGGTGCGCGCGGCGAGTGTCCGCTCGGAGCGGGAACCGACCCATCCGCGCAGCTCGACCGAATTGAGCCCCACGGGCCGTACCTCCAGGGCCAGCCCGGCCAGGATGGGCTGGTTCGCGAGCGCCTCGCGCGCGGCGGCCGCGGTGGCAGAGGCGGATCTCGGTGCCGAGGGCGCCGGGGAGCGAAGGCGGCGGGCGGCGCGTCCCAGGCGCTCCCGGTTGACGCCGCCGGCCCAGGCGCCCAGGACGGTTCCGACCAGGAGACCGGTCACGAGCCCGAGGGCTCCCCAGCCTGCGAATTCTCCAGCGGACATGGACTCACTGCGGCGCACCGTTCACCCTCGTGCAAAATGTTTTCGGCCAGCGTTAAGTTTAACATGCTCGACGCGGTCCTGAGACACCGTCTGCCTGATTCCATTCCATCGCCGGGACACCCTGATGGCTGATGAGCGGCTGGAAGTGCCTTTGTCTGATCTGATGCGCTGGCTGATCGTTTTCGGCCTCGTGGTGGTCGGTATCGTGCTGTACATGGTCATGGCTCCCGGCTCCGAGCCGCTGGTCCATCCAGCGGGCCAGGAGGCGGTTCCGTGAGCAGCATCCGCGTCGTGCTGCCCGACGGCAGCGAGCGCGAGCTTGCCGCGGGCGCCTCGGGGCGCGACCTCGCGGCCAGCATCGGCCCCGGGCTCGCCAAGGCGGCGCTGGCCGTGCGCGTGGACGGACAGGTTCGCGATCTGGACCGGCCGCTGGAGGACGGCGCCAAGGTGGCCATCCTCACGGACAAGGACCCCGAGGCCCTGGGCCTCCTGCGGCATTCGGCGGCGCACGTCCTGGCCACCGCGGTGCGGGAGATATTTCCGGGGGCCGGCATCGGCTTCGGGCCGGCGATCGAGGACGGGTTCTACTACGACTTCGACGTGCCTCGTCCGTTCACGCCGGAGGACCTGGAGCGGATCGAAGCGCGCATGGCGGAGGTCGCCAAGGCGGACTACCCGTTTGTCCGCGAGGTGGTGGACCGGGGAGAAGCCAACCGCCGTTTCTCGGACGACCCGCTCAAGCTCGAGCGGATCAGCGAGCTCGGCGACGACGAGACCATCAGCGTTTACACTGACGGTCCCTTCACCGATTTGTGCCGCGGCCCGCACGTCCCGTCCACCGGCCGGCTCAAGCACTTCAAGCTGCTGCACGGGGCCGGTGCCTACTGGCGTGGGGACGAGCATCGCCAGATGCTCCAGCGCATCTACGGCACCGCGTGGTTCCGGCAGGAAGACCTCGACGCCTATCTCCACCGCCTGGAGGAGGCGCGCAAGCGGGACCACCGCGTCATCGGGCGTCAGCTCGATCTTTTCTCCATCAGCGACATCGTGGGTCCGGGCCTGGTGCTTTGGCATCCCAAGGGCGCCATGGTGAAATGGCTGCTGTCGCGGGCCGTGGAAGATGACAACGTGTCGGCCGGCTATGACCTGGTGTACACTCCGAACATCACGCGTGAAGAGCTGTTCTTCATGTCGGGGCACCTGCCGCTCTACGCTGAGAACCAGTTCCCGCCCATGGCCGGCGGCGCGGGCGAGTCGGAGGACGTGCATTACCGCGTGAAGCCCATGAACTGCCCCATGCACTGTCTCATCTACAAGAGCCAGCAGCGGAGCTATCGGGACTTGCCGGTGCGGCTGAGTGAAGTGGCGAATGTCTATCGCAACGAGCGCAGCGGGACGCTGCACGGCCTGCTGCGCGTGCGCGGCCTGTCGATGGATGATGCCCACATCTTCTGCCGGCTGGACCAGGCCGAAGACGAGATCTTTCTCTGCCTCGACCAGGTGGACCGCCTGGTACGCCAGACATTCGGCTTCGAACTGGACTTCGAGATCTCGACCCGCCCGCTGGAGCGGCTGGGCGGCGACGAGATCTGGGATCAGGCCGAGGCAATCCTCCAGCGTGCGCTCGCGCGGAAGGCCATTCCGTTCCGCATCGATGCGGGCGGCGGCGCATTCTACGGCCCCAAGATTGACATCAAGTTCAAGGATGCCATCGGACGGCTGTGGCAGGGCCCCACGATCCAGCTCGACTTCAACCTGCCCGAGCGTTTCGAGCTGGAATACACCGGGGCAGACAACCGGCCTCACCGGCCGGTGATGATTCATCGCGCCATCTATGGAACGCTGGAGCGCTTTACCGGCAACCTGATCGAGCACTTTGCCGGCGCGTTCCCGGTGTGGCTCGCCCCGGAGCAGGTGCGGATCATTCCCATCGGCGAATCGGAGGCGGAGCTGGCGCATGGCGTGCTCGCGCAACTCAAGGCCGCCGGGATCCGCGCCCACGTGGACGATCGTCACGAGACGCTGAACTACCGGATTCGCGAAGGGGAAGTTCACAAAGTGCCCTACATGGCCGTCATCGGGCAGCGTGAAGCAGAGGCTGGCACCGTGGCGCTGCGGGTGCGCGGGAGTGGCAAGAAGCAGGAAGTGATTCCGGTGGAAGATCTCATCGGCCGGGTGCTGGAGCGGAGCAGGACCCGCGCGCTCGCACCCTGACCGCCATCCGGCTACTTTCCGGGCCATGTCAGACCAGACCACAGCAGTCATCGTCTCGGCCGTCCGTACGCCGATCGGCCGGTATCTCGGCGGGCTTGCCAGCCTTACCGCCCCCCAGCTTGGCGCCACCGTCATCCGCGAAGTCATGGCGCGGGGCGGCCTCGACCCCTCGACCGTGGACGAAGTGATCATGGGTCAGGTGGTGCAGGGTGGCAGCGGTCAGGCGCCCGCTCGCCAGTCCATGATTCATGGCGGCGTGCCCGGCACCGTGCCTGCCCTCACCATCAATAAAGTCTGCGGCTCCGGCCTCAAGGCGGTCATGCTCGCCGCACAGGCCATCAAGGCGGGCGACGCCGGCTGCATCATCGCCGGCGGCCAGGAGTCGATGTCGTCGGCGCCGCATTATGTCTACGGCTACCGCATGGGCATCAAGGCCGGAAACCAGACCATGGTAGACGGCATGATTCACGACGGCCTCTGGGACTCGTTCGGCGATAATCACATGGGCGAGTACGCGGAGTACACCGCCGAGAAGGCGGGCATCGGGCGGGAGGAGCAGGATCAGTTCGCGCTCGAGAGCCACCAGAAGGCGGTCGCTGCACAGGCGGCGGGCCGGTTCAAGGGTGAGATTGTTCCGGTGGTCATTCCGGGCAGGAAGGGCGACACGGTCGTCGACACCGACGAAGGGCCCCGCAAGGACACGTCGCTTGAGGCACTTGCCCGACTCAAGCCCGCCTTCCGCAAGGTGGGGTCGGTCACCGCCGGCAATGCGCCTGGACTGAACGATGGCGCCAGCGCGGTGGTGGTCACGTCGCTGGCGTTCGCCAAGGCACACGGGCTCACGCCTCGCGCGCGCATCACGGCATACGCTTCCGGCGGGGGCGAGCCAAAGGACCTGTTCTTTGCCCCCATCGTGGCGGTGCGGAACCTGATGAAGAAGGCGGGCACCAGCATCGGTGACTACGACCTCATCGAAGCCAATGAAGCGTTCGCCGTGCAGGCGCTGGCCGACGGGCGCGAGCTGGGCTGGGACTGGGATCGTGTCAACGTGAACGGCGGCGCAATCGCGCTGGGCCATCCCATCGGGGCGAGCGGCGCGCGCATCCTCACCACATTGCTCGCGGCGCTCGATGACCAGGACAAGACCACCGGCCTTGCCACGCTCTGCCTGGGTGGCGGCAACGCGGTGGCGCTCTCCGTGGAGAAGATCTGATGCAGCCTCTGCCTTCCCAGCGTGTCTCGGCGCGGCCCGATCTGCTGAGTCGAGCCTTCCGGATCGGCCTCGGTGCGCTCGTCGTCGCGCTGAGTGCACAGATTGCCCTTCCGCTCTCCTTCACTCCCATCCCGTTCACGCTCCAGCCGCTTGCCGTCATCCTCGTGGGTGCGTGGCTCGGACCGATTGAAGGCGCAACGGCACTCGGTGCATACCTGGTCGCAGGCGCGCTCGGTGCTCCGGTCTTCGCGATGGGACATGGTGGCGCGTGGCGGCTGGCCGGGCCAACCGGTGGCTACCTGCTGGCGTTTCCGATGGCCGCCGCAGTGGCTGGACTTGCCCGGACCCGCGGCCTCGCGGGCGTAGCCCTGGCGTCCTGGTCGGCACTGGTCTTCACGGTCGCCATGGCCGTGATCCACCTGGGCGGCATCTCGCAGCTCGCGCTGCTCGGTGGCGATCCGGGCCTTGCCTTCCGGTCCGGGTTCCTGCCGTTCTTCGTCGGCGACCTGCTCAAGGTTGCCATCGCAACGGCAATAATGGTCGTGGGCGGCACACGACTTACGTCGCAGCGCTGATTCCGTGACGACCGGTCGGGGCGGGGCGGTGGCGGCGGTTGGATGGACGATCGCCTTCCTTGCCCTCACCTGGCTGCTGACAGGCATCCTCGTCATTGCTGCTGCCTGGCTGATCACCGGGTCAGTCGAGGACGTGCAGGCGTGGAGTAACACCGTCACGGGGTCCTCTCTCTTTGTCCAGGGCATCGTGTTCCTCGCCTCCGGGCTCGTTGCCACGTGGATCATTGGGATCAAGGCAGCCCGGCTCGACCTCACCAAGCTCCGCTGGCGCAATGCGGGACGACCGTTCCGGGGATTCAGCTGGGGGCTGCTCGCAGGAGCAGCCGCGGCTGCGGCAGCGCTGCTCCTGGCCGTGGCGCTCACCGGCTCAGGCTGGTCTCATGATGCTGGTGGAGTGGGTAGCTACCTTGTCTCGCTCGGCAAGACCGCAGGGGCCCTCGCGCCGGCGGCGCTCGCGGAGGAGGTAGCGTTTCGCGGCGTGCCGCTGGTCCTCCTGGCGGCGGCCTTCAATCGCGGCGCTGCCCTCGTCGTCATCGCCATCGTCTTCGCGCTCGGCCATGCTCCCAACCCGCATGTCTCCGGGCTTGCCCTCGGCAACATCGCACTGGCCGGCATCTTCCTCGGGCTCGCGTTCTACGCAGCTGGCGGTCTCTGGACGGCGTTCGGGGCGCATTTCGGCTGGAATCTCACGCTCGCGGCGCTCGATGCGCCGGTGAGCGGCCTGCCGTTCCGCATCCCGTTGCTCGACTATCATCCGGCGGCACCAGCCTGGGTGAGTGGCGGAGCGTTCGGACCGGAAGGCGGGCTCGCCGCCACGGCGGCGCTGGCACTCGCGAGCGTGATCGTCGCGCGGCACCTCCGAAAGGATCTGGCATGAAGCACGTGGCAGTGATTGGCGCTGGCACCATGGGCAACGGCATTGCGCACGTCTTCGCGCAGCATGGCTGGGCCGTGGCCATGATCGACACCGCGGCAGCGGCGCTGGAAAAGGCCACCGCGACCGTTCGCGGCAACGTGGAGCGGCAGATCAGGAAGGGCACGCTCCCCGCAGGCGCGGCCGATGAGATCCTCGCCCGCATCTCGCCGGCCACGACACTGGAGGCGGCGCACGACGCGGAACTGGTGATCGAGGCCGCGAGTGAGCGGCCGTCGGTGAAGTTTGCCATCTTCGAGTCGCTCGATGGCATCTGCCGCCCCGGGACGATTCTCGCCACCAATACCAGCTCCATCTCGATTACCGAAATCGCCGCTCGCACGCGCCGCGCCGAGCAGGTGATCGGCATGCATTTCATGAACCCGGTGCCGGTGATGAAGCTGGTGGAGCTGATCCGCGGGCAGGACACGAGTGACGAGACTGCCGCGCGCGTGGGCGAAATCGCGGAGTCGCTGGGCAAGACGCCGGTGCAGGTCAGCGATTATCCCGGCTTCGTTGCCAATCGTGTCCTGCTGCCGATGATCAACGAGGCCGTCTTCTGCGTCATGGAGGGGGTGGCCGAGCCCGAGGCGATCGATACGGTCATGAAGCTTGGCATGGCCCACCCGATGGGACCGCTCGCGCTGGCGGACTTCATCGGGCTGGATGTCTGCCTCGCCATCCTTGAAGTCATGCACGAGGGGCTGGGGGATCCCAAGTACCGGCCCTGCCCGTTGCTGCGCCGGATGGTGGCGGCGGGGCACCTGGGCCGCAAGAGCGGCCGCGGGTTCTTCACTTACAGTCAATGACACGGAGTCGCACGTCCATGGACATCTTCCGCGAAATTCATGAGCTGGGCCACGAGCAGCTGGTCATGTGCCATGATCCATCCTGCGAATATTTCGGCATCATCGCGGTGCACGACACCACGCTGGGACCGGCGCTGGGCGGAACGCGATTCTGGCAATACGAGAATACGGACGCGGCCATCATCGATGCGCTGCGCCTGGCGCGCGGGATGACCTACAAGGCGGCGGTGGCCGGCTTGAACCTGGGCGGCGGCAAGTCGGTCATCATCGGCAACAACAAGCGGGCTGATCGGGAGACGCTGTTCCGCGCGCATGGGCGGTTCATCGAATCGCTCAATGGCCGCTACATCACGGCCGAGGACGTTGGCACCAGCCCCATGGACATGGAATTCGTGCGGCTCGAGACCAACCACGTGGCCGGGCTCATGGGACTGTCGGGCGACCCCTCACCGGTCACGGCATACGGCGTGTACATGGGCATGAAGGCAACCGCCAAGGCGCACTGGGGCTCGGATGACCTCTCGGGCAAGACGGTGCTGGTGCAGGGCGCCGGCAAGGTGGCCTATTACCTGAGCCGCCACCTTCACGCCGAAGGCGCCAGGCTGGTGGTCACGGACATCGATCGCGACAAGATGCGGCGCGTGGTGGAGGAGTTTGGCGCGCAGGCGGTCGAGCCTGATGCGATCTATGACGCCAAGGGCGACATCTACGCGCCCTGCGCGCTGGGCGCCACGATCAACGACGACACGCTGAAGCGCCTGACGGTGGAAGTGATCGCCGGCGCGGCGAACAACCAGCTGGCGGAGGAGCGCCACGGCGACATCCTCGACGACCGCGGGATCAGCTACGCGCCCGACTACGTGATCAATGGCGGCGGGCTGATCAACGTATACGGCGAGCTGCACAAGTGGCCCGAGGAGCGCTCCCACAAGAAGGCCGGCGAAATCTACGACACCATCCAGCGGATCTTCGCCATCGCCAAGCGCGAGGGTATCCCGACCTATCGCGCCGCCGACCGGCTCGCGGAGGAGCGCATTGCCAGCGTCAACGGGCTCGACAAGCTCTGGCTGAGCGGGCGGCGGTGAGGAGGTCGACCGTCGACCGTCGACCGTCGACCACAACATGGTGACCGGATGACCCTAGATCTCAATGCCACCCTCCGCCAGGGCGACCCTGTCGTAGCCCGGCTGGTGGACCAGGAACTGGCGCGCCAGCGCGACGGCCTCGAGCTGATCGCAAGTGAAAACTTTGCCAGCCGAGCCGTGCTGGATGCGGCCGGCACGCCGCTCACGAACAAGTACGCTGAGGGATATCCCGGCAAGCGCTACTATGGCGGATGCGAGGTGGTGGATCAGGTCGAGCAACTGGCCATCGACCGCGTGTGCGCCTTGTTCGCGGCGGATCATGCCAACGTCCAGCCGCACTCCGGCGCGCAGGCCAACTTCGCCGCGTTCATGGCGGTGCTGCCGCCCGGCGGCACGCTGCTTGGCATGTCGCTGCCCCATGGGGGTCACCTGACGCACGGCGCCAAGGTGAGCCACAGCGGCACCATCTGGCGCGCGGTGCACTACGGCGTCGATCCCGCCACGGGCCGGATAGACTACGATGTCGTGCGGGAGATGGCCCGGCGGGAACAGCCGCGGCTCATCATTGCAGGTGGAAGCGCGTACGCGCGGATCATCGACTTCGCCCGGTTCCGCAGCATCGCCGACGACGTGGGTGCCACGCTGCTCGTGGACATGGCCCACTTTGCCGGACTGGTCGCCGGCGGTGTCCATCCGTCGCCCATCCCTCATGCGCAAGTCGTGACCAGCACCACGCACAAGACGCTGCGCGGCCCCCGAGGCGGGTTGATCCTCTGTCAGGCCGACCTGGCCAAGGCCGTCGACAAGTCGGTTTTTCCCGGGACGCAGGGCGGACCGCTGCAGCACATCATTGCCGCCAAGGCGGTGGCCTTCGGCGAGGCACAGACCAGCGAATTCCGGCGCTACGCCGCTCGCGTGGTGGAAAACGCTCGTGCACTCGCCGCTGGATTGCTCGAGGCCGGGTTCGACATCGTCTCGGGCGGCACCGACACCCACCTCATGCTGGTGGACTTGCGCCGCCGCGCCCTCACGGGCAAACTGGCAGAACAGCTCCTTGGCCAGGCCGGCATTACCGTCAACAAGAATACGGTGCCTGATGATCCGCAATCGCCCTTCGTCACCAGCGGCATCCGGATCGGCACGCCGGCGCTGACTACCCGCGGGATGGGTGTCGAGGAAATGAAGCGGATCGCCGGCTTCATTGCCCTCGCCCTGGAGCGCCAGGATGAAGCCACGCTGCACCGCATCCGCCGCGAGGTGCACGAGTTGACGGCGCTGTACCCACTCTACGCTGCGAGGCCGCGCGTCGCCGTATGAATGAATTGCAGTTCTCCGACAGCGTCATGGCGCGGATTCGCCGGCAGGGCGGGCACTACGACGAGCGGGCCTATCTGTTCGTGCTCGCGGCGGTGGAGTACCTTCAATCAGGGCTGGAGGCGCGCCGGCACGTGAGCGGGGCCGAGCTCGCGTGGGCCTGCCATGGCTTCGCGGTGCAGCAATTCGGGCTCATGGCGCGGACGGTGCTGTCGCACTGGGGCATCACGCGCACCGATGATTTCGGCCGCATCGTCTATACCCTGGTGGAGGTCGGGCTGCTCGTGACCCAGCCCGGGGACCGCGAAACCGATTTCGTCGCGGTCTATGAGTTCGCCGATGCCTTCGGCGGCCGCTACGACTGGCAGGGAGTTCCCAAAACCGCGACGGGCTGATGGAGGGATGCATGGAGCAGCGGGAATGGCCGGTCTGTCAGAAGTGCACCACCGGGAGACTCATTCCCCTGTCCGATTACGGACGGGATGGTGCACCGATCACGTACAAGGCGTGGGTCTGCACCAATCCCGAATGCGGCTTCAATATCCGCATTGACAACGGCGAAATTTCCATTGGCCGGACCATCGGGCATGGCGTGAAGTAGGCCGCCCGGCATGGCCCGCCCGCCGTACATGACGCCTCCACTGCTGCCGGTGCTGGGCGCTGAGGATGCCGCGGCGTGGGATGCCCACGCGAGCCAGGCCGGAATCCACCTCGCCACGCTGATGGATGCGGCCGGGCGCGGTGCCGCGCACGTAATCGCCACCCGCTATTCGGCGCAGCTTGCCGGCGGTGTCATCATTGCTGCGGGCACGGGCAACAATGGTGGTGATGGATGGGTGGCCGCGCGCGCACTCGCGGCCGCCGGCGCCTCTGTCTGGGTGGCGTCGCTCGACGGCGATCGCTCCGGGCTCTGCGGCGACGCGGCGCGGCTGGCCTTGGCGTCCGGTGTCCGCCTCCTCGCGCCTGACGGTCCCTGGCCCAGCGTGACGCTCGCCGTCGACGCCATCCTTGGTACCGGCGCGCGCGGCGCGCCGAGAGGGCCAGCCCGCACCCTCCTCGACCGCCTGCAGGACTTGCGAATCCCCATCGTTGCGCTCGACGGACCAACCGGACTCGATCTCGCGACCGGTGTGGTGCACGGCAACGCCCGCGCCGACCTCTCGATCACCTTCGGTGGTCCCCGGCGCGGGCATCTGCTTGCACGTGATGAATCGGGCGCTGTCGTGGTGCTCGATATCGGACTGCCGCCCGTGGACATCCCGTGGCCCCGCACCGTCACCGACGATTGGGCCGCGCACCAGCTCCCCGCCTTCAAGGCACATGACTACAAGGGCACGCGCGGACGAGTCGTCATCATCGGCGGCGCGCGCGGAATGTCAGGCGCCGTGCGCATGGCCGCCCACGCGGCGTTCGCCGCCGGCGCGGGCTACGTGCACGCGGTGGCGCCAGCCGAGACGATCAGGGAACTGCGGTTGGCCGAGCCGGAAATCCTGACCCAGGAGTGCGCCCTCGACCCCGATCCGGGCGACGAGGTGCTCGCGCTTGCGGCAAAGGCGGATGCCGTGATCCTCGGACCGGGCCTGGGCCGCTCGGCGGGACGAGTGCCATTCATCGTGGCTATTGCCGCGGTCGCGAAGCGGCTGGTGATCGACGCGGACGCGCTCACGGTCTTTCAGGGTCGAGCCGAGGAGCTCGCCAGTGCGGTGGCAGGGAAGCCGGCGCTCATCACGCCACATCCGGGGGAGTTCCGTTCTCTGGTACCCGACCTTGATGGCGAACGCGAGGTTGATCCCTGGGGCGCCGCGATGGACGCCGCGGAGCGCCTCGGTCTCGTGGTACTGTTGAAGGGAGTGCCGTCCGTTGTGGCCGGTCCCGACCGGTCGGCTTGGACCATCGCCGCAGGGAACCCCGGGCTCGGCACCGGCGGCAGCGGGGACGTGCTGAGCGGAGTTGCAGGAACGTTTCTCGCTCAGGTGAGAGAACCGTTGCTCGTGGGGGCGCTTGCGGCCCAGGCGCTGGGTGTTGCGGGTGACATCGCCGCTCGCCGGCACACGGCGCACGCCATGCGACCAGCGGATGTGGTCGAGGCGCTGCCCGATGTGTGGAGGGACTGGGAACTGCGCCGGGCGGGCGCACTGAACATTCGGCCGCCCATCCTGTGGGAATTGCCAGCACCGGCCAGTATCTGAGCTAGTTAAATGACGTCATATCTCAAGCCATATATCTTGTTGCTGCAATATCTTGCGATTGCTGGTGCGTCGATCGCAGTTGGGGTCATTCTCGCACCGGCACCGCTCACGGCGCAGGCTCCGACACGCGATTGGCGGCCAGCCGACCGGGTCGTGGTCGGCGATTTTTCCACCATCACGTCCGTTGCAGCTGCCTCCGACCGGATTTACGCGACTTCGCCCGATCAACTACTCATCCGGCAGGCGCAATTCCGCGAGTGGGAAGGGACAGTTGATCCGCCTGCGCCCGATCTGCTCCGCGGCGTCTTTATCTCGCTGGCTGATCCGCTCGACAATTCGCTCTGGCTGGCGACGCCGAACGCGTGGATTCATTACGAGCCCAATCTGCGGCTCTGGAGCAGCGGCGCGGCGCCCGGGCGCATCAGCGGCATCGCTTTCGACTTGGCGAATCCACTCGGCGGGCTTCTGCTGCGGACCGCCGGTGGCTGGTTCGAGGTGGCGCGAGGCGGCGCGACCGCGACCACGGCCAGAGCGCCCGAGCGACCGCTCCTGCCGGTGAGCGCGCCGCAATTTCTGCAGCAGCATCCCTCGGTTGCAGCCATGTCGAGCTCGTTCCTCCTCGACGGGCGGATGATGCAGGCCGAGTTCACCTCCGCCGCGCAGAGCTTCGACCGGCTGGGCTGGTATCTGGGGACGGCAGGGGCAGGATTGTTCTACCTGCAGGAGGGCGCGGCGATTCCGGAGCGGCTGCCGTTCGGCGTGCTTGGTCCCTCGGTCACCGCGCTCTTTGCCGCGCCGGGCGGCATCTGGGCGGCCAGCGAACGCACTGCCGGAAACTACGCGACGATGAGCTACGCGTCGTCCGACCTGCGTGAGTTTCGCTACCTGCAAGGGCCGCCGGCCACCGGCCTGCCCTTCGGCACGGCACGCCGCGTCATCGGCATGGGTCGCTCGCTCTGGCTGGCCACCGACCAGGGGCTGGCGCGGATGGACCCGGCGACTGGCCGGGTCGAGATGATCGACCGCGGGCGCGGCTTGCCTGACAGCCGCGTCTATGATGTGATGTCCCGGCAAGGCTGGATCGGCGTGGCCACGGCGCGCGGCGCGGCGCGGGTCTCCGACAGTCTCGAAGTGTTCCGCGTGGCGCCCGACTTCAATGACCCGGCCTATGCGGTCTCGATCTCCGCCGACACGACGTGGATCGGCACCGGAATCGGCATCTTCTACACCGTCGGTCGCACGGGCGACCTGCTACGACCGTCGGGCACCGAATCGCCGGAGTTCCGGGAGCCGGTGGTGCAGATCAGCTGGCTGGGTGACACGCTGGTGGCGCTCGCGCAGGACCGGCTCTTCTGGCGCGACAGCCGCGGCGCCTGGCACCATGATCCCGAGGTCACCAGCGTGCTTGGCACCTTGCGGGCAATGCGGGTGGACGGACCAGGGGTGTGGCTCGCCGGCGAGAAGGGCTTTGCCTTCAGCCGTCCCGGCTTTCCGGTGTCACGCGTGTTCGGCATCGGCGACATCCCTGCCGATGCGCGCGATGTCGCGGTCGATGCCGATTACATCTGGGTGGCGACTGGCAACGGGCTGGTTCGCTTCGCGCGGGAGGCGATACGTCCTTGAGCGTCCCGCTGGGCGACGGCGCCGAGTTCGATCGCATTCGCGTGATCGCGGACGCGCTCGGCGCCGACGCACGCGAGCTTGGCGATGATTGCGCCGTACTGCCAGTAGGCCGAACCAATGTGGTGGTGAGTACCGACGCCAGCGTGGAGCATGTGCACTTCGAGCGTGCGTGGCTCGGACTGGAGGAAATCGGCTTCCGTGCCACGGCGGCTGCGCTCTCCGATCTTGCCGGCCAGGGAGCGGAGGCACGCGGGGTGCTCGTCGCCATTGTGGCGCCCGATGGCAGTTCGGCGGCGGACCTCGCCAGTGTCATGCGCGGCGCCGGCGCAGCGGCACGCGCCAGTGGCACGCAGGTTGTGGGCGGCGATCTTGCCGGCGGCGGCGCATGGATGCTGTGCGCAACGGTGCTTGGTGTGGCCGACCGGCCGGTGGCGAGACGGGGCGCCGTGGCGGGCGACGGCGTCTGGGTCACCGGCACCCTGGGCGGTGCCCGGGCCGCACTCGAAGCATTTCGTGCGGGCAGGGCGCCTGATGCGGCGGCGCGGCAACGGTTCGCAGCGCCGTCGCCCAGGATCGCCGCCGGGCGGTGGCTCGCGGCGCACGGCGCGCACGCCATGCTGGACCTGAGCGACGGTATTGCGTCCGATGCGGGACATCTCGCCGCGGCGTCGGGCGTCGAGGTCGAAATTCAACTGGAACAGCTTCCGCTGCACCCCTCGGCGGTGGAAGCGGCGCTCGATGCCCGGGCCGAACCGGTCATCTTCGCCGCCAAGGGCGGGGAAGACTACGAGCTGCTTGCGGCGCTGCCATCGTCCTTTGGTGACGACGACGCCCGCGCCTTCGAGCGGGAAAAAGGTATCACGCTTACGCGCGTCGGCACCTGTCATCGAGGTCGGGGCGTGCGGCTCATGTTTCGCGGGAGCCGGCTCACGCTCAAGGGATTCAATCACTTCTCATGAAGTTCCTGAAGATTCCGTGGTACGTGGCCTCGCTGGTTGCATTGGTCGTCTGGTACGGGTGCATCTGCATCTTCGCCGCCCTCTTCCGGGTGAAGCACCGGCCAGGCGGCATCTATGATCGTGCGGGCCGGGGGTGGGGGCGCTCACTGCTCGGCGTCAACGGACTGCGTGTGCATGTCGAGGGTATGGACAGGCTGGCGCCGGGGCAGAGTTATGTCTTCGCCAGCAATCACACGTCGTTCGCGGACATCTGGGTGCTCTTTGCCCATCTGCCCGGCTCGGTCCGGTTCGTGGCCAAGAAGGAACTGCTCTCGATTCCCGTTTTTGGCCAGGCGCTTCGCGCACGCGGGGAGATTCCCATCAACCGCTCCAACCTGCGTGACGCCTTCGCGGCCTATGACGAGGCCGCCGAGCGGCTCCAGGCCGGGTTGTCCGCGATCGTGTTCGTCGAGGGGACCCGGAGCCGGGACGGCAAGCTGCATGATTTCAAGAAGGGGCCGTTCGTGCTGGCCATCCGGGCCGGGGTTCCGATCGTTCCGGTGTACATCCAGGGGACGTTCGAAGCGCTTCCGCCGGGAGGCTGGTATGTGCGGCGCCGCCCGATTACGCTCAAAATTGGCGAGCCGATCGCCACGGCCGGCTGCGGGTTAGACGACCGGGATGCGCTGATGCAGCGGACGCGGGCGGCGATGCTGGGGCTGAAGGCTGAAAGCTGAAAGCAGCCAACAGCCAACAGCCAGCGACCCGTTAGATTCCTCCCACCTTCAATCCCTGGGACGCATGTCTACCATCATCGAAGTTCACGCGCGCGAAATTCTTGATAGCCGAGGCAACCCCACGGTCGAGGCGGAGGTGCTGCTGGCAGATGGCGGCACGGGACGGGCGGCCGTGCCGAGCGGCGCATCCACCGGTGAACGCGAGGCGGTCGAGCTGCGCGACGGCGACGCGGACCGGTACGGCGGCAAGGGCGTGCAGGAGGCGGTGCGGAACGTCAACGAGATCATCGGCCCCCGGCTGGAAGGCCTCGATGCGCGGGACCAGATGACCGTGGACGCGGAGATGATGGACACGGATGACACGCCCAACAAGAGCAAGCTGGGCGCCAACGCCATCCTCGCCGTCTCGCTTGCCACCGCCCGTGCGGCGGCGCAGGAGTGCGGGCTTCCGCTCTACCGCTATCTTGGCGGCCCCATGGCGCACATCCTGCCGGTGCCCATGATGAACATCCTGAACGGCGGGGCGCACGCGTCCAACAATGTGGATGCACAGGAGTTCATGGTGGTCCCGGTGGGCGCGGACAACTTTTCCGATGGACTCCGCATGGGCGTCGAGGTGTTTCACGCGCTCAAGAAGGTGCTGGGTGGCATGGGCCTCTCCACGGCGGTGGGTGACGAGGGCGGGTTCGCGCCGATGCTGCCGTCCAACGAGGCGGCGCTCGATGTCGTGATCCAGGCCATCGAGGCCGCGCACTACGTGCCGGGCGAGGACATCGCCATCGCGCTGGACGTGGCGGCAAGCGAGCTCTATTCCGACGGCTCGTACGTCTTCAAGAAGGGCGACGGCAGCCGCCGCAGCGCGGAAGAGATGATTGCGCTGTACGAGGGATGGGTGGAGAAGTATCCGATCGTCTCGATCGAGGACGGCCTCGCCGAGAGCGACTGGGACGGCTGGCACGCGCTCACCGAGCGCCTGGGCGAGCGGGTGCAGCTCGTCGGGGACGACATCTTCTGCACCAACGTCGAACTGCTGGGGAAGGGGATCGAGCAGGGCGCGGCCAATGCCATCCTCATCAAGGTGAACCAGATCGGCACGCTCACCGAGACGCTCCAGTGCATCGAACTGGCGCGGAGCAGCGGCTACGGCATCATCATCTCGCACCGCTCGGGCGAGACCGAGGACACGTTCATCGCCGACCTCGCGGTGGCCAGCGGCGCGGGCCAGATCAAGACCGGCAGCGCCAGTCGCACTGATCGCACCGCCAAGTACAACCAGCTGCTCCGCATCAACGAGGAGTTGGGCGTGATGGCAAGCTATCCCGGGCGGGACCTCTACTTCGCATGAGCCTGCGCGGATGGCTGGTGCTGGCGCTGCTGGCGGTGATGGCCGTCTTCGCGGTCGAAGGAGGCGAGTACAGCACCTGGGACTACCGCGCGCTCCAGCGTGAGGTGGCCGACGAGCAGGCTCGGCAGGTCCGGCTCACGGAGATGGTGGATTCGCTGACGCGATTGCGGAAAGCCATCGAGACGGATCCGGCGGTGCAGGAGCGGATCGCGCGGGAGCAGTACGGCATGATCCGCCCGGGCGAGCGGCTGTACCGGCTGGCGCCGGCCCCTGCGGCAGGGCGTGGCGCGAACGCCGACGTGCCTTGACGGCCGGCCGTCCCAGTGGCTAGGATTGCCCCTCCTTGGCAGGGTAGCTCAGCTGGTTAGAGCACGGCACTCATAATGCCGGGGTCGCGGGTTCGAGTCCCGCCCCTGCTATGCATTTCGCTTCGCTGCACTGCCAGTAGTTGGGCCTCGGCCTGCGGCTCGAGTCCCGCCCCTGCTATAGGTCGCAGGTCGCAAGTCGCGGGCTTGTCCTGAGCGCAGCGAAGGATCGCAGGTCATGGCTCCCGACCCGCGACCCGGGACCCCCGTTCTGCTAACTTCCTCTCATGCACACGCGTTCTATTGGCTCCCTCGACGTCTCCGTCGTCGGCCTCGGCTGCAACAATTTTGGCCGGAAGCTCGATGCGGCGGGCACCGCGCGCGTGGTCCATGCGGCGCTCGATGGCGGGATCACGTTTTTCGATACTGCTGACAGCTACGGCGACACCCAGAGCGAGGTGTTCCTTGGCCGAGCGCTGGCCGGGCGACGCAATGAGGTCGTCGTCGCCACCAAGTTTGGCAGCAAGCTGGACGAACATCGGCACGGCGCGAGCCCGGCCTACATCCGCCGCGCAGTCGAGGACAGCCTCCGGCGGCTCAAGACCGACCGCATCGACCTCTACCAGCTTCACTGGCCTGATCCCGCGGTACCAATCGCCGACACGCTCGGCGCGCTGGATGAGCTGGTGAAGGCCGGGAAGGTGCGGGAGATCGGTTGCTCCAATTTCTCTCCCGCGCAGCTGCGCGAGGCGGATCAGGCCGCGCGGCCCGGCGCCGCGAAGTTTGCCAGCCTCCAGAACGAGTACAGCCTGCTGCACCGTGCCCCGGAACCGGAGATACTCCCGCTCTGTCAGACGCTGGGGATGGCATTCATACCCTATTTCCCGCTCGCGAGCGGGATGCTGACCGGCAAGTACCGGAAGGGCCAGCCTCCGCCACCTGGCAGCCGCATCGCCGAGGGCCGCCACGCCGACCTCTTCAACGGGCATAACCTGGATATCGTCGGGCAATTGATCGCATTCAGCGAGGAGCGGGGACACACCATTCTCCAACTGGCGTTTTCCTGGCTGCTGCAGAGGCCAGCGGTCGCATCGGTGATTGCGGGGGCAACGACGCCGGAGCAGGTGAGGGCCAACGCGGCGGCAGCGGATTGGACGCTGAGTGATGGGGAACTGGGGGAGGTTGATGTGAGGCTCAGAGCCGAGAGCTGAAAGCGGAAAGCTGGAAGCGTCATCGTCGCCTCACGCCCCACTCTCCCAGTTATCTCAACCCAATCCTCCCCACCAGATCCGCATATCGCGGATCGCCCCGCAGTGGTGCGTAGCC
Organism: Gemmatimonadales bacterium; assembly: GCA_035708725.1. Taxonomy (GTDB): domain Bacteria; phylum Gemmatimonadota; class Gemmatimonadetes; order Gemmatimonadales; family GWC2-71-9; genus CAMLHP01. Next base: position 9,770 of record DASTFH010000126.1, on the reverse strand, counting down.
GGGATCAAGATGCAGGTAGATGAGGCCGGCCGACCGGGCCTGGAAGGCGCGTTCCAGTGAATCGAAGGCGCGATCCAGGTCTCCGACCGCTGCGTACCCCATGGCGAGAATCTCCGAGCGCAAGTACTGCTGGCGGGATTCCTCTTCCAGTCGCAGCATGATGGCGTCGGCTTCCTCTCGCTGTCCCAGGGCAGCGAGCGCGCGGACGATCATCGCATCGTAGGACCGCACTGCCTTCTCCAGCGCCTGCGCCCGGCGGTACCAGGTCAGCGCCGTCTCCGCATCTCCCATGGCGAGGTAGGCCGAGCCGATGTAATGCGGCGCGCGGATGCAAACCTCGTCCATCTCGAGCGTGCGGTGTGCCTGCGCAATGGCGCCATCGTAGTCATGCGCGTACAGGAGGAACCGGGCCAGCCACTCGCTATAGTGGACCGAGAGCGGGTCAAGCTTGAGTGCCTTGGCCATCGTCTCGATCGCGTCATCGAGCCGGCCCACCAGCGGCAATGCCGTTCCGTGTACATAGTGCGCTTCCGCGTAATTCGGGCTGAGCGCCACGGCACGCGCGAGCTGCGCTTCAGCGGCCGCGAAGTCCCATTCATGCCAGCAGAGGACCTTCCCGATCGAGGTGATGGCTTCGGCAAGCTCAGGGTCACGCTGCAGGGCCCGCTCGGCTGCCGCCTTGGCACGAGGGTAGGCTTCGTCGGGAGCGACCCAGTCGTCGGCGAGGTTGCACCAGACGTCGGCGATGCCGGCATATGCGCGCGCGAACCCCGGATCCTGGAGCAGCGCGCGCTGGAACAGGTCGAGTGCCTTCCGGAGCCCGGGCTCGGACAGCTTCACGAAGAAGAAGCGGCCCTTCAGGTACAGTGTGTATGCCTCGAGGTTCTTGGTCGGCGCCACGACCTGGGCGGCGTCATCCGCGAGGCGAAGCTTGAGGGCGTCCACGATGGCGCGCGAAATCTCGTCCTGGACCGCGAAGACGTCCTCCAGCTGGCGGTCGTAGCTCTCGCTCCAGAGGTGGTAGCCGTTCTCGACGCTGATGAGCTGCGCGGTGATGCGGATCCGATTCCCGACTTTCCGAACGCTGCCCTCCAGCACCGAGCTCACACCCAGCTTCTCCCCGATCTGGCGGACGTCCACTTCCTTGCCCTTGAACGCGAACGAGCTGGTGCGGGAGGCGACCTGCATCGCCGGCACCTTCGCCAGGGCATTGATGATCTCTTCCGTCATGCCGTCGGCGAAATATTCGTTCTCCGGATCCGCACTCATGTTCGAGAGCGGGAGCACGGCGATGGCGCGCGGATTGGCCCGGGCCGGTTCGGCCGCGGCGCCCGCGGCAGGCTCCCGCTGAATGTCGCGCAGCGCCGCCGCGAACTCGGCCGCGGAGGCAAACCGGTCCACCGGCGTGCGGGCGAGCGCCCGCGTCACGGCGCTGTCCACGGCCTCCGGCACGTCGCGCGTGGTGCGGATCTTCGGTATGGGTGAGATGAAGCGCTTGGCGATGATGGCCTGGGCCGAAATGCCCGTGAAGGGCGGCTCGCCCGCGAGCATTTCATACAGCACGCAGCCCAGCGAATAGAGGTCGCTGCGTCCGTCGGCACCCAGTTCGCCGGCCGCCTGCTCGGGGCTCATGTACGCCGGCGTGCCGAGCGAGAGTCCCGTCTGCGTCAGCGAGGCACCTTCCCCCGACAGCGCCTTGCCGATGCCGAAGTCCGCCACCATCGCGGCGTCCTCGTGGAGCAGGATATTCTCCGGCTTGATGTCGCGATGCACCACATTGTGCCGATGGGCGTAGTCGAGCGCGGACGCGACTTCGCGCGTGATGCGCAGCGCGTCAGCCAGGGGAAGCTGGCGTTCCCGATCCATCCGTTCGCGCAGGGAACGTCCCTCCATGCTCGGCATGACGTAGAACAGCAGGCCGTCGGCCTCGCCGGAATCGAAGACCGGCAGGATGTGCGGATGGGTCAGCCCGGCGGCGAGCTTGATCTCGCGCAGGAAGCGCTCGGCGCCAATCTCGGCTGAAATTTCCGGTCGCAGCACCTTCAGGGCGACTTCGCGGTCGTGGCGGAGATCGTGCGCCAGGTAGACAACGGCCATCCCGCCTTGACCGAGTTCACGGTCAAGGGAATAGCGCGAGGTCAGGCCGTTGCCGAGACGGCTTCGGAGATCGGACATGTAGATGCCGGAATATGCACGCGCGGACGGTGGGCCGCGAGCGGACGGGGAGGGTGACTACATTTGGAACCGGGTGCTGAACGCGCCTGCCGCTGACCTGCGACCGGCGACCCGCGCCCTGCGACCGCCGACCCGTCACTTGTGACTTACGAGCGCCCTGGAGTCTCCCATGTCCTCTGTCGACCGTCTGCTGACCGGCGATGTGCTGGCCTTCACCCTCGCCGAGGAAATCCGCCACCTGCGCGAGAGCCTGGGCGAGGCTTCGTCGCGCTCGGCGCGCACCCTGGTCAAGGACGGTCCGCAGGGCCCGCTCAGCATGACGCTCGTGGGGCTCAAGGCGGGCGGGGAGATGCGGGAGCACGAAGCACGTGGCCCGGTGACCTTGCACGTGCTCGAAGGGACCGTGGTGCTCGAGAGCAGCGGCAGGTCCGTGGCGCTGTCGGCCGGGATGGTGGCGGCCCTGGGCCCGGGCATCCGCCACTCGGTACGCTCAGTCGACGGTGGGATCTTCCTGCTCACGGTGACGGCGACGAGCCACAGCGGGGCGGCGTTTGGGGGACGCAAAGCGTAAGGCGCCAGGCACGCGCAGGCGACTTCACGCCCTCTATTGTGAGCCTTACGCCTTCAAGCCCAACCCATTAGATTTCATTCAGCTAGAGCCGTCACCTCAAGCAGGAGCTCAAGTGAACGTTCTTCCCATCGGCCTTCACAGGACCCGGGTGTCTGAAATGCGGTCTCGTCGGGCGTGCCGTTCACTCGGCGCGCCCTCCCCGCAGCGTCCGCGCCCAGGGAACGCTCCGATCGCCACCGCTCCGTAGCCGGTCCACCGGCTCCGGTCGCCCGCGATTGTCGCCCCGCCTGCGCGCTGCCGGCGGGGCGTTCGATTTCGGCCCCCTCCTGTGGGTGGCCCGCAAACGACCTGAGGCTGGAGGATGTCATGGAAGTCCGTCGCGGAATTGATCCGATTCGTTTCCACCTGCTGAGTGAAGGCAGGCACGTTGGAACCGTCCTGACCGGGCCGGACGGAGTCCTCACGGCGCGATTCACGGGGTTTCCTTCGAGCGCGGTCGCTGAGCGCGCCGGCTGGCTGGCGCGGAGCGCACGCACCTCGGCGGAACTCGGCGGTGCCCGCACCGGCGATGGAAGCTGGCTGCTGCCACGTAACGAGGATATTGCCCTCATCGACACCGGCGAGGAGGGCAGCACCTGGTCAATCACCATGGCCGTCGCACCGGTCGGGACGCCCGACGTCTTTGTGCTGGCGGCCGTCAGGCGGATGTGGGAGTCCATCCGGCGCGCCGGTGTGGGGCGCCAGATGGTGCAATGGTCGGCGCCGCTGCAGGCGGCCATCGCCGGAGGGGTGTCATAATGGCGGACCATCTTTCGCCCGACGAACTGCACGAGCTGTGGAACGAGCTGCGGGTGGAACTGGAGCGCGTCGGAGGCCGGTCCGCCTGGGCCTATGCCGGCATGCCGTCACGCAACGTGCGTGCACCATGGAAATCATCGGCCGCGGATCCGGCTGCCGCCCGGGCTGCCGGAGTACCGGAACGCCTGCTGCGCATCCTTGAGGCGCTGAGCCGCATGCGAACCGGCAAGTACGGCGTCTGTCACGCTTGTCGCAACCCGATTCCGTACGCACGTCTCCTCGCCATTCCGGAGACACTGGCGTGCGTCAACTGCAGCTAGAACGGGGCTGGCCGCTTGGCACCGCTTCGGCTCACCCCGGCGCAGTGTACAATGCGCTCGCGTCCGGTTGCTTCCGGGCGCGAGTGCTCACTCGCGCGCTGGAGCTCCTGGAGCCGGATCCGCTGCTGTCAGCCGGCGCATTTCGAGGGCACTTCGTGCGTCTGCTGATGGAGGTCCCGGCCAGTGCGTTGGTCGAAGGCCAAGAGCCGTGCGCTATGCGCTATGCGTTACACGCCATGCGCGGTACCTTCGCCTAGCGCACAGCGCACAGCGCACAGCGCACAGCGCACAGCGCACAGCGCACAGCGCACAGCGCACACTCACAGCTGGAGATCCCCGCATGCACCTGGCCATCATGTCAGCAGCCCTTCTGGCTGGTATCGGCGCCCCCATGCGTGCAGTGCCAACCGACACCGGATTCCATGTCGTTCACTGGTACGAGGCCGCTGGCGCCGCAGGCGGCACGGCGCTGGTCCTGCTTGTCGACCAGCCGGTGCAGCGACTGGTGCAGGATCACCGCTCGCAGACCTCCGATGAGCTTTCGGATGTATTTCGCCCGGCCGGCGATGCCAGGGTGGCGTTCGCGGCGGCCGGGGGACTCACGCTTGCTGGCCTGCTGGTGGACGATGATCGTGTGCGCGGCGCCGGCCTGCGTGCCGGTGCGAGTCTTGCGACTGGCGTCGTGGCCGCGGAAGTCCTCAAGTTCGGTCTCGGCCGCGGAAGGCCAGCCACATTCACCAGCGCGACCGATTTCCGGCCCTTCACGAGCGAGAACGACACGCTGGGTGTCGAGTCGCGCGGCTCCTTTCCTTCCGGCCACTCCGTAGTTGCCTTTGCCCTGGCCACGTCCCTGGCGGACGACATCCACCGCACGCCCGCTACTGCGGCGCTGTACACCGTGGCCGCGGGAACCGCCCTCTCACGAGTGAACGACGATCGCCACTGGCTGAGCGACGTCGTGGGTGGTGCGGTGCTTGGCATCACGAGCGCCCGCCTGGTGAGTGGACGCTGGCGGGTCTTTGGCTTGAGACCGCCTACCGTTCTCCTCGCACCCGAGTTCGTGTCCATGGCGTGGCATCTGGATATGGGTCACTGACTCGTCTCGAACCCGCCCCTCCCGCCCATCCTGCCCATCCTGTCCATGGCCTGCTCCTTGCTCGTTCCATGGCGAACCGACATCATGGATCCACCGATTTCCGGAGACCTGTGTGGCAACCGAGCTGCTGGTCGGCGGTCCGATCGTCAGGCAGATGGGCAGGGTTTCGCGCGCGAGCGCCAGCGTCGACGGTGCTGACGCGTGGTTCGAGAGCGAGGACATTACGCTCGAGCCCTCGAGCGAAGGCTTCGCATCCGCATTCCTGCTGGCGGCAGCCGATGCGCGGCGGCGCCTTGCCGTGTCGGGCCCGGTCGCGGCCGACTGGGCCACCGGCGCGGCACACGTCCTGGAGACGGCGCATCGCTGGTGGGGGTACCCCCGACTGTGGGCCCGGGTCAACACCCGGCCCGTCGCGGCCGGGCCACAGCGAGCCGAGCCGAGGCGGGCCCTTTGCTTCACGGGAGGAGTAGACTCGTTCTTCTCGCTGCTCGTATGTGGCGGGCCGATTCAGTATCTCATTCACGCCCACGGCTTCGATGTGCCCCTCGAGGATGACCAGCGCGCCGCGGCAATGGCAGGGCGTTTTCGGGAGATTGCACAGGCAACGTCAACCCGCCTCGTGACCATCCGCACCAACCTGCGCACGCATCCCTCCTTCGCCCCGGTGCCCTGGCCTCGGACGCACGGGGGTGCGTTGGCCGCCCTTGGGCATCTTTGCGCGGGCGTGATCGACACGCTGGTCATTTCATCCTCCGGCACCTACGCCGCGCCCAAGCCGTGGGGATCGCACTGGGAGCTTGATCCGTACTGGAGCGGTGCAGGGCTGCGGATCGAGCACGTGGGCGCCGAGTACAGCCGCAACGCCAAGCTGCGGCTGATCGCCAGCTCGCCGCTCGTGCGCCAGCACCTGCATGTCTGCTGGGAGCACCGGGACGACCGCCTGAATTGCTCCCGATGCGAAAAATGCCTGCGGACCCGATCCGTGCTCGCTGGCCTCGGCGTCCTGCAGGATTTCCCGGTGTTCGATGGGCCGAAGACGCTTGCCTCCGATCTCGACGCGCTGCCATGCGTTACGGTGCCGTCCCGCTGGCGGCGCTATCGCGAGGCGCTGGCCGACGGCGGATTGCCCCGCGACGTCAGCCGTGCCATCGAGCGCCTGCTGGCGCGGAGTCGCACGCACCTCTGGCGTCGCCGCCTCGGAGCGCTGAGCCAGCCGGCGCGCGCGGTGATCCGGCGCCTCACGCCTCGGCCGGGATCACTCCGCACGATGAATCCGCCGCAATGATCCCCGCGACGATCCGCGCTCCCCACGGCATGGAGATGCCGGCGGTGTTTGCCGTGCTCGCCGAGTACCGGGTGCACCTCCTTGGTGCGGCGCCGCTCGCCGATGCGGACTTTCCTCCCGATGCACTGCTCGCCGTGCGCAATACGATCGTCGACGTGGACCTCGATGCCCGCGCGCTGGTGGCGGTGGAGGAGGGCCGTGTGGTCGGTTTCTGCTGCTGGGACTGGCTCGATCACGATGCTCGCGCGGCCAGGACGGTGCTGATCACGGTGCAGCGGTCGCGACGCGGCTCGGGGATCGGCGCCGCGCTGCAGCGGGCGCGGATGGAGGCGATGTGGGCCGCCGGCGCCGAGACCATCCACACCTGGAGTGATGATCCGTCCGCGATCGCATGGTACGAGCGCCATTTCGGCTATGAGGCCGTCGGCGACGAAGCGATCCGGCACGCCCTGCATCGTTTCCGCCTGGGTGACAGCACCTGGTGGGCACTTCATCGGGGATTTCCGGAGCGGGGCTCGCTGACGCACCTCGTGGCCAGGCGCCACGCGGAGGTGCACGCGTGATGGCCGAGGCACCGCACCCCGTTATCATCAACTTCTGCCCCACGGGCATGATCCCGACGAAAGCGATGACGCCGCATGTGCCGCTCACGCCCGCGGAAGTCGTGTCGGACGTGCTCGAATGCGTGGGGGCCGGGGTCAATCTGGTGCACCTGCATGCCCGCGACGCGGCCGGGAGGCCGCACTATGATCGCGAGATCTATGCACGACAGATCGCCGGCATCCGCGACGCTCAACCCGACCTCACGATCTGCGTGTCCCTCAGCGGCCGAAACTTTGGTGCGCTGGACCAGCGTGCCGACCCGCTGGAGCTGCGGGGTGACCTGCGGCCCGACATGGGAAGCCTGACACTCGCATCGCTGAACTTTCCGCAGCAGGCGAGCATCAACGCCCCGGACATGGTGCGCCACCTGGCGGAGCGGATGCGGGAGCGCGGGATCAAGCCGGAGCTGGAAGTCTTCGATGTCGGCATGGTGAACTACGCCAACTACCTGATCGACAAGGGTGTCCTCACCCCGCCGTTCTATTTCAACATCCTGCTCGGCAACCTGGCCAGCGCTCAGGCCACGCCGGCGCAGCTCGCGGCCATCCTCAGCGCGCTGCCCCCAGGCTCCATCTGGTGCCTCGCGGGCATCGGGCGCCAGCAGCTCACGGCCAACACGCTGGGGCTGCTCTGGGGCGACGGCGTGCGCGTGGGCCTCGAGGACAACATCTGGTTCGACCAGAAGCGCACGGCGCTCGCCGGCAACCGGGATCTGGTCGAGCGCGTCGTCGCGCTTGCTGCCACGTTCGATCGCTCAGTGGCAAGTGTCCACGAAGTGCGAGCCCGACTCGGAATCACGCCGTTGGCCGGCCACGCGGGCGTCGCCGTGCCGGCGGCGGCAGCGCGCGCGCGGCCGCTGCGGACATAATCCGATATCTTCCTTCCTGTCACCGTGCACCATTACCCGCACTCCGCGTGAGCCTCTGGCCGGTCAATCGGATGGATCTGGAAAATCGGTTCAGGCGCGTACTCCGGTCACTCTGCGTGGAGCGAGCCCGCCTCCTCGTGGCGGTCTCCGGCGGCGGAGATTCGGTCGCGCTGCTGGAGCTCCTCGCACGGGGTGCTGCCGCACTTGAGTTGTCGCTGACCGTCGCGCATGTCGATCACGGGATCGCGGCCACGAGTGGCGCCGTCGCGCGCGACGTGGCCCGGCTGGCCGAGCGCCATGGGCTGCCGTTCGTGGTAACGTCGCTGGGCCTCGGTGCGGGGGCGAGTGAAACCGCTGCCCGGACGCAGCGCTGGTCGGCGCTCGAGGCGATGCGCATCGCCTCAGCCGCCGATGTCATCGTCACGGCGCATCACTTCGACGATCAGGCTGAAACGGTGCTGATGCGCGTGCTGCGGGGCAGCGGCCCTGCCGGGCTGGCGGGAATGCAGCCGCGGACCCGGACCATTCTCCGTCCCTTGCTGCCGTTCCGGCGCGAGGAACTGGCGCGGTACCTGCACGAGCAGGGCCTCGCATCCTGGGCCGATCCCGCCAATGCGGACCCGCGTCACGACCGTGCATGGATCCGGCAGCGACTGTTGCCGCTGCTTCGGGAGCGGTGGCCTGACGTGGCAGGCGAACTCAACCGGGTGGGGAGCCAGGCTCGGCAGTGGAGACGGGCGTGGGATGGTGCGCTCAGCCACTTGTCGGGCCTCGATCTGCAACAGGAGCACCACGGCATTTCCGTTGCTGGGGACGCGCTGGCGGGCTATTCTTCGGACGTGGCGCGTGCGGTGGTGCGAGCGCTGGGGCTTCGCGTCGGAGTAGTGGCGAGCGGCGCGAGCACCGAACGCGTGCTGAAGCTCGCCGCGCAGGGACGCAGCGGCAGCTGGGTGCCGCTGGGAGGTGGCTGGCGCGCCGGGATGGCCTTTGGCCGGCTGCGCATCGAGCGGCCAGGGCCCGCGCCCGATCCGGTTGTTGTGCCGCCGGAGCCCGCGGAAGTGCAGTGGGGTGAGTGGACGTTTCGTCTCACGCGCGAGGTGGCGCCGGCAGCGCAGGATCGCCGGGCCATGACCGCGTGGCTCCCACCTGGAGCAGTGGTTATTCGATCCCCGAAGGCTGGAGACCGCATGCAACCACTGGGCGGCCCCGGACATCGCACGATTGCGCGGCTGCTGCAGGAGGCACGCGTCCCGCGGGAGCGGCGTGGCGCGTGGCCCGTGATCGAGCGCGAACGCGCGCCGGCCTGGCTGCCGGGCATCTGCCGGAGCCAGCAGTCGGTGCCGGACCCTGGTACGGAGGCCCTGAGGATTGACGCTGACCACCGCTGATGTGTTGCGTCGGACCGGTGGGCGGCGCATGCGCTCCATCGTCTTCGACGAGGAGACCATCGCGCGACGGGTGGCGGAACTCGGCCGCGAAATCACCGCCGCGTATCCCGAGGGCGAGTTGCTGGTCCTCGGCCTGCTCAAGGGAAGCTTCATCTTCCTGAGCGACCTGGTCCGGCGGATCGAGCGGCCCATCCATGTGGATTTTCTGGTTGCCAGCTCCTATGGGAGGAGCACGGTGTCCAGCGGCACGGTGCGGTTGCTCTACGATCCGGAGACCGAGCTGGCAGGGAAGCACATCCTGCTGGTGGAGGACATTATTGATTCTGGGCGCACGCTGATGCGCCTCGCGGAAATTCTTCGCCAGCGTCACCCGCGGAGCATTTCCATCTGCGCCCTGCTGGACAAGCATGTGGCGCCCTGCACGCCCCCGGAGCTTCGCTTCGTCGGGTTCGATGCACCCCCCGCGTTCCTGGTCGGCTATGGACTGGACCACGCGGAGAACTATCGACATCTCCCGTTCATCGGGGATCTGGAGTCGGACGAATAGATGGCGGAACGCCTGCCGCCCCGGCCTCCCAAGGGCAGTTGGGGCAACCTGAGCAAGAATCTCGCGCTGTGGGTGCTGGTCGGCCTGCTGGCGCTCGCGCTGTTCCAGCTGATGAACAA
>DASTFH010000125.1:0-10035 GCA_035708725.1 Gemmatimonadales bacterium | reverse complement strand
GCTCTTCACTTCCACGGCGGGCTTGGCGTTGTTGACCGCCTGCTTGAAGACCGCGACACCGGCCTGGCCGGTCCGCTCTTCAATCATGTCCATGGCATCGTAGAAGATGCTCTCGGCGGTGCTCTTCTTGCCGTCATACATGAGGTTGCTGACGAACTTGGACACCGTCTGGCTGTCGAAGCGGGGATCGGGTGGCACCAGGCGCTTGACCGCCTTGTTACGCCGGCTCACTTGGCCGCCTTGGGCCGCTTGGCCCCGTACTTGGAACGGCTCCGCTTCCGGTCATTGACGCCAGCCGAGTCGAGCGCGCCCCGTACGATGTGATAGCGAACGCCGGGCAGGTCCTTCACGCGGCCGCCGCGAATCAGCACGATCGAGTGCTCCTGCAGGTTGTGCCCTTCGCCGGGAATGTACGCGGTCACTTCGAACCCATTGGTGAGCCGGACACGGGCCACCTTGCGAAGCGCCGAGTTGGGCTTCTTGGGCGTGGTGGTATACACCCGCGTGCAGACCCCGCGCTTCAGGGGATTGCCCTTGAGCGCCGGCGACTTGTCCTTGGCCTCGGCGGGCTTGCGGCCTCGCCGGATGAGCTGATTGATGGTCGGCATATCCCTGCTTCGGTGCTTGACTTGGCCCCGGCCTGTTCCGGGACAGACTGGGAAACGTAGTCAAGACGGTCAAGACGGTCAAGACGGCCAAGACGGTCAACGCGGGTGGGTTAGCTGCTGGCGGGTCGCGGGTAGACCGTCGACCGTCGACCGTCGACCGTCGACCCGCTGTCCGCCTGTCCGTCTTCTCCTCACACCTGCAACCGATCTCCTTCCCTCGCGACCAGCTGATACAACACCGGTGTCACCAGCACGCTGATGATCAGGCGCGAGATCATCCCGCCCACGATCACCATGGCAAACGGTCGCTGCGAGTCGGAACCCACGCCGTGCGACAGCGCCGCCGGCAACAGGCCGATAGCCGCGAGAATGGCCGTCATCATGATGGGTCGGAGCCGGAGCAGCGCCGATTCGCGGGTCGCCACGGCGATGCTGGCCCCTTCCTTCCGCAGCTGGTTGGCGCACGAGATGTACACCACCGCCGTCTGCACCGACACGCCGAACAACACGAGGAACCCGATCCCTGATGACACCGAGAACGGCGTGCCCGTGAGCAGCAGCAGGAGGAGCCCGCCAATCGGCGCCGAGAGCACCACGCCTGCCACAGTGATGCCGGGGAACTTGAAGTTGCCGTAGAGTGCGAAGAGGAGCAGGAAGATCAGCACCAGCGTGAGCGGCAGGATGAGCCGCATCTGCGCGCGGGAAGCCACGTAGTCCTGGTACTCACCGCCCCACACGATGCGATAGCCGGCTGGAAACTTCACGGCAGAGGTCACTGCCGCCTGCGCCTCGTGCACCGCACTCGCCACGTCCCGTCCATCCACCGAATATTGCACGCCGATGAAGCGGGATCCTCCCTGACGGTAGATGAATGATGCCCCGTTGGAAATCTGCAGGTGGGCCAGGTTCTTGAGCGGAATCCGTTCGCCATTGGCCGCCGGCACCTTGATGTTGCCGATGGCGGCGGGGCTCGCGCGGAACTCGGGCTTGAGCCGGACCACGAGATCATAGAGCCGCTCGCCCTGCGCCACTTCGGTGGCAACGGCGCCGCCCACGGCCGCCTCCAGCAGTGCATTGATGTCGCCCGCGTTGATGCCATAACGGGCAATGCGGTCCCGGTCCACCTCCACCGTGAGCGACGGCTGGCCCAGCTCCTGGACCACGGTCAGGTCCTCCATCCCCGGCACCCGCTCGAGCACCGTCTTGACCTCCCTCGCCTTCTGCTCCAGCACCTCCAGGTCCGACCCGAAGATCTTGACGTCCAGCGCGCTCTTGAGCCCGGTCTCCGCCTCATCCACCGCATCTTCGGCGGGCTGGGTGTAGTTGAATGTGATACCAGGAAACTGCTCCAGTTTCTGGTCGAGGGCCGCGATGAGCTCAGGCTTGGTCCGGATGGGGCCATGCCACTCGCTGTACGGCTTCAGCCCGACATAGAACTCCGCGTTGAAGAAGCCGGTGGCATCGGTCCCGTCATCCGGCCGCCCATGCTCCGAGGCAACGACCGTGACCTGCGGGAAGGACCTGATGATCTGCCGGACCTGCGGAACGATCTTCGCTGACTCGTCAAACGAAATGGTGTACGGCATGGTGGCGCGCACCCAGAGCGCACCTTCATCGAGATGGGGCATGAACTCGGCGCCGATGAATGGCACCGTGAGCAGCGATGCGGCGAACAGCGCGGTCGTCACCCCGGTCGTGGTCCATGGGCGCGCCAGGCACCAGTCCAGCGCCGCCGTATAGCGCGCCTTGATCCATTCGTAGCCGGGATTGCGCCGCTCCCGCACGCCACGCCGCAGGAACCACGCGCAGAGCACTGGCAGGAGCGTGAGGGTGACGATCAGCGAGCCGATCAGCGCAAAGATCGTGGTATCCGCCATCGGCGCGAACAGCTTGCCCGAGGGGCCGCTGAGCACGTAGATCGGGAGGAAGCCGGCGATGATCACGGCCATCGCGTAGAAAATGGGCCGGTCCACTTCAGCCGCGGCCCGCACGATGACGTCATAGAGCCGGTACTCGGTGCCATGCCGCAACGCCAGTTCGCGGTGGATGTTCTCCACCATGAAGACCGCCCCGTCCACCAGGATGCCGAAATCGATGGCACCGATGGACAGCAAGTTGGCGGGAATGTGCCGCAGGTCCAGGACGATGAACGCAAAGAGCAGGGCCAACGGGATCGCCGCGGCCACGATGAGCCCCGACCGCACGTCGTACAGGAAGAAGATCAGCACGACCGCGACCAGCAGGATGCCGTGCACCAGGTTGAGCCCGACGGTGTGGGTGGTGAGCTGCACCAGGTCACTGCGATCATAGAACGGGTGGATCCGGACATCCTTCGGCAGGATCGAGTCGTTCAATTCCCGGGTCTTGGCCTGCACCCCCTTCAGTACTTGCTGGGTCTGCTCCCCGCGACGCATTAGGATGACGCCTTCCACCGCGTCATCCCGGTCGTTGAACCCGAACTGCCCCAGCCGCGGCGCATGGCCGATCTTGACCGAGCCAAGATCTCGCACGAGCACCGGCGTGCCATTCTTGACCGCTACGACCACGTTCCCGATGTCCTCGACGGTCCGGAGCCGCGCCAGTCCCCGGATGTAGTAGAACTGGCCGCCCTCGGAGTAGAACCCGCCGCCGGCGTTGCCGTTGTTCTTGCCGAGCGCGTCCATGACGTCGCCCACCGAAAGCCCGGCGGCAGCCAGCCGGTCGGGATCGAGCTGGGCCTGGTACTGCATGGTCTCGCCACCCATGCCGGACATGTCCGCGACGCCCGGCACCGCCTTGTACGCCTTGCCGATCACCCAATCATTGAGGTTCTTGAGCTCCATCGCCGAGCGATCGGGGCTGTCGAGTACGTAGCGATACACCAGCCCTGAGGGCGAGGTCAGCGGCACCACCTCGCTCTCGGCGCCCTCCGGCAGGCCAACGCCGGGCAGGCGCTCGAAGGTCTGCTGGCGGGAGAAGTAGTCGTCGGTCCCATCCTCGAACGTGAGCGTGACGTCGGACAGTCCGTACAACGAGACCGACCGCACCACTTCGAGCTTGGGAAGTCCGTTCATTTCCACTTCAAGCGGCACGGTGATGAGCCGCTCCACTTCCTCGGCGGCGTGCCCGGGCCACTGCGTGACGATCTCCACCATCGTCGGTGCGATGTCGGGATAGGCATCCACCGGCAGCCGCGAGAAAGACCAGAGTCCGCCCGCCACCAGCATGAGCGTGAGCATGACGACCAGGAAGCGCTGGGACAGCGCCCCGGCCACGACGCGGTTGATGAACGACGGCCGCTCGCCGCCGACAGGACCGGTCACTGACTCTGCGCGAACTGCAGGAAGAGTCCGCCCTCCGTCACCACGCGGTCGCCCGGCGCAAGCCCGTCCGTCACCTCATAGGATCCACCCTGGCGCGCGCCGAGGGTGATACTGCGGCGCTCGAAGCCCAGGCTGTCGGCGGCGACGTAGACGATAGGACGGTTGTCGTCGTCCCGCAGCACGGCGCTCACCGGCACCAGCATCCCGTCTCGCGGGCGGTGGGACTGAATGGCCACCCGCACATACATGTCCTTCTTGAGCAGCTGCTCCGAATTGGGCACGACAATCCGCACGCTGGTGGCGCGGGTCTCCGGATCCACCTCGGCGGCGATGTTGTCCACCCTCCCCTTCACGGTGTCCGGAAGATTGGTGAGCGTCACCAGGGCAGCATCACCCACGCGCACGCTGGGCAGGTCGGATTCGAACACGCTGGCCATGACCCACACGCGCGAGAGATTGGCCACCGTGAAGGCCGATGTGGCACCAGCCTCGAGCAGCTGGCCGGGGCTCACCAGTCGCTCCACCACCGTGCCGGCGAGTGGCGCGCGGATCGCTGCCTCCACCACTGGCACGCTGCCGCCCGAGTCAAGCTTGGCCAATGTTGCCTGATCGAGGCCAAGCGCGCGGAGCTGCGCCAGTGCTGCCTCGCGGTCCGCATGCGCGGCCAGTGCGTCGGTCTCCGCCTGCTCGAGGTCACGCCGGGCCAGTGCGTCGTTGGCAAAGAGCGCGCTATCGAGCTTCGCGATGCGCGCGAGATTGCGCTCGGTGGCTGCCGCCTTCCGGAAATCGGCCACGGCGGCGGCGAAGTCGGGCGACGTCACATACGCGAGCGGTTGCCCGCGCGAGACCTTGTCGCCCGGCTGGACGAGCACCCGGGTCACCGGTCCCGAGACCGGCGACAGTACGGTCGTGGCCTGGTCACCATCAAAGGCGACCGTGCCCGTGACTTCCACGACTGGACGGTAGGACGTCGAGTCGACGGTGACGAAGTGAAGCCGCTGCCGCTGCGCCGCGGTCACCGTGAGCGCCAGGGAGTCGGCCATTGGAGGGGAATCGACGGCTGCGCGATCCGGCGCATCACTGCAGGCCAGGGTGAGCAGCGCGAGTGGGGCGAGCAGGAAGACGGGAGACGGACGGGTCATCGAGATTCTCCGGCGGCTCCGCCCACCGGTTCGCCCAGGGCGAGTCGGAGCTGGAAGACCGCGTCATTGGCGGCGCCGAGCGCCTCGGCATACTGGTTTTCGGCATCGAGCAGGGTGCGACGGGCATCGATCACGTCGAGCGCGGATGAGCCGCCGAGGGCGTAGCTCCTGGAGACCACGTCGTAGGCGTGCTGAGCTTCGGGCACGAGCTCATCCCGCAGGTAGGTGGCCTGGCGGATGGCGGCGTCGGCCGAGGCCCAGGCGGTGCGCACATCCTGCTCCACGCCGGCCTCGAGATCGCGATAGCTGGCATCCAGCTCACGCACGCGATGGCGAGCCTCGGCCACTTCGCCGCGCTGGTGATTCCAGAAGAACAGCGGCACCGAAAAGCCCAGCCCGAGCGTGTACTCATCGGGGCTGCCGAAGACCACATTCTTTTCCAGCGAAAGCGAGAGGTCGGGCAGGAAGTACTGCTGGGCGATCGCGGCCGAGGTGCGGGCGCTCGAGCGGTCCGCATCGAGGCCGCGCAGCTCGGGGCGCTGTGCGAGCGCCACGGGAACGAGCGAGTCGAGCGGGGCCGGTGTCGCGGGAACGGTCAGCGAGTCGACCGGCCGCAGCGGCAGGCGAAGGAGCCGTCCCATGGCGCGGTTGAGCGCGCTGCGCGCGTTGGCCTGGTCGCGCTCGTTGGCGATGCGATCGTTTTCCGCCTGCGCGAGCTCCACGCGGGCCTTGATCACATCGAGCCGGGGCACCGTGCCTCCAGCAAAGCGGGCTTCCGTGCGCTGGAGGAAATCGGCGGCGAGCTGGCGTGCCTGCGCCAGGTCGCGCCCATGCTGCAGCGCCACGAGCAGGGCATCGTAGGCCTGTGCCGTTCCGGCCACGACAGCCTGGCGCTGCTGCTCATAGGCAAACTCGGCCGAGCGCACGTTGGCCCGCCCCGCCGATCCCTGCATGAGCAGCTTCTGCGGAAACGGCATGGTGAGCCCGACGCTCACGTCCGAAGCCGTGCGCGTGCCGGGCTTGAAGGGCTTCGACAACCCGGCCCAGTCGGCCGCAATCTCGGGATCGGGAAACGCGCTTGCCTCGGTGCCTTGCGCGCGCACCTGGGCCACCTGCTCTCGTGCGATCGCGAGCAGCGGGCTGCCCACGAGCGCCTGTGCGATCGCCTGGTCGCGCGTGAGCGTCAGGCTGTCGGCCGGCTCCTGGGCCTGCACCGACACTGCCACGCACAGCGCGCCAACGACCATCGCCCTGACCATGGAGTACTCCGGTCAACGGGTGAGGTAAAGGGACCTCCGGCACTGGCCGGGGTCAGCTATGGCGTATCAGGCGGTCTGCTGCGGTGGTGCGCGGGAATGGAGTGCTGTGGGAGTGGTCTGCGACGGGATGCTGTCAAGGAGCCGGACGGCCGCCAGCGAAAACTCCTCGGCGGCGGCCGTGATGGGCGCGGGGCGCGCCGCTTCCAGGCTGGCTCCCGCAATGGGGGCGTCGAGCAGGCACCGCTCGGCGTGACACGACTGGTCACCCCGTGCGTCCAGGTGGGCCCGCGCCACCAGATGGATGCGGCCCGAATGGAAGAGCGCGCCATCCACCACGGGCACCACGAAGCTCCCGCCCACGAACAGCAGGGCGAGAAAGAGTGCACGGAGCCGGATGGCGAGGGGCATTGGGAGGAATATAGTTGGACAGATGGACAGCTGGACAGATGGACAGGGCGTCTGGCTTGCGGGCTGTCGGTGGAGGCGTAATATGGGGTTTCACCTCACCACCCGTCACCCCCGGGAGGTATCACATGTCTGCCGATACCGTGCGCGCGCTGCTCACCCGATTCATCGAATCAGAGCACGAAGACCTGAGCGTCCTGGCCGACGACATGGTCTATGCCAACATGGCCACGGGCGAGGAGCACAGGGGCCGGGAGGCCGCGCGCGCCATGCTCCAGCACATCTATCATGTCGCCTTCGATGCGCATGCCGAGCTCCGGACGCTGGTGTGCGATGCCCAGCACGCCGTGCTCGAAGCCACCTTCGTGGGACGGCATATCGGCGAGTTTGCCGGGGTGCCCGCCACCAACAAGAACGTTCGGGTGCCGTTCTGTGTGGTCTATGACGTTGCCGGCGACAGGATCAGCCGGGCACGCATCTACTTCGAGGTGCCAGCGTTTCTTGCCCAGGTCCGGCCGGCGGAAGCTGCGACGGCGACACATTGAGGGTCACTGGTCGGTGGCTGGGAAGGTCGCAGCCACCGGCTAGTCGCCGGCAGCTGTTCACCCTCATTTCTCCTCCACCGCCTGGTCGTGGGCGTCCTCGTCCAGCTGGGCAGCCGGCCCGTCACGGTGCTCCTCGTCTGCCTCTTCCTCCTTCTGGTCGATCTGACTGTGCCCCTGGTTCTCCATCTTGCGGGGGTCGTCAAAGTCCATCGGCGCTGGCTCCTCCGTCTGCGGCTCGGCGGCGAAGCGACGGCGTTCTTCATCGGTCATGAGCGCGAAGTCGCGCGAGGTGTTGCGGGCCATGTTTGGAGCTCCTCGAATGGGAGAAATTGGACACTGGTCACTGGCTGCTGGCTGCCAGCAGCCAGCAGCCAGCAGCCAGTGACTTCTATACGGCTTGCCACCGCTCCCACCAGTGATGCCCCTCACCCTTGCCTGTTGCAGTCCGCGCCATAGTATGGAACGTATCCATACTCAGGAGAGTACCCCCATGTCGTTCCGCTTGGCTCACGGCAGGGCGCGGCCAGGTCCGGCCTGCCAGTTCGTGCTGGTCGTCTTCGCCCTCCTCGTTCCACGCCCGGGAGCGGCGCAGACGCCCGCGCACGTGGCACACGCCGCCTTCGTTCCCCCAGCCGGGGCCAATGTCGTCACGGTCGTGACGCATGAATACGCCTACACCATGCCCGACACGATCCCGGCGGGGCTCACCACCTTTGTCCTGCGCGATGAAGGCAAGGAAGAACACCATATGACGCTGCTGAAGGTGGACAGCGGCAAGACGCTGGCGGATGTGTTCACCGCGCTCAAGGCGGGACCCGAAGCAGCACCGCCCCGGTGGCTGCTTCCGGTGGGTGGGCCGAATGCGCCGGCACCCGGCGGGAGCTCCAACGCCACGCTCGAGCTGAAGCCCGGCAACTACGTGGCGATCTGCATGATTCCGGCCGCCGACAAGGCACCGCACTTCGTCCACGGCATGGTCAAGTGGCTCGTGGTGACGCCATCGACGGCGAAACCCGCGCCGATGCCGGCGGCGGACGTGACGATCACACTGACGGACTACGACTTCACCATGTCCAAGCCGCTCACAAGCGGCCATCACCGCATCGCCATCACCAATACCTCGGCGCAGCCGCATGAGCTGGTCATCAGCCGCTACGACGAAGGCCAGGGCAACGCGCAGTTCGAGAAATGGGCCTACGATCCGCAGGGCAAGCCGATGCCGGGGCACGCCATGGGCGGCGCCACCGCGCTCCTGCCCGGCCACACGGTCGTGGTAGATGAGACCTTCCCACCGGGGCGCTACGGCTTCGTCTGCTTCATTCCGGACGCGAAGGATGGCAAGCCACATTTCATGCACGGAATGGAAAAGGAGTTCGTCATCAAGTAGGAAGGCGCGCCCGCAACGCGGGCGCGCCGTAGGGGCGGCTCTCAGAGCCGCCCCACCCTCACCGACAACACGACCCGGCCGGGTGTTTCGATCATCATCCCGCAACAGCGCACACGAAAGCACGAAAAACACCGAAACACGACATCGCGGCGTTCGGCACCGCCCATCGTTTGATTGGTGACAGCTGCCGCACGGCGCCACGCGATGTTGCGCCATGCCGAGTTGCTGCGGTGTCGCCGAGGAGGTAATACTATGGGCATGGCCGCCCCATCCACCCGTTGGACCATCGCGCGCGTGCGCGCATTGCCGGACGACGGCAAGCGCCGCGAAGTCATCGACGGGGAGCTCTACGTGACTCCCGCGCCGACGTGGGAGCATCAGGCCGCGGTCAGGCACCTGCTGATTGCGTTGCACGGATATCTATCCGGCAGCGGAACAGGGGAAGTGATTCAATCGCCGGCGGACGTGGAATTCAGTGACGACCGAATGGTGGAACCGGACCTGATTGTTGTGCCATTGGTGGATGGACGCGCACCGCGTGACTGGCAGGAAGCGGGACGCCTGCTGCTGGCGGTGGAAGTACTCTCGCCCGGCACCGCCCGGCTGGATCGCGTCATCAAGCGGGCGCTCTACCAGCAGGAAGGGGTGCCGGAGTACTGGATCGTGGATGTCGCCAGCCGGCTGATCGAGCGCTGGACGCCCGAGGACGACCGGCCAGAGCTCCTGGCCGACAGCATTGTGTGGCAGCCGGATGCCGCTCGCGCGCCACTCGAGCTGGATCTCCAGATTTTCTTCACTGACGTCGCTGGACCCTGAACGGAGATCTGATACCTCAACAAGACGCGGCGCTCCGGACTTGCTCCGAAGCGCCGCGTTGATTTTGGGAACAAGCCTACGGCATCACTCCTCGTCGAGTCCTGCTCCCACCGGAATTCCCAGCTCCACGACCGGCGGGGCTTCCGCCTCCGGGACCACTTCCGGCATCTCGTACCCTTCGGGCGGCTCGATATCGATTTCTGCATACCGATAAATGCCGCTGCCGGCCGGGATGAGGTGGCCGATGATGATGTTCTCCTTGAGGCCCAGGAGATCGTCCTTGGCCCCGCGGATGGCCGCATCGGTGAGCACCCGGGTGGTCTCCTGGAACGACGCCGCCGAGATGAATGACTGCGTCGTCAGCGACGCCTTGGTGATGCCCAGCAGCACCGGCTCGAACTCGGCGGGCGTGTTGCCTTCCTTCCGGCGCTCCACCCGCTCGTTCTCGTCCTTGAACGTCATCTTGTCCACCGTCTCCCCTTCCAGGAAGTCGGTGTCGCCCGGATCGGTGACGCGCACCTTCTGCAGCATCTGGCGCACGATCGTGCCGATGTGCTTGTCGCTGATGCGC
>DASTFH010000124.1:0-8756 GCA_035708725.1 Gemmatimonadales bacterium | reverse complement strand
GACGGTGATGCGGCGGCCGAGATGTGGGACCGCCGCATGGCGCTGCGCGCGGCGCACGGCAGTGGCGCCGACACGCTCGGTGAGCTGTTCAATCTGGCCCGTACCATCCGGTTCGGCGGCCCGAAGGCCGCGCTCTGGCGTCACTACGCCATCTGGAAGTATGGCCATGCCGGCTCGGCCGTCGCGCCATATCTCCGCCTGGGTCTCACCTTTGACATTCCGGATTTCCAGCGGGACCTGGCATCCGCCGTGGCACGCACCGCCGGCTCGACTGGACTGTCATCCGCCACCGTGGCGCGCGCGGTTGCCGCGCTGGAAACGGGACGCGCCGCCGAGGGGCTGGCTGCGCTGGACTCGGCTGCCGTCCTCATCCCGACCCGGGAAATGCAGCTGCAGCGGCTGGAATGGCGCGTGTTGCCGCCAGTGCTTGGCCTGCCGATTGCGGACAGCGCCGACGTCGCGCGTGCAAGAGTAGCAATGACCCGGCTCGCCGATTCAGAGAGCGCTTTTCCCTGGACGGCTCGCGCGCAATGGGCCCTGGGCATGGACGCGGTGCACCGCGGTGACGTCATCGCGGCCAGGCACTGGCTGGAGGCGCTCGCCGCCACGGAGGACTCCACTGCGCCTCTCCTCCGGGCAGTGCTGCGTGCGTTTCTCACCGGCGTGAACGATCCCGGTCTCGCGCTGGCGTCCACCGACACGCTCTACCTCGCTGATCGGGGCGTGCCGACCGACGATCCATTTGCCCGTTCGGCGCTGCACCTCGCGCGCGCCGGCTGGCAGGCGGCGTTGGGAAAGGATGCCGCCGCCGCCGCTGAACTCGGCTGGTATGAAAATTCTGACCTTCGAGGCTGGCCGCAGGGTCCGCCGCAGGCGGGCGAGGTGGACCAGGTCCTGGGCGTGCCCGCGCGGGTGCGTCGTGCCGCCCTGCTGAGGCGAGTGGGCCGGTCCGCCGAAGCCTGTGTTCTCCTGCGTCGCGCGAATGAGCTCTGGCGCCATGCCGATGCTCATCTCAGCGGACTGATTGGCCAGGCGCAGGCACTGGCAAGGAGCTGCCCGTGATTCAGCTTCGGGTCCTCGGTCCGCTTGAGATTTTCGTGGACGGTGCGCCAGCTCCACCCTGGCTTCGCTGGCGCAAGCACGCGGCGCTCCTGACGTATCTGGCGCTGAGGGGACCGCGCCCGCATGCGCGGGATCGACTCGTCGCGCTGTTCTGGCCCGACAAGCCCGAGGCCGACGCGCGCCACTCGCTGAACGAGGCAGTCCGGGTCATTCGTCGAGCGGCAGGTCCCGAGGCGCTCGTGACGGGCGTCGGGGACCTGCGGCTCCTGCCAGGGTACGTGGAGTGCGACGCCGACGAGTTCGGCCGCCTCCTCGCGGGAGAGTCCGCGGCTGCCGCCACCCGGCTCATTCGAGGACAGTTTCTCGAAGGCTTCACCGTGGACGACAGCTACGAGTTCGAGCAGTGGCTCGACAGCGAGCGCCAGGCATGGCATGGTCGAATGCAGCAGGCGCTCCTGTCGTCCAGTCGCGACGAGTGGCACCGCGGCAATGCCGCAGCAGCTGCAGACTGCGCCCGGCGCGCCGTGGCGCTCGATCCCTCGTCCGAGCTGGCAACGCAACGGTTGATGGAGGCCCTTGGCCTCGCAGGGGATCGCGCTGGCGCGCTGACTGCGTACTCGGACCTGGAAGCGAGGCTGCGTGATCTCGACGCCACACCGGGACCAGCGCTTCGCAAGCTCGCGGGCGCGGTCCGTGCCGGCACGCTGCGATCAGGAGATCAGGTCGAGGCAGTGTCTTCAGGAAGTCAGCGCCGCCTGCGCCTTGTGGAGCGTGACAGGGAGCTCGCGGCGCTTTCCTCTGCCTGGGAAAGCTCTCGCACCCGGCGTCGCAGCGCACTGCTGCTCGTGATTGGGCGCGATGGTAGCGGCCGGTCACGCCTTGCCGCCGAGGTGGCGCAGCATGCCCAGCTCGATGGTGCTGCGGTTGTCATGGCTCATGCCATGCCGGGTGACCGGTCGCTCGAGTCGTCGGGCCTGCTGGCCCTCGCTCGCGGCGGGCTCCTCGATGCGCCTGGCGTTGGCGGTGCCGCCGCCGAGGCACTCGGCGTGTTCGCGGCGCTTCTACCCGAATGGCAGGAGCGCTTTCCGGGCGCGACATTGGCGAAGGGGAACCTTCCGCACGCCTTCGTCGAAGTGGTCCGTGCCGCGGCGAGTGCGGGACCGGTCATGCTCATCCATGATGATGTCCAGTGGAACGATCCGCTGTCACTCGATGCCGAGCTTTCGCTCCTGCGTGACTGCGCCTCGCTCCCTGTAAGCCTGCTGCTCACACTGCGGGCGGACGACGAGGTGGCCGCCGTGGACCGGGCGCGCGCGCACGTCGGCCGGGAATGGCAGGGAGCAGTGGTGGAGATTGCGCCGCTCAGCATGGACGCCCTCACGGGTCTCGTAGCCGACCGATTCGCGGGATGGGCGCCCGATGCGCAGGAGCGACTCGCGCGCCGGCTGCTCGCTGACAGCGCGGGCCAGCCAGCGCTCGTCGGAGAGCTGCTCAGCGCTGTCGCTGCGGGGCTTCCTCCTGACACCGGCTCCTGGCCGGCTCCCTCCCGAACGCTCGATGCCACGTTTCCTGCGGACCAGCCGGATGCGATCACCGCCGCCGTGCGTGTCAATTTTGGCTGCCTCAGTGCTCCCGACCGGGAGGTGCTCGCCGCACTGGCGGTGCTTGGCCCCCGCGTGGATCCCGCGCTCCTCGAACTGGGCACGGGGCGCGCACGCTCCGACCTCAGCACCTCGCTCGACAGGCTCGAGGCCCAGTGCTGGCTTGAATCCGATGCCCGCGGGTACGCATTCCTGGCACGGGTGGTTCGCAATGTGATTGACCGTGACTTCGTGACACCCGGCGCGCGGCGCCGGCTGCGGCAGCGCGCCGGCCTCGACCCGCCGACTTGACCCCCGCTTGACCCGGCGGCGCATGTTGGCTCCATCGCACCACTCACCCTCATGATGGAGCTTGTATGCGCGCCTCGATGCTGCTAACCCTCGCCGCCACCCTGGTGGCCGCCTGTGATGCAGGAACTCCGAGTCAGCCGGAACCGTCGTCGGTCAACAATGCACGGCAGGGCGCGCCCGCGCCGTCGGGCGTAATCACCACGGGCGTCGCCGGCATGCCGGGCTCGCTCACCTTCTTTCCCTATACCCGCACCGAATTCGCGTCGGGAGAGAACTTCGATCCCATCAACCTCGCCTTCACCGGTCACGCCGATCCGCGGACGATTCGCGCCATCCTGATCGGGCTCGACGGCAATCGAACAGCCGCACTTGGCGATGCCATTCCCGGCTACCCGCCTGTGGCCCCGTTCAATTGCCGCTGGCACGACGCCATCGGCGACATGCAGACGGCTTATGGCGGCGACGCGGGCTGGGCCGGCAGCGTGGTGCAACTCGCCTGCGGTGACTTTGGTCCCGTACGCTTCCATCTCCGGCTCTTCCGCCTCGGTGCGTTTACCGTGGCCAATGCGCACTTCGAGATGCTGATTCCGGGAACGGCGGACCACCAGGTGCTGAGCTGGGAGCGCGCGGAGGAATTCGTCGGCTACGACATGCTGCGCTCCGGGCTCGTGAATCCGGCAACGGTGAGCGCCACGGAGGTGATCAATGCCACCGAGCACCGGACCATCCTCAAAGATCTCTGGAATGCGCTCGCGTCCTCGGCGGACGGCCAGGCAGTGCTTGGCTTCGTGCGGCTCGACTTTGGAAATCCGGCGCCGTTCGTGGATCAGGACCAACCGATCCGGAACGGGGACGGCCGCGCGACGGTCCTCGATGTCACGGCTGACGTGCCGTCGGTGCCTGGCACGTTCTCCGAGGTCGTGCCGATCGACTTCGGGCAGGACATTCCAAGGCCGTTCTGCGCCGATGTGCCGCGCTTCCTGCACGTGAGCGGGCATCTCGACCTGAGCAAGTCCGTGACGATCGATGCGATGGGGAACTACAGCAGCAGCTTTTCCACGAGTGGCAAGCTCGATGCGCGCGACCTCGTGAGCGGAGTCCGGTACTTCGCGAACGTCGCCGAGCACCAGGAAAGCGCCATGTCAGACAGCGACCAGTCGGCGCTGGCCACCGTCGATCGCCGGGAGCTGCCTGCCAGTGGAGCGGGCAATGGTTCGCTGAGCACCCGGCTCAAGGTGGGACCATCGGGCGTGACGCAGTTTGAGCGGCGGGAGGCGTGTGAATAGGGATCAGGGGCCAGGAAATAGGGATTAGGGTTGTGAGGCAGGCACCGGCTGGTACACCCTGATCCCTGGCCCCTGGCCCCTAACCCCTATTTCACCCTCCGCGCCAACCCGTTCAGCGAATCCTGCGAGAGCTCACCATGAAGGCGCAATTGCACGTTCCCCGCCATCCAGGTGCCTGGCGTCTGCGACACTGATGCTCGTGCTGAAGGGAGGGCGTCGCCCACGCGCTGCTGATCGAGGAAGAAGGCCTGGCCATCGGTGCCGACATAGACCACACGCACCACGGGGCGCGAGGGATCAGCGCCGGCCACCAGCCGGCCAGGCACCAGCCCCACCATCTCGGGTCGCAGCCCCTCGATGACGTGCAGGTTTCCGCCCAATTGTTCCCTGGCCTCGTCGAGCCCGATCCGGGTCGAGAGCTGGGCATCGCGCTCGATGGCCGGGGGCTCGGGGCGGCTGCTGGTGACCTTGAGTTCCGCCACGCGCTCAGGCTCTCGCGCACTGATGCCCGCGCTGAAGGCTGGGACAGAGCGGGCGCGAGCGCTTTCCTGCCTTGGCGCCACCGGCGTCACAGTCGGCTGGCCGAAGTTCGGCCGTTCCTCCGGCGCTGGCGCCGGTGCGTCAGCCTGGGCCAGCGTCACCGGCTCAGCATCACCCGCCGCCTGGGAACTCGGCTCGACTGCCAGCGTCCGCGAGCCTCTGACATCAGTTGTCTCGGCTGCGAGAGTGGCCGGCTGGGTGGACGAATCGATCGACGCGCTCACGTCCGAATCCGCGAGTTCCGCGGCCAGCGGACCGGGCGATGCGCCCGGAGTTTGGGTGCTGGAGAGGATTTCAGAGTCCACCCGCGCTCCGGGAGCATCTGGGCGCAGTGCCAACCAGCCGGCACCCGCCGCCACCACCAGCGTGGCAGCAATACCCACCATGCGACGCCAGCTGCTACGGCGCCAGTACGCCATCTCATTGTACGGCAACAGTACGATCGGTGAGCCACGCTCCACCGGCGATGCGGCATTCTCGATGGACATGCCCGCGCCTGGCGCCGCGGTCCCGTCTGCCTCGAGCTCGGCCAGCAAGCCGTCCGCTTCGCTGGCGATGGCACGGAGTGCCTGGGCGCGCGCGTGACACGCGGTACAATCGGCGAGGTGTGCGTCGAGCCCGGCGGCAACGGTCGCGTCCAGCTCGCCGTCGAGCCACTCGGTTAGAAGATTGTCGTCAGGATGCTGCATGTCGTCTGCTCTCCCCGGCGTGGAACGCCTCGACCAGCCGCTTGCGGGCCCGCGCGAGCGTCGTGCCGACGGCGCCCCGGGCGAGTCCCAGGCTGGTGGCGATCTCGTCGTAGCTGAAGCCCTCGGCCTTGAGCAGGAGCGCTTCCCGGTCCCGCTCATTGAGGAGGGCAAGCGCTGCACGAACCGACTGCTGTCGCTCCTGTCGCTCAAACTCGGCATCCGGAGCAGGCGACGTAGTGGGACTTTCCGCCTTGAGCAACTGGAGCCGCCGGCCCTGCCGGTTTGCGCGGCGGGCATCCTCCCGGACCAGGTTGAGGGCCACCGCAAAGAGCCACGGGCGCGGATTCAGGGGAGGCGCCTCCACGGCCCGCGCGAACGTCTCCTGCGCCAGCTCTTCCGCGCGGTCCCGGTCGCCCGTCCGGCGCCATAGCATGCGCACCAGCGACGGGTAGTACTGCTCGAACAGCCGGCCTGTATCCTCTGTCATCAGCGCGAGTTCCGGGTTCGAGGGTCCCGCCGCGGCATCCGGGGGAACGCAAGACGGCCGGGAGATGCGCCGGCACGCCAAAGTTGCACACCGGCGGCTGGCCCCCTGCCGCAGGCATACCGATATATGCCGAGATACCCATATATATTGAAGGTCTTGCCACTTCGTATTTCGCCAGCATGGAGAGCAGGATGACGAGCACCCTTCCAGCGGCCAGCCACGGCACCGACACGTTCCCGATCAACGGGACGGACTATATCGAGTTCTACGTCGGAAACGCCAAGCAGGCCAGCGTCTACTATCGCGCCGCCTTCGGCTACCAGCTCGTGGCGTATCGTGGTCCGGAGACTGGAACCCGCGACCGCGCGAGCTATGTGCTGCAACAGGGCAAGGTGCGGCTGATTCTTACTACTCCGCTCGGCCCTGATGGGCCAATCGCCGAGCATGTGCGGCTTCACGGTGACGGTGTCAAGGACCTGGCGCTCTGGGTGGACGACGCGCGCGATGCCTTCGGCAAGGCGGTGGAGCGGGGTGCCAGGGTGGCCTATGAACCGCAGGTGCTGAAGGACGACCAGGGCGAGGTGATCATCGCCGGCATCCGCACCTACGGCGACACCATCCATTCGCTGGTGGAACGGCGGAACTACAAGGGCACGTTCATGCCGGGGTTCCGCGACGCCCAGTCACGGTATAACCCACCGCCGGCAGGGCTCAAGTACGTGGATCATTGCGTCGGCAACGTCGAGCTCGGCAAGATGAATGAGTGGGTCGGGTTCTATGAGAAAGTGCTCGGCTTCTACAATCTCATCTCTTTCGATGACAAGGCGATCAGCACCGAATACTCGGCCCTGATGTCGAAGGTGGTAGCGAACGGCAATGGCCGCATCAAGTTCCCGCTCAACGAACCGGCAGCGGGCAAAAGGAAGAGCCAGATCGACGAGTATCTCGAGTTCTATCACGGCCCGGGCTGCCAGCACATCGCCATCGCCACCGATGACATCGTCAAGACCGTCTCAACACTTCGTGACCGCGGTGTGGAGTTCCTGCGGGTGCCTGGCAACTATTACGACACGGTGCTCGACCGGGTGGGCCACATCGACGAGGACATCGCGCCACTCAGGGAGCTGGGGATCCTGGTGGACCGGGACGACGAGGGCTACCTCCTGCAGATCTTCACCAAGCCCGTGCAGGACCGTCCCACGCTCTTCTACGAGATCATCCAGCGGAAGGGCGCCAAGAGCTTCGGCGCCGGCAACTTCAAGGCGCTGTTCGAGGCCATCGAGCGCGAGCAGGCCGAGCGCGGCAACCTGTAGGGGTTGCATGCATGCGGCCCTTCCGGGTTGCCGCGCTCGACCGACCATACCGTGCAGGCCCCAGGTTTCGAATCGAGGGAGAGTAACGATGCCGATCTACCATACCCTGGGCAAGATCCCGCCCAAGCGCCATACCGTCTTCCGCCGTCCCGATGGCGGGCTGTACGCTGAGGAGCTGATGGGTCACGAGGGCTTTCATGGCACCTCGTCGCTGCTGTATCACACCCATCCGCCCACGACGGTGAAGTCGGCGCGCCGGCTGCGCGAGATCAACTGGGAGCAGGATGACGACACCTCGCTGCGCCACCGGCACTTCAAGACGGCGCAGGTCAAGGAGGGCGGGAGCCCCACGCTCGATCGCATGCCGATTCTGTTCAATGATGAGATCGCCATGCTGTACGTCGAGCCGGACGAGATCGATGCCCACTTCTATCGCAACTCGCAGGCGGACGAAGTGGTCTACATCGTGGAGGGGAGCGGGGTGCTGGAGTCCCCCTTTGGCGATCTGCCCTATCGCCCAGGCGACTACGTCGTCGTGCATCGGAACATCCTGCATCGCTGGCGGCTGGACGCCACGTCCGGCCCGACCAAGATGCTGGTCTTCGAGAGCCGGGGGCACGTGCGCTTTCCCAAGCGCTACCAGAATGACGTGGGCCAGCTGGTGGAGGGGGCGCCCTACTCGGAGCGCGACATCCGCCGCCCCACCGAGCTCCGCACCCATGATGAGACTGGTGACTTCCGCATCCTGGTCAAGCAGTACAACGCCATCAACGAGCTGATCCTCGACCACCATCCCTTCGACGTGGTGGGCTGGGACGGCTATTTCTATCCCTGGATCTTCAACATCCACGATTTCGAGCCGATCGTCGGCCGGATTCATCAGCCGCCGCCGGTGCACCAGACCTTCCAGGGGGACGGCTTCGTCATCTGCAGCTTCTGCCCCCGGCCCTATGACTTCGACGAGAACGCGGTCCCGGCGCCGTACAACCACAGCAACGTGGACTCGGACGAGGTGCTCTTCTATGCCTCGAGCGAATTCATGAGCCGGAAGGGGATCGAGTACGGCAGCATCACCCATCATCCCGATGGCCTGCCTCATGGCCCGCACCCGGGCCGGGCCGAGGCAAGCATCGGTGCCAAGTTCACCAACGAGCTCGCGGTCATGATGGATTCCTTCCGGCCGCTGCATGTGGCCAGGGCGGCGACGGCGATCGAGGACGAGTCCTATCATCGCAGCTGGGTGGACCAGCAGCACGCGCAGTTCAACCCGCCGACGTCCTGAGTCCTTGACTGTACCGGTCTGGGTGCCGTCGCCCGAGCGGGTCGAACGGGCCAACCTCACCCGATTCATCGCGGAGTGCCGCACGGCGGGAGCGAACGTCCCCGACTTTGCGGCACTCTGGCGCTGGTCGGTGGAGCATCCCGAAGCATTCTGGGCAGCCGTCTGGAAGTTCTGCGGGATCATCGCCGATGAGCGCGGGGATGGG
>DASTFH010000123.1:0-4976 GCA_035708725.1 Gemmatimonadales bacterium | reverse complement strand
GTCGCCCGGATTCTCGGAGGTGGTGAAGAGCTCACCCAGCTCACGCCCGGGGGACCGGGCAGTTGATCCCAGGATATCCCAGAACGCCGGGGTGGCCTCGAGCACCCTGCCGGAAGCGTCGAGCAGCCCGAGGCCGGCAGGGGGAACGTCCACAGTTCTATCCGTCAGAGATGCCCTTGGAGGGATGGCAGGTGACTTGATGCGCGATTGTCGGGTCAGAGTACGCTCCATCGCGACGACGGTCAACAGGGGCAAGCGGAAGTCCGGGGTAGGACAGCGCCCTACACGGCGTCACGCCGGCCCGAAGACGAGGTCAATATGGACCACGACGTGCTCATCCATCTTGAGGGTGCCAAGCATGCGCGTGAGCCCGTGAATGTCATAGTCCTTGAGATTGATCGTCGTCTCCGCGTGTACGTGCACCGCCCCGGGGCTCACGCCCACAGTCGCCGGCACCGTTGCTTCGCGGGTCACGCCGTGAATCGTGAAGCGGCCCTGCAGCGTCACCAGCGAGTCGGCTGCCGATGCCGGAGGTGTCACGCCGCTCAGTTCGAAGCGGACGACCGGGTAGGCGCCGGACTCCATGCTCTTGTTCATGTCGCGGTCACGATGACCATTTCCGGTCGAGAGCGTCCGCACCGGGAACTCCACCCAGCCGCGCACTGCGTTCAGCTCGCCGCCCTGCATCGCCCCGGTGACCGTCGTGGTCGTGCCGGTGAACGCGCCGACCGTCGCCCGGCCGTCAAAGCTCAGCGTCCCCATGCGCAGCGTTCCACTGGGCACGGTTTGCGCCGCGAGGACTGGTACCGCGACCGGAGCCCACAGGAGCGAGCAGATGAACCCGAGACGAAGCCCGGCGATCATGGCCCGACTCCCATGCGCATGATGACTCTCCCGGTCATGGCATCCGCCGGTGCAGCATAGATCTCGCCGCTCATGTCCATTCGCCCCGCGACCTGCCATGTTGCGCCTCCGAATACCACCAGCCGGTTCAGGTCGACCTCAACGCGCCGACGATCCACTTCGCCGAAGCGGTTTGTGAAGTTCACCTGAAAGCGTGGCTGCAACCGGTTGTAGCCCGCCCCGCCGTAGGGCCGAAGCCGCCCCGCGTCCATGGAGCCGCCCACCGCGAGTTCGACGCCCAGGATGTTCGGGCTGATGCGGTCATCCGACCGCGTGCCGCCGTAGCACTCGCTGGCCGGATCCGACAGCCGGGCATCATCGCAGGTGACCGGCGCGTGGATGGAGCCGAACGTGGCATGGCCGCGGACTGATGCGACGATGCCGTCCAAATGACCGAATACCTTTTCGATGGAGACGCCCACCAGGTTGGCCTTGACTCCGTTCACCCTCACCGGTGGGACCCAGCTCGCCTGCAGCTGGAGTCCAAACGGCAGAGGCAGCGTCAGGCGAGGCCGGGCCATTCCGATGAGCAGGTTGGCGTGCTCCGGTCCTTTCCCTGGCCGGCAGATGGTCGGGGTCGCCTTCTCGTCACTCACGCGAGGGAGATACGTCAGCTCCACCCCGGCCTTGATCCCCGGGTACACGTCCGGCGCACTGCCCCGGCTGAACGCCAGCGACACTGCAAAGAGCGCCAGAGTCCGGGCCTCGTTGGAGGCCGGTCCGGGGAAGCAATCCTGGGCGGCACCAGCGCTCGGCGTGCCGAGCATGACCGCCGCCGAAACCAGGATGCAGGCCACGAATCGGCCGGCATCCTGCATTGCTCTTCGAGGGGGGAGCCCCCGCGGGCACGCCGATCGCGCGCGCGCCTCCACCCTGAGTGCTCCACACCGGTTTCCAGCAACCATGGTCGTTCATCTTTCGCCGTGAGACTGCGACACACCTGGCGTCGCGAATGAGCGAACGATGCCATTTCGGACCTGACGCCGAAATCGGCCGCACGGCGAAGATGGGGACGGATGTTGTGCACCCTGCGGGTAGGCGGGAGGATGACGCGTTACTCGAGGCGGCGCTGCGATTGGGGAAGGCATCCTGGGGGCGATGGCCGGGCGCGCGGAGCCCCGGCCGTGGGACGCTGTCCGACGCCCGCGGTGATGAACACCTGATCGTCAGGCAGCCAGCCGTCCGATGTTTCAGTCCTGCGAGTCACCGTATGCTTACCACGCCCCCGTTACCACTCACTCTTTGAGGTCTTCTCATGAGCCGACGCAGTGATGCTCTCGCCACCCGCCTTGAAAACGGCGCACGCGCTCTCGCTTCGTTTGCCAGCGAGCTCTCGGACTCGAGTTGGCACGCCACGATTCCGGGCGACGGCCGAACGATCGGCGTGGTCGTTCACCACGTCGCGACCATGTATCCGCTGGAGATCCAGCTGGCCCAGCTGCTGGCAAGTGGACGGCCCATCATCGGGGTGACCTGGGACGCGGTTCACGAGATCAACGCCAATCATGCGGCCGCACACCATGCGGTCACGAAAGAGACCGCCGTGGGACTGCTCAACCGCAATGCATCGGCGGCGGCCGCGGCCATCCGGGCCCTCAGCGACGAGCAACTCGATCAGGCGGCGTCCGTTTCACTCAATGCCGATGCACCGCTCACTTGCCAGTTCATGCTGGAAGACCACGCGGTGCGGCACAGCTACTACCACCTTGCCGCCATTCGGGCCGCCTTGCAGCCACTACGCGCCGCCGCCCTGGCGAACTGACACCACCGTCCGGCACGACTCGGATCACCCACCTGGCTCCGCGCGGAGCGGCACCCGGAGCGTCACGGACGTGCCGCTTCCGGGCGCACCCGTGATACGGAGCACCCCGCCGCAGGCCAGGGCGCGCTCGCGCATGCCCACGATGCCGAGAGAGGCGGTACCGGGAAAGGGGTCCGACGACAGGCCGACGCCGTCATCTGCCACGACCAGAGTGAGAAGATCAGCGACGCGTATCAGCCCGATGCTCACACGGGAGGCGTGCGCGTGCCGCGCCACGTTCGTCAGCGCCTCCTGCAGAATCCGGAAGATGGAGCTGCCCAGTTCGTCCGACACGACCGTGCCACCCATGGACAGTTCCGTGACGACGGTGATCCCCGTGCGATTCCCGAACTCCTGCCCCTGCCACTCGACCGCCGCGGCCAGGCCCAGTTCATCGAGGACGCTGGGACGGAGCGAGGTTGCAATGCGACGGACTGCGGCGAGCGTCTCGTCGATACGTGCGATCACGGAGGCGCACTGCGCTGCCATCTCGTGCCCGGAGGGAAGGCGGTTCCTCATCCACGACACGTCGAGCTTGAGTCCCGTCAGCGCCTGGCCGAGCTCGTCGTGGATCTCCCGCGCGATGCTCGTCCGTTCCTCCTCACGAACGGCCTGCAAGCGGGACGCAAGCGCTCGCAGCTGCTGGCGGGACGCACGGATGTCCTCGGTAACTCGATGGCGGTCGGTGACATCTCGCTGGATCCCGAAATGCCCCGCGATGCGTCCGGCGCCGTCGTGGATCACGACGTAGTCCCCTTCGATGCGCATTGGGGTCCCGTCAGCCCGGCGTTCGTCGGTCTCGCTGTGTGAATACCCTCGGTCGAACAGCTCACGCCAACGCCACTTCGCATTGACGACGTCATGAGCAAAGAACTGCGCCGGAACCGTCCCGAGCAGCTGCTGCGGTTCCGTGACGTTGAATTGGGATAGTATGGCGGCGTTGACCTTCGTCATTCGCTGGTGCTCGAAGACGTAGTCCAGCACCCGCGCCTTGTCGACGTGGTCACTCCATTCCACCGGCTCGTCCAGCATCATGAAGAAGAAGCCGTCCGGCGAGTTGGAGAACAGCAGTTCCAGCAGCCGCTCGTTTTCGATGCTGTCCGGAATCGACATGGCGCCTGGCAGTCCGGGGAAGCATCGAAGGTACGGGGCCGGACACGGGCCGCCAGTAGCGCCGGCGATCCGGCCCCTCCCCCTGGCCCTGTCACGAGGCCGGCAGGGTGCCCCGGAGGAAGGCGGACTGCTGCACCGCTCCGTCTGCGGGCCTTTGGTTGCGGCCAAACGGGACCGTGCCCCCGGTCCGGGTAGCCGACCAGAGCACGGCCGACCCTGGTCGAAGGCTCCAGGCCGGGTCGAATCCGGCCACCGTGCCAAGGTCTGGAATCGCAAGCGAGTAGCCCCCGGCGCGACCCGCGGCGTACGCCTCCGTCATCGTGACTGAGACGAGGGTGGGTACGACAGCCTGCTCGAACAGGACGGTCGTGGCCTGATCGTATCCCGCCTGCGGAACGAATGTCACCCGGGGGAGGAGCGAGCCGCCGCTCACGGTGACGCCGACGGTCGGCGGCACGAGGGGAGCGCCCAGCGCCATTGTGCGATCAACCGGTGAGCGAAAGTACGCGTCTGCGGTGCGGTTGGTGCCGTTCTCGTCGGCAGCGGTGGACAGGTGAAGCTTCTGCAAATCTCCCGGCAGCAGCCGGTCTTCCGGCAGCGCGAAATACGGGCGGGTCGTGGCGCCGAGCTGGTCGACCAGGAACGGCACCGTCAGCTGGCTGTTTGCGGTGTGAACTTCCGTCAGACTGAACACGTCTTCGGCGCCAGCGCCCAGAATGGAAAGTGTGGCTGTCGCCGGCGCGAATAGCTCCGTCGAGGCGACATCGAAGGGCGGCAGCTCCGCCCCATCAGGGGCGTTCACGTTGCGCCGCAGGATGAAGCCATTCACCACCGCTCCGCTGGCCTCGTCAGCCACACGCGTGAGCAGGATGTCCTGCGGGCTGGCGGGAACTCCCGAGAGGAAGAAATCCTCTGCCGTGGGCAGCACAAACGTGCGCAGCAGGAGTCCGGTGCTGATGAGCGCCTTTTCGTCCTGGTGGAGTCCGGCCACGGTGCCGCGCAACGTCCGCGATGCGATCGCCGTGCAGTCGATGCTGGTCGTGTCGCCCGCGTTCACGAGCTCGTCCGGCTCGCCATAGAGCACACTGACCAAGGTGATGGCGCCATTGAGTATCGGCACCACGGTCGCCACCGCGCCGTGATCAGCCGAGAACGCGTG
>DASTFH010000122.1:0-6733 GCA_035708725.1 Gemmatimonadales bacterium | reverse complement strand
GTGGGGAATGTCGTACTATGGCGTCGGCGATGGCTGGTGCTTCTGCTGCGGTGGCTTCGCGAAGCACGTCAAGCTCATGTTCGTGAACGGCGTGACGCTCACGCCGGTGCCGCCGGTGACGCCGGTGGCGATGGGCAAGTCCACCCGGGGTGTGGAATTCGAATCCGTGGAAGACCTCGACGCACGGCAGGTTGCGGCGTGGATGAAGCAGGCCACTGCTGTGCCTGGTGTCGGGGGGAAGAAGCGATAGCTGCGCCAGACATCAGGGAGACGTCATGACAGTCAAGCGCATGGACAACATTGGCATCGTGGTGGAAGATCTCGATGCCGCCGTGGCATTTTTCATCGAGCTCGGCCTCACCCTTGAAGGCCGCATGCCCATCGAAGGCGAATGGTCCGGGCGCGTCACCGGCGTGCACGGCCAGCGGGTGGAGATCGCAATGATGCGCACCCCCGACGGCCACAGCCGCCTGGAGCTCTCGCGCTTCGATGCCCCCGCCATCGCATCGGATCACCGCACGGCACCCGTGAATTCGCTGGGATACCTGCGCGTCATGTTCGCCGTCGATGATCTCGACGGTACCCTGGCCCGGCTCAGCAAGCTCGGCGCGACGGTGGTCGATGAAGTGGTCAATTACCAGGACGTCTACCGGCTCTGCTACATCCGGGGCCCCGAAGGAATTCTGCTCGGGCTCGCCGAACAGCTCGGGCAGCAGGCCTCCCGGGAAAATCCCGTGGCACGCGAGCGTGGCGCGCCTGCCGATCCCGAGTAACGACGGCCGCAGCTGCCCTTCCAGCTGACGCTCGCTGGTCCGGCGGCCGCCCGCAGCCGGGCCTCCTGCCGCCCCCCCGCCCCGCGATCCGGTTGGACGATTCGCCCATTTCGCTCTATGTTCCCGGCGCCCCCCTCACATGCACGGGACCGGCGCGTGCGCATCAGCGACATGAACTGGATGCAGGTCGACGCCTACCTCAAGCGCGACGACCGGGCAGTGCTGCCGCTGGGCAGCACCGAACAGCACAGCTACCTCCGCCTGACAGTCGACGCCATTCTCCCCGAGCGGGTGGCCGTGGACGCCGCTGAGCCACTCGGCATTCCGGTGTTCCCGGCACTCGCCTACGGCGTAACGCCGTACTTCCGGGAGTTTCCCGGCTCGATCTCGCTCCGCGTCTCGACCCATCTCGAAGTGGTGCGCGACATCCTGGACAGCATGGCCCACAGCGGCTTCCGCCGCATCCTGGTCTGCAACGGGCACGGCGGCAACGGCGCTGCCGCCCAGCTCGCGCAGGAATGGGCTGCGGATCATCCAGGCTGCCGTGTGATCTTCCACAACTGGTGGAACGCGCCAAGGACCTGGGCCAAGGTGCAGGCGATTGACCCGGTCGCCTCGCACGGATCGTGGATGGAGAACTTCCCCTGGACGCGCCTCGAGGGTGCAAGGGTGCCTCAATCTCAGCGGCCCATGGTGGACATGGCGCAGCTGCGTGCCCTCGACCCCGTCGCCCTGCGCGCCTTCCTCGGCGACGGCAACTTCGGCGGCCTGTATGAGCGGCCGGATGAAGACCTGCTGGCGATCTGGCAGGTGGCCGTGGAGGAGACGCGCGAGCTCCTCGATGGCACCTGGGGCGCACCCGCGTCGTGACGACTCCAACGCGATGCCTCGTCTGGGGTGCCGGTGCAATCGGCGGCACGCTGGGCGCGTACCTCGCCCGCGCCGGCCACGACATCACTTTCGTTGACAGCGTGACCGAGCACGTGGACGCGATCAACCGGACAAAGCTCAGGGTGACCGGTCCGGTCGCGGAGTTCTCCGTACCCGCTGCCGCCTTCACGCCGGCGATGGTGCAAGGCCAGTGGGATACAATCATCCTGGCGACGAAAGCCCAGCACACCGAGGCCGCCACCCGGGCGCTCCTGCCCCATCTCACGCCGGGCGGCTGCGTGATCTCCGCGCAGAACGGACTCAACGAGCTCACCATCGCCCCGATCGTGAGCGAGTCCCGGACCGTGGGCGCGTTCGTCAACTTTGGCGCGGACTACCTGGAGCCCGGGGTGATCCACTTCGGCGGCCGCGGCACCGTGAGAGTCGGCGAGGTCTTCGGTCCGGCGCGGGTCACACCCAGGATCATCTCGATTCGCGATGCATGGCGCGATTTCGAGCCCCGCGCAGAGGCAACGGAGAACCTCTGGGGCTATCTCTGGGGCAAGGAGGCCTACGGCGCGATGCTGTTCGCGAACGCGCTGAGCGGCGACTCGATCGCGGACGGCCTCGCCCGCAGGGAACACCGCGATCTCTATGTGGCCCTGGCACGCGAGATTCTCGCCGTGGCGGCTGCGCGCGGTATCACGCCCGAGTCGTTTGACGGCTTCAACCCTGCGGCGTTCCTGCCAGACGCGCCGGCGGGTTCCGCTGACCGGTCGCTGGACGCGCTGGTCGCCCACAATCGTACATCCGCCAAGACCCACAGCGGCATCTGGCGCGACCTCACCGTTCGCAAGCGGCCCACCGAGGTGGACGCGCAGCTGGGCATCATCGTGCAGCTCGGCGGGGAAGCCGGCGTGGCAACGCCGCTCACGGCACGCGTGGTCGAGCTGATTCATGACGTCGAGCGAGGCACGCGTCCCCTGTCGCTCGAGACGCTCAATGCACTCGCGGCCGGGGTCGCCGCATGAATGTCACTTTCAGCGGCCGCACGGCGCTGGTGACTGGCGCCGCGCACGGCTTCGGCCGAGCGATTGCGATCGCCTTCGCCGAGCGAGGCGCCAACGTCTGGGCGTGCGACGTCATCGCCGACGAACTGCGCGAGACCGAACAGCTGTGCCGCTCGGCCGGCGGCAGGTGCACCGCGCGCACGGTGGACGTGCGCGACAAGGACGCCGTGGAGGCGTGCGTCGCCGAGGCCGGCGACGTGCACATCCTGGTGAACGACGCCGGCGGTGTGCTGGGCCAGGTGGGACGACCGCTGGAGGAGGTCACGCCCGAACAATGGCAGGCGATCTTCGACGTGAACGTGACGGGCGCGTTCTACTGTACCCAGGCCGTCGCACCCCGCATGAAGGCGATGCGCTGGGGCCGCATCATCAACATTTCCAGCGGTGCCGGTCTCGGCATCAGCCTCACCGGCATCCAGGCCTACGCGTCCGCCAAGGCGGCACAGATCGGCCTGACCCGCCAGCTGGCGCACGAGCTGGGCCCGTGGGGCATCACGGTCAACAACATTGCGCCCGGGTTCGTGCGCTCCAATCCCACCACCGAGCACCAGTGGCAGGCGTACGGCCAGGAGCGCCAGCAGGCGCTCCTGGAAGGCATCGCGCTCAGGACGCTCGGCACGCCGGAGGACATCGCGTGGGGCGTGCTGTACTTCGCGTCGGAGTACGCCCGCTGGATCACCGGCCAGGTCCTCTCCATCGACGGCGGCAAATGAGCCCGCACGAGAAGGTGCTGGCGCGACTGGTGGCGGGACACGATCGTGTGCTCGCCGACCTGATCGCATTCGCATCCATCCCGAGCGTGAGCACCGACCCCGCACACGCCGCCGACGTCCGTGCGGCGGGCGAATGGGTGGCTGCGCGCCTCGCAGCCGCGGGACCGTTCGCGGTTCGCACGGTGGCAACTGCCGGCAACCCGGTGGTGTACGGCGAATGGCTCGGTGCCCCGGGCAAACCGACCATCCTGGTGTACGGCCATTATGACGTCCAGCCACCAGACCCGCTGGAGAAGTGGCTGAGCCCGCCGTTCACGCCGACCGTGCGCGAGGGGCGGCTGTACGCGCGCGGCGTGTCGGACGACAAGGGTCCGATGCTCATCCCGCTCGAAGTCGCCGAGGCGTTCTTCGCCGAAGATGGCCGCCTGCCGCTCAACGTGAAATTCATGTTCGAGGGCGAGGAGGAAGTCGGCAGTCCCAGCCTCGAGGCGTTCATCACGACGCACCGCGACCTGCTCGCCGCCGATGTGGTGATCTCGGCCGACGGCGCCATGTGGCGGATCGACGAGCCGTCGCTCACGCTGTCCAACCGCGGGCTCATTGGCCTGGAACTCACGCTCACCGGCCCGTCGAAGGACCTGCACTCGGGCCGGCACGGCGGCAGCGTGGCCAATCCGCTGCACGCGCTGGCGCGATTGATCGCGTCACTCCACACACCGGATGGACGAGTGGCGGTCGCGGGCTTCTACGACCAGGTGCGGGATCTCGCGCCGGAGGAACGGGCCGAAATCGCGAGATTGCCATTCGACGAAGCGGCGTACCTCGCGCAGGTGGGCGCGAGCGCGGCGGTGGGCGAACCGGGCTACACCACGCTCGAGCGCCAGTGGACGCGCCCGACCATCGAGGTAAACGGCATGTGGGGCGGCTACCAGGGCCCGGGAGGAAAGTCGATTGTGCCCAGCGAGGCACACGCCAAGCTTACCTGCCGCCTCGTGCCCGATCAGCAACCGGACCAGATCATGGATATCCTGGCCGGGCACCTCGAGGGTCACACGCCCGATGGCACGCGCCTGACGATCGAGCGCCATGAGCTCGGCGCTCCAGCCGCGCAGATCGCGCGCGGTCATTGGGCGCTCGCGGCGGCGGAGTCGGCGCTCGAGAAGGTGTATGGCGTGCAACCGCTGCGCGTGCGCATGGGTGGCACCTTGCCGGTCGCCGAGATCTTCCAGCGGGTGATGGGCCTGGCCACCGTGTACTTCTCCTTTTCCACCGGCGACGAGGATTTTCACGCGCCGAACGAGTTCTTCCGGCTCCATCGCCTGCACGAAGGCCTGGCGGCCTGGGTCCACCTGTGGACCGGCCTCGGCGAGCGCGCGGCATGACCCAGTCGTCCGCTGATCTCGCCCGGGCCGAAGCCCGTGTCGAGGCGCACAGCGCCTCGCTGCGCAAGGAGCTGGGCGTGCGCGACCTGGCACTCACCCAGATCCTCTTCATCATTGGCCTGACCTGGATCGGCGTCGCCGGAAAGCTCGGCCCCTCGCACGTGGTGATGTGGCTGCTGGCCGTGGTGCTGTTCTTCCTGCCGCTCGCCGCCGTGGTCATCTGGCTCAACGAGCTCATGCCGCTCGAGGGCGGTCTCTACCAGTGGGCCAAGCTCGGCTTCAACCAGACCATCGGCTTCATGGTGGCCTGGAACCTGTGGCTGTATGTGGTCCTGTTCGCGTCGGAGCTGGGCTTCACTGTTGCGAGCTACCTCTCGTACGCGCTGGGACCGGGCGCGGCGTGGATGACCACGAGCGCGTGGTTCGTGTCGCTGGCGTCCGCGCTTGCCATCGCGCTCCTGGCCGCACTGGCCTTCTTCGGCCTTTCGCTCTCGAAGTGGGTGCACAACGCCGGCGGCGTGTTCATGATCACGATCTTCGGTGTCCTGATCCTGCTGCCTATCCTCGGGCTCGCGACCGGCCACCTCAAGTCGTACCATCCGTTCCGCACCGAGATGCCGGAGCTGTCGCTCTTCAACCTCAACATCCTCGGCAAGCTGGCCGTCGGCGCGTTCGCCGGCTTCGAGTACATGGCCATCCTCGCCGGCGAAACGCACGCACCGGCACGCGCCGTCAAGAAGTCGGTCTACATCGCCGCGCCCGTGATCGCGCTGTTCTTCATCCTCGGCACGGCGACGATGGTGGCGTACATTCCAGCCGACCAGATGGACCTCATCGGCCCGCTGCCGCAGGTGCTGCGGGTCGGCCTCGGGCCGTTCGGGATCGCCGGGGTGCTGGTGACGATCGCGATCCTGATGACGCTGGTGATGCGGGTGTCCCAGATCAGCGTCGCCTTCACCGCCGTCACCCGCCTGCCCATGGCCGCGGGCTGGGACCGGCTGCTGCCCGCGTGGTTCAGCCGCCTGCATGCGAAATACCGGACCCCGGTCAACTCGATCGTGGTGGTCGCGTTCTTTTCCTTCGTCATGTCGCTCGTGAGCCTGGTCGGAGTGGGGCAGGCGGAAGCCTTCCAGCTGGTGTTCAACGCGGGCGGGATTTTCTACGGGCTCACCTACGTGGTAATGTTCGCGATCCCCCTGGTGGGGCTCAAGGGCGTAACCCCGCGACCGCCGCTCTGGGTCAGGGGCGCCGCGTGCTCGGGCCTCCTCATGACCGTGCTGTACATCATCCTGTCCATCTTCCCGATCATTGATGTCGCGAGCGTGAAGAGTTTTGCGCTCAAGATCTCGGTCGTGATCGTACTGATGAATCTCGTGGGTGTTGCCATCCTGATCGCCGCACGCCGGCGGTCCAACCTCGTTGGGGAACCTGGAGCCTGACATGCGCACGCCACTCGTCCTGCTCACCGCCCTTGCCTGTGCCGCGACCACCATCCAGGGATGCAGTTCCGGCGGCCGCAGCCTGGCCGGCGACTGGGACGTGTACATCGCGCTCTCCGCGCAGCCGAAGTTCGGCTTCGAGGGATGGCGGCGCATGGGCTTTGCGCACTTCGCGAGCAGCGATTCTGGCAGCGTGGGCTTCCTGGAGCGGCGCACCGGACAACCGATGCTGACCGTGCACCAGGTCGCCGTGAACGGCGACAGCGTGGTACTGACGCAGGATTCAGCTCATGTGATGCGCGCAGCCTGGCATGGCGACACGCTCGCCGGCCTTCAGTATGCCCGGGGCGAGGTGGTTGACCGCCGCTTCCGGCTGGTACGGCGCAGCACGCCGGGCGTGGCCGAGCACGACTACCAGGTCTGGAAGATGGCAGCCTCCGACTCGCAGTACGCGGTCACGGAGGACACCCTGGTGTTCATGCCCAC
>DASTFH010000121.1:0-4437 GCA_035708725.1 Gemmatimonadales bacterium | reverse complement strand
CGCGGCGAATCCGATTCGCCGCCCGAGGTTCGCTGCCATCAGAGGGGAACGCGGCCGAAGCGGCGGTCGCGACGCTGAAAATCGAGGATGGCCTCGAACAGATTCTCGCGGGTGAAATCGGGCCACAGCACCGGCGTCACGTACCACTCGGCGTACGCCAGCTGCCAGAGGAGGAAATTGGAGATCCGCATCTCACCCGACGTCCGGATCAGGAGATCGGGGTCGGGAAAGGCCGACGTGTAGAGGCGCTGGCCCAGCGCTTCTTCATCGATTTCATCGGGCCGCATGCGGCCCTGCGCCACCCGCTCGGCGAGGAGCCGGGCGGCGCGGGTGATCTCGGCGCGCGAGCTATAGGAGATGCAGAGGTTGAGCGCGAGCGCGTGGCCGCCATCGGTGTGACGCATGACGCGCTCCACCGCCTGCCGCCCCGAATCGGAGAGCCGCTCGAGGTCGCCCAGGACCTGAACGCGGACGCCCTTTTCCCTGAGTTCTTCCGACTCACGTGCGATGTATTCCTCGAGCAGGCCCATGAGCGCGTCGATCTCGCTCTGCGGCCGCTGCCAGTTCTCGGTGCTGAACGCGAACAACGTGAGAACCTCGACGCCCGCATCCAGGCAGCCGGCCACCACCTCGCGCACCGCTTCCATGCCGGCATGATGGCCCAGCGGCCTGGGCAGCGAGCGGCCGCGGGCCCAGCGGCCGTTGCCGTCCATGATGATGGCAATGTGCTGCGGCACCGACCCGTTCAGGCGGACCTGCTCCAGCGCGCCGTCGGCCATGCGGTCAGACTTCCATGATCTCGGCTTCCTTCACCGAGACCATCTGGTCGATCTGCCTGGTGTGATCATCGGTGAACTTCTGGATGTCCTTCTCGGCCCGGCTCTTGTCGTCATCCGAGACGTGCTCGACCTTCTTGAGGCGGGCGAGGGTATCGGTCCGCGCATGGCGCACCGCCACCTTCCCTTCCTCGGCCATCTTCCGCACCACCTTGACCAGGTCCTTCCGGCGCTCCTCGGAGAGGGCCGGCAGCGGCACGCGAATCAGCGTGCCCTGGCTCGACGGGTTGAGCCCGAGGCCGCCATCACGGATGGCCTTCTCGATGGCCTGGGACAGTCCCTTGTCGAAGGGTTGCACGCTGAGCATCCGCGGCTCCGGCGCCGAGACCATGGCCACCTGGTTGAGCGGAACCTGGCTCCCATACGCATCCACCCGGATGCTGTCCAGCAGCTGGGGCGACGCCTTGTTGCTGCGGATGCCCTGCAGCTCGCGACGGCTTGCATCCACGGCCTTGGACATCTGCTCCTTGGCCTGGCGAATGAGTTCCGGAATCGTGCTCATCGAACGATCGTCCCGACCCGGTCTCCCTGCAGCACGCGCGAGATGGCGCCGGGCCTGTTCATGTTGAAGACAATGATGGGGAGGTTGTTCGCCTTGCAGAGCCCGAAGGCATTGGCGTCCATGACGGCGTAGTTCCTGACGATGGCTTCCTGGAACGAGAGCTCAGGAATGAACTCCGCATCCGGGTTCTTGCGTGGATCGCTGGTGTAGATGCCATCCACGTTGGTGGCCTTGAGGATGACTTCGGCCTCGATCTCGAGTGCCCGCAGCACGCCGGCGGTGTCGGTGGAAAAGAACGGGTTGCCGGTCCCGCCGGCGAAGATGATGAGCCGTCCCTTTTCCAGGTGCCGGATGGCACGACGGCGGATGTACGGCTCCGCCAGCGACTCCATGCGGATCGCGGTCATGACCCGCGTGTCCACGCCCACCTTTTCGAGCACGTCCTGCACCGCCAGCGCATTGATGACGGTGGCGAGCATGCCCATGTAGTCGGCGGACACGCGGTCGAGGCCCTCACGGCTGGCGACGGCGCCACGAATGATGTTGCCGCCGCCGACCACGAGGCAGAGGTTCACGCCCAGCGCGTGCACCGTCTTCAATTCCTCGGCGAGGGCCTCGACCACGCCGTAGTCAAGGCCCTGTCCCTTGTCGCCTGCCAGCGCCTCCCCGGAAATCTTGAGCAGGGCGCGACGGTAGGCGAGCGGCATCAGGCGCCGACCTGGAACCGCACGAAGCGCGTCACCGAGAGCTCCTTGCCGGCCTTGCTCACCAGCTGGCCCACGGTAACCGTGTCGTCGCGCACGAAGGGCTGTTCCAGGAGCGTGCGCTCGGCCACGAACTTCCGCAGCTTCCCGTCCACGATCTTGCCCCGGATCTGCTCCGGCTTCCCTTCCTGCGCCACCTGCTCCTCGGCAATGCGCCGCTCGCGATCGAGCATGTCGGCCGGAATGTCTTCCGGGCGCACGCCGAGCGGATCGGCGGACGCGATGTGCAGTGCAACGTCACGCGCGACCGTATTGGCCGCCTCATCGCCGGGGCCGCTCATGGCGACCAGCACGCCGACCATGCCGTTGTGATGGAGGTACTGCCCCACCACGCCGTCCTGCTGCACCAGCTTGGCGTACCGCCGGAAGGCCATGGCCTCGCCAGTCTTGCCCGAGACTTCCTTGACCACCTGGCCCACTGTCTTGCTCTTGTCGGCGGTCCACTCGGCGTTGTCGAGCGCCGAACCCTCGGCGACACCCTCGGCCGCGCTGGCAAGCACCTGCCTTGCAAGTGCGCGCGCCAGGCTCTGGAAGTCCTCGGTGCGCGCCACGAAGTCGGTTTCGCAATTGAGCTCCACCATGGCGCCACTCTTTCCGTCGGGGGCCATCTCGACCACCACGACGCCCTGGGAGGCGCTGCGGCCGGCACGCTTCTCGGCCTTCGCGATGCCCTTGGCCCGCAGCAGCTCGGCGGCCTTGTCCATGTCGCCACCGGCCTCTTCGAGCGCCTTGCGGCAATCGAGAATGCCCGCGCCTGTTCGGGCCCTGAGCTCGCTGACTTCCTTGGCTGTAATCGTTCCGCTAGTCATGTTCGTAACCCGCAAAAGGTTCGTGAATCGGGTGAATATTAGTCAAAACCGCCGCCCTTGGCCCGTCGGGCCGAAGGCGGCGGTCGGGCGTCCGGGGTTGTGCCCCGTGCGCCTAGGCGTCGGAGCCGGGTGCCGTGCTCGGCTCGGCCACGCCCTCGCCTTCGGTCCGAAGCCGCGCCGCAATGGCTTCCGGCTTGGGACGACGCTTCCGGCGACCGGGACGGCGGCGCTTGCGATCCTCGGTGCCGTCATCGGCCGCGAGGTCGCTGGTGTAGATCTCGCCTTCCGCATCTTCGCCCGACTCGCGCACCGGCGCGCTGGCACGGGCTTCCTTGATGGTGTCCGCCAGCGCCGCCGTGATGAGCGAGACCGAGCGGATGGCATCATCGTTACCCGGAACCGGCACGGTGATGACGTCCGGGTCAGCGTTGGTGTCGACGATGGCGACCACGGGAATGCCAAGCTTGTTGGCCTCGGCCACCGCGATCTTTTCCTTCTTGGCGTCCACGACGAAAAGCGCGCCGGGCAGCCGATTCATGTTCTTCACGCCCTCGAGGTTGCGGGACAGCTTCACCCGCTCGCGCTCGAAGAGCAGCTTTTCCTTCTTGGTGTAGTTGGCGCCGAACTCGCCGTCCGTGCTACCCTGATCCAGCTCCCGCAGGCGCCGGATCTGCTTCTTGAGCGTCTGGAAGTTGGTGAGCATCCCGCCCAGCCAGCGCTCCGTCACGTAGAGCGCACCGCAATCGGCCGCCTCCGCCTGGACGATGGCCTTGAGCTGCCGCTTGGTGCAGACGAAGAGCACGTTCTCGCCACGACTCACGACCCCGCGCAGGGTTTCCTGGGCCTTGGTGATCTGCCGAAGCGTCTTCTGCAGGTCGATGATGTAGATGCCAGAGCGCTCGGCAAAAATGAAGCGCCGCATCTTGGGGTTCCACCGGCGGGTCTGGTGACCGAAGTGGACACCGGCCTCGAGGAGATCCTGGAGCTGGGGCTGCGCCATGCGAGTCCTGCGTTCCTTTCGAAAGGGTTATGCGTCCACCGCGTTCATCTTCCGGCCCGACCCGAAGGCACCCAGACCGGAATCCCGCGGTGTGCGAGATGTCCTGCTGGTTACCGCTTGCTGAACTGGAAGCGCTTGCGCGCGCCGGGCCGGCCCGGCTTCTTCCGCTCAACCGCGCGGGCATCGCGCGTGAGCAGGCCGCCCGCCCGCAGCTTGGCCCGGTGCGCTTCATCCGCCGACACCAGCGCCCGAGCGATGCCCAGCCGGAGCGCACCGGCCTGGCCGGTCTGTCCGCCGCCG
The DNA here is from genome assembly GCA_035708725.1 of Gemmatimonadales bacterium. Taxonomy (GTDB): domain Bacteria; phylum Gemmatimonadota; class Gemmatimonadetes; order Gemmatimonadales; family GWC2-71-9; genus CAMLHP01. The sequence continues at coordinate 226 of DASTFH010000121.1, read as the reverse complement.
TTGACATGGGCCTTCACGTCGAAGGCGCCCAGCGTGTCCGTGGCGGTGAAGGCCTGCTGGATGTGCTGCACGAGCGACGGCCGGGGGAAATAGTCACCCAGGGTGCGGCCATTGACGTCCCACTTGCCAGTGCCCGGCGTGATGTAGACGCGGGCCACGCTGGTCTTGCGGCGGCCAGTGGCGTTCCAGCGATTTTCAGGAGCCGGGCTCATGCCTTCACCTTGTC
>DASTFH010000120.1:0-5626 GCA_035708725.1 Gemmatimonadales bacterium | reverse complement strand
CACCCCCGGGCATGTGGACTTCACATATGAAGTCTCACGCTCGCTGGCGGCGTGCGAGGGCGCCTTGCTGGTGGTGGACGCGTCGCAGGGAATCCAGGCCCAGACCCTCTCCAATCTCTTCCTCGCCATGGACGCGGGGCTCGAAATCATCCCGGTGCTGAACAAGATCGACCTTCCCGGCGCCGAGCCGGAACGGCGAGCCAAGGAGATCATGGACCTGATTGGCTCGAAGCGTGAGGAAATCCTGGCCGTCTCGGCCAAGGAAGGGACCGGCGTGCCGGCCCTGCTGGAGGAAATCGTGCGGCGGGTGCCGCCGCCCACGGGCGACCCCGATGCCCCGCTCCGCGCGCTGGTCTTTGATTCGTACTTTGACCGCTACCGCGGTGCCATTCCGAGTATCCGGATCGTGGACGGAACCGTCACGCCGGGCATGACGATTTCTTTTGGCTCGCATCCCGACGATACCCACGTGGTGGATGACGTCGGCTACATGCAGCTGGGCCAGCGCCGCACCGACCGGCTGGAAGCGGGCGAGGTGGGGTTCCTGGCTGCCAGCCTGCGGGACGTACGGGACGCCCGCGTCGGCGACACCGTGCTCGACGCCAAGCGCCGCGCGAGCAGCCTGCTTCCTGGCTACCGCGACGTCAAGTCCATGGTGTTTGCCGGGATCTATCCCACCGAATCCGACCAGTACGAGTCATTGCGCGACGCGCTGGAGCGGTTGCGGCTCAACGACGCCTCGCTGCAGTTCCTGCCCGAGTCATCCACCGCACTGGGCTTCGGCTTCCGGTGCGGATTCCTGGGGCTCCTGCACCTCGACATCGTGCAGGAGCGGCTGGAGCGGGAGTTTGATCTCAACCTTATTACCACCGTTCCGACGGTGGAGTACCACGTCTATCGGACCGACGGCACCGAGCTCATTCTCGAGAATCCCACGGAGCTGCCCGATCCGTCCGAGATCAGCCGGATCGAAGAGCCCTACGTCAAGGCGCGCATCATGGCCCCCGCCGAGTACATCGGGGGGATCATGAAACTGGGCCAGGAGCGCCGGGGCGTGTATAACGGGATGCACTACATTGATACGTCACGGGTGGAGTTCGACTTCGAGTTCCCGCTGGGCGAGATCGTGCTCGACTTCTACGACCGGCTCAAGTCGCTGAGCAAGGGCTACGCGTCGCTTGACTATGAAATGTCCGGCTACCGTGAGGCCGACCTGGTCAAGCTCGACATGCTCATCAATGGCGACCAGATTGACGCATTCAGTGTCATCATCCATCGCGACAAGGCCTATGAGTGGGGCCGCAAGGTGGCCGAGAAGCTCAAGGAGCTGATTCCGCGCCAGCTCTTTGCCGTGGCCATCCAGGCCACGATTGGCAACAAGGTGATTGCGCGCGAGACGATCAGCGCCTTCCGCAAGGACGTGCTGGCCAAGTGTTACGGTGGCGACGTGAGCCGCAAGCGCAAGCTTCTCGAGAAGCAGAAAGAGGGCAAGAAGCGCATGAAGCAGATCGGCGCCAACGAGATTCCGCAGGAGGCCTTCCTGGCCGTCCTGCAGGTCGACTGACCCGCCGCCCGCCCGGAGATCGCCGTGCGCCTGGTACTTGGCATCGACATCGGTGGCACGACATTCACCGTCGGCGCGATCAGCACCGAGGGCCGGCGGGTCGGCGCGCTGCGGGAAGAGCCGACCAACCCGCGGGACGGCGCCGACGGTGTCCTCCACCGCATCGCCGCCGCCGGTCGCGCGGTGATGGACGAGGCCCGGCGCCTGGAGCCGGCGGCGGAGTTCATCGGCATCGGGGCGGGCGCACCGGGGCCACTGGACGCCGACGCCGGCGTGGTCCTGCTCACGCCGAATCTCGGGTGGGTTGATTATCCGCTCCGGGACCGTCTCCAGGCAGCACTGGGCCTGCCAACGATCATCGACAACGACGCCAACTGCGCGGTGCTGGGCGAATGGTGGCAGGGCGCGGCGCAGGGCACTCGTCATGCCATCGGCTTCACGATCGGCACCGGGATCGGCGGCGGCATCATCGTGGAGGGGAAGCTCTACCACGGGGCCTCGGGATGCGCCGGCGAGATTGGCCACACCACCATCGAGGCCAATGGCCGGCATTGTGCCTGCGGGAATTATGGCTGCCTGGAGGCGTACGCGTCGGGCCTCGCCATCGCGCGGCGTGCGGTCGAGGCCATCGAGTCGGGTGAAGCCACCACGCTGCTGGAGCGCGCGGGCGGTGATCCCGGTCGCATCACCGCGCGCACCGTCTACGACGCGGCGCATGATGGCGATGAACTGGCGCGCGAGCTGGTGCACGAGACGGCGCAGTTCCTTGGCGCTGGCGTGGCCAACCTCGTGAATGTGTTCAATCCCGAAGTGGTGGTGGTGTGCGGCGGTGTCACCCGCGCCGGCGACCTGCTGTTCGTGCCGCTCCGCCGCGAGGTGGCGCGGCGCGCGTTCAAGCCCGCGGTGCAGGCAGTGCGGATCGTGGCGCAGCAGCTCGAAGCGCCGGGCGTCTTCGGCGCAGCGCGGGTGTTTGTGGGGAAGCAAGGGTGAGGGCCTTGAAGCGTCGAGCGTCAAGCGCCGAGCGTCGAGCGCATCAGAGCGGGCGCCTGCCGGCTCACGCCCGACGCCCGACGCTCGACACTCGACGACTCCCCCGACCCGCATCCATCCGATGAGCCGCATAGGCGTCATCGGTTCGCTCGTCTGGGACACGATCCACGGCCGCGATCCGGCCGCGCCGCCGGTGGAAGAATGGGGCGGGATTGCCTACGCCCTGGCGGGCCTCGACGCGAGCCTGGATGCCGACTGGCAGGTCGTGCCGCTGATCAAGGTGGGCCGGGATCTCGCGCGCGAGGCTGCCGGGCTGTACCGCACCCTGTCGCACCTCGCGCCTGGCTCGCGGCCCATCGAGGTGGACGCACCCAACAACCGGGTTGAACTCCACTATGAGCAGAGCGTGCGGCGCTGTGAGCGGATGGCGGGCGGCGTGCCGGGCTGGACGTGGCAGGAGCTGGGTCCGCTGGTGGCCGATCTCGACGCGCTCTATGTCAACTTCATTTCCGGCTTCGAGCTTTGCCTGGGCACCGCGCAGGCGCTCCGGCACGGCTTCACGAAACCGATCTACGCCGACCTGCACAGTCTCTTTCTCGGCATGCACCAGGACGGCATGCGGCAGATCCAGCCGCTGCCCGATGCACCATCGTGGTTCGCGTGCTTTGACGTGGTTCAACTGAACGAGGACGAGATGCGGCAGCTCTCGGATGAGCCTCTGGGCGTCGCAGCCCATGCGCTGGCTCGCGGCACCCGTGCCCTGCTGGTGACCCTGGGTGCGCGGGGTGTCGCCTACATCGCGGATCCGTCGTTTGACGGCTTCGGCCGGCCAGGGCCGGGCGGCGCTATCCGCACCGCCCGGCTGGCCCCGCCGACGGTGGACGCGGTGGACCCGACCGGCTGCGGTGATGTACTGGGCGCCGCCACCATGGGCCGCCTCGTCTCCGGCGATTCGCTGGAGGCAGCGATCACCCATGGCAACCGGCTGGCGGCGCGGAATGCGACGCTCCGGGGCGCGAGCGCGCTCGCGCCGCTCCTCCGCGGCGCGCTGGTGGGCGTGTGACGCGCGTCGTACAGGTGCCAGCCAGCTTCGACGACCGAAGCTTTGATCAGTTCGCCGAGGCGTGTGGCGAGTGGCCACCCGATGTGCGGCTCCTCATCGATGCGCGGCAGACGCAGTGGTTCTCACCTTATGGCCTGGTGGGGCTGCTCACTGCGGGCCAGGCGCTGAAGGATGCCGGGCTGCCGCAGCCGCTCTTCACCGCGCCGCAGGCGGACGACGTCAAGCGCTACCTGGCGCGCACCGGATTCTTTGCGCACGCCGAGGGATTGTTCGAAATTCATGGCCGTGTCCCCAAGGCGGCCACTGGCGCCACCGACGCGCTGCTCGATATCCGGGCCATCAGGGCCATGAAGGACGTGCACGAGGCGGTGCGGGGCGTCTCGGACAATGCCACCCGCATCCTGGTGGAGCAGCTGGGCATCAACCCGAAGGAAACCTACGGGTTCGGGATGGCGCTTTCGGAGGCATGCCAGAATATTGTGGAGCATGCCGGCGCCGCCGGCTGGGTGGCGGTGCAGAGCTACACCTGGCGACGGCGGCTGGGCCGGCGGGTAGTTGTTATCGCGGTCAGTGACAGCGGCGTAGGTTTCCGGCACTCGCTCGAGGCCACGCACGCTCGCCAATATGGAGAACGCTGGGGAGACGGCGCCGCCATCGAGGCGGCGCTCATCCAGAATGTCAGCCGCTTTCGCGATCCTGGTCGTGGCCAGGGGCTCGCCTTCATCAAGCGGTTCATTCACCAGTGGAATGGCAAGATCTCGATCCGCAGCGGCACAGCCCGGCTCTCCATCGTTCCCGACTGGGATGACGACGCCCCGCTGGCCGAGCACCTGCCCCGCTTCCCCGGGGCGCAGGTGCAGATAACCATCCCGGCGCCCGGAGCTGCCGCCCCATGATCCAGACCATCCACCTGCATCATCTGCTCCGGGAATCGCCCTCGGGCGACTCACGGTGCCTGGTGACCCGCCCCACCGGGGCCGCCGTCCGGAACAGCATCGAGCGGGCGCTGGAAGCGAGCCCGTCTGTAACCGTCTTTCTCGACTTCACCGAAGTGGACCTGCTGGACCTGAGCTGCGCCGATGAAGTGGTGGCCAAGTTTCTCCTCGGTGCGCTGGCGAGCGAGTGCTATGTCGTCCTTCGCAACCTGCGCGAGGACCAGGTGGACGCGGTGGATCATGTACTGCGGCATCACCGGCTGGCGGTGGCCTGCGGCGATGGCGCCTCGGCCAACCTGCTCGGCTGGGTGGATGAGGACACCCGGGCGGCCTTCAGTTCGGTGGTGGACACGGGCCCCACCACGGCGGCCCTCCTTGCGGCCGACCTCAATTGGCCGTTTGACCGGGCTGAGCGCGCGCTCTCCACGCTCGCCACGCGCAGGCTGGCGCGCGCCGAGCACGGCGCGTTCTTTCCCCTCCCATTTCAATGACGCGCCGGCGGCTCGGACTATCCAGCACCGCGGTGCATGGCGCGGCCGCGCGGCATGCCGACTGGGCTCCGGTCGTTCCCGCCATCGTGCAGAGCTCCACCTTTGCGAGCCCGGTGGGCAGCGACGAGGAAGTGCTCTACACCCGGTATGGCAACAACCCCAACCAGGTAAGCCTCGCAAGGAAGTACGCCCTGCTGGAAGGGGCGGATGATGCGCTCTTCGTGGCGAGCGGCATGGGGGCGACGGCGTTGGCGCACTTGGCGGTGCTCCGACCCGGTGACCACCTGATTTCCAGCGCCTGGATCTACGGCGGCACGCGCAAGCTGTTCGACGAGGAATTCGGCCGGTTCGGGATCGACGTCACCTATGTCGAGCCGGACCAGCCGCGGAACTGGCGCCGCTCCATGAAAAAGCACACCCGCGCCATCTTCATCGAGACGCCCACCAACCCGACGCTCCGCGTCCTGGACGTTGACGCCGTGGCCCAGGCAGCGCGGGAGCATGGCCTGGCGCTACTGGTGGACGCCACGTTCGCGAGCCCCATCAACTTCCGCCCAATCGAGCATGGGGCGGATGTCGTCAT
>DASTFH010000119.1:0-2011 GCA_035708725.1 Gemmatimonadales bacterium | reverse complement strand
CCGCTCATTGAGCTGCATCCGGAACGGGCTACGAATCAGCAGCACGAGACTCACCCCGAACAAACACAGGCCACTGATTGCAAGCGTCACATGCAGCGCCGAGACGTGATACTGCCCCGGCCCGATCTTCACTCGGCCCCGGAACGCCAACACCATCAGCGCAATGGCAATCGGGATCTGGATCAGCGACCGGCGCACCGTGCTCCGGCGGCGGCGTACCGTTGCGGGATCGGCGCGGAGCCGGTTGCGGTGCTCCTCGTGCTCGCTCACCACACCACGGAAGCCCTTCAGCACATCATCCGCCGAGAACCCGAACGTGCCAAGCCGGCGGGCGGTGAAGTAGTTCTCGACGATGCGGGTCACAGCCACCGCCACGATCACCACGACCGGAAGCGAGACGTTGAGGTTGCCGAACTGGCGGGCATTCTGCATCAGGAGCCACGCCATGACCATCAGGAAGAAGAAGATGAGCCCGAGTGACTGCAGCTCCTGGGCAAACATCCGGATCGGCAGCGGTATCTCCGGCGGCGCCAGCTGCGCCGCATCAATCGCCTCCACCAGCGCCTCAGCGCCCTGGAACCTGTCCTCCGGCTGCTTGGCGACACACTTGTCAATCGCCGCACCCAGCGCATCCGGAATGTCGTCGCGCAGCGTGGCGGCAGGCGGCGGCAGCTGGGTGAGCTGCCTGGTGATGATCTGGGCGACGGAGCTGCCGGTGATGGGCGCAGTGCCCGTGAGCGCAAAGAGGGCGACAAGGCCAAGCGAGTAGAGATCGCTCCGGCCGTCCACCTCGTCGCCGGTCGCCTGCTCCGGGCTCATGAACTCGGGCGTCCCCACCACTTCTCCCACCCGCGTCAGGCCGGGCGCTGCACCCGCCGTCGCGCTTGCCGCCCGCGAGATGCCGAAATCCATCAGCAGCGCGCGGCCGGTGGCACGCTCGATCATGATGTTATCAGGCTTGATGTCGCGATGGACAATCCCGCGCCCGTGCGCATACGCCAGCGCATAGCCGATGTCCTGCAGCACGCGCACAATGGTCCGCGTGTCCACCGGACCCAGCCGCCTCACCCGCTCGGCGAGACTTTCACCCTCGACATATCCCATGGCGAAGGCCAGCAGGCCGTCGCGCTCTTCCACTGAATAGACGGGAACGATGTTCGGATGGGAGAACGACGCGGTCATTCGCGTCTCCCGGAGGAATCGCTCGCGTAGCGATCCCTCGCTGGCAAACTCCGGCGGGAGGACCTTGAGCGCCACCGAGCGGTCGAGCGCAATGTCGCGCGCGAGATAGACGGCGCCCATGCCGCCACGCCCCAGCTCGCGCTCGATCCGGTAGCGGTCGGCGAACGCCGAGGCGACGGCGGGGTCGGAGCCGGGGCCGGTCAGCGGGCGTCCTGGATTGGGGTTGGCATTGCCATCCAATATGGAGGCGGATTGGATATGAAGATATGGGGCGTGGGGCGTGGGGCGTGGGGCGAGGGACGAGGGGTGAGCAATGTGTCACCCCGAGCGCAGCGAGGGGACCGAAACTCGACCAAGCTCCGCCTCTTCGGCCGCTTCGCGGCCTCAGAGTGACATGGCAGTTGTCGACCGTTGACCGTTGACCGTCGGCTTTCCGCCCATCCTACTTCGCCACCCACCTGTCATTCGCCCGATCCCCATCCGGCAACTTCTTCTCCGGATCCGCCACCACGCTCGTCAGCCGGCTCTTGCTCGCCACGTACACCGACACATATGCCCCGTCCTGAAAAGCTTCTACCGGCACGTTCACCGTGATCGCGGAGCCGCCGGCCTGCTCAACGCGCAGCGTGGTGGGAAACGCCATCTTGTCCAGGTTGGCGAGCGAGACGAGTGAGCCCTTGGCCGGGTCGCCGTCCACCGGCTTTACGCCGTTGACCGCGAGGTCATAGCTCCAGTTATTGGCGTACCATTCCTTCCAGAACCAGCCGAGGTCCTCGCCGGCCGCGTCTTCCATGGTGCGGAAGAAGTCGAGCGGCTGCGGATGGCGGAA